>DATFCW010000367.1:0-3739 GCA_035252665.1 Casimicrobiaceae bacterium | reverse complement strand
TCGGCGCGCGATGGAAGCGATTGCAGCGCACTTCGACGGTACTTTGGATGTCCGGCAAGCTGGAATGGTCATTCTCGAAACGGGCGATACGGCACTTGTCCTGGCGAAGACGCACGTGTCCGCCGACAATTCGCCCCCAGTAGAGCGAAAGGCGACGTATGTGTTCAAGAAGGACGTGCGCGGCCGCTGGCTGTGCGCGATCGATAACTCATACGGCCACGACATATTTGACGCGCGCGCCTGACATGTCATTGAACCGGACGTCTTGGCGGCGGGCCTCTGGCCCGGCCGAATAGCCGCCTCTTAACTAGAGCGTTAGGGCGCAATGAACGACGACCATGCCGAGAAGATCGTTCGCTTGCTCGAGGAGCTTCGCGACGGTCAGCGCGTCCAGCTCGAGCGCCAGGGACAAGCGCTCCAGCGGCAAGATGAGCTCCTTACGCAACAGCGCGAACGGCTCGCGCGGCTGTCCCAGCCGCCCGGAGAAGCCGAGCAGCTGTTTGCGAAGGCGTCAAAACTGATAGCGCGCGCGAGCATGCTTGCTTTTGTCGTGTTTCCCATCGCGATCATCTGCCTTGTCTTCCTGCTGTGGTTCATGGTCGCCCGTGTTGCGCCCTGACCGCTCGCTCAACCGGACCGCTCGCAGGCGGCGCGGTCGCGACGTCCGCTCGCGGCCGGTCAGCTCAGCTTGTTAGCGTGCTGAGCGATGTCGCGCACAACTAAAGCCGTTGCCTCGGCGCTTCTGTGCTTTGCCGTGCTTACCGCAGTTTCTTTTGCCACTTTGGCGATCGTGCCGATGACGAGTTCAGTTGCAGGATGGTTGCCGAGCGCCCTTCAGTTCATCGCGCCATTGGCCGCGGGCGTCGTGTGCGGATGGCTTGACCCGACTGGCCGATTTGGCGCCGTGCTGTTGCTGGCGATCTTGTGTAGCATCCGACCTGACACCCTGGTTTAGTACGCGCGAGGAGTAGAGTCCGCCCCACCGGGAGGCGGACGATGAAGGCGAAGCGGTTCACCGAAGAGCAGATCATCGCGGTGCTGAAGGAAGCCGAGGCCGGCGCGAAGACGAAGGAGCTTTGTCGTCGGCACGGCATCTCGGAGGCGACGTTCTACAACTGGAAGGCGAAGTACGCCGGCATGACGGTGTCGGAGGCGCGGCGGCTCAAGGAGCTCGAGCAGGAGAACGCGAAGCTCAAACGCCTGCTGGCCGATGCCGAGCTCGACAAGGCAGCGTTGAAGGAGCTGCTCGGCCGAAAATGGTGAGCCCGCAGGCCAGGCGCGCGGCGGTCGGCGTGCTGATGACCGAGCGCGGCCTGAAGGTCACGCGTGCCTGCGGGCTGGTGGGGATCTCGCGTTCGTTGTACCGCTACCGCAGTCGCCGGCCGGACACGGCGTTGCTGCGTAATCGCATCGAAGAGATTGCGGCGGTCAAGCGACGCTACGGATATCGTCGTGTGTACCTGCGGCTGCGACGTGAAGGCTGGGACGTGAATCGTAAGCGCGTCTATCGCCTTTACCGCGAGGCCGGCTTAGCGGTGCGACGCCGTAAACGCAAGCGCCTCGGTCCGTACGAACGCAAGCCGTTGCCCAAGCCGAGCGCGCCGAATCTGAGCTGGTCGATGGACTTCGTCGCCGATGGCCTGATCGGAGGACGTCGGCTACGCTGCCTGACGATCGTCGATGACTGCACGCGGGAATGTCTCGCGATCGAGGTCGACACGTCAATCACGGGCGTACGGGTTGAAGCTGTGCTCGAACGGCTCGCCGATCTGCGCGGTTTGCCGCGATCGATTACGGTCGATAACGGACCCGAGTTCGAAGGCCAGGTCTTGGACAAATGGGCGTATCGACGCGGCGTACATCTGTCTTTCATCCGTCCTGGCAAACCGAACGAGAACGCCTACATCGAGAGCTTCAACGGCAAGTTCCGCGATGAATGCCTCAACGAGCACTGGTTCCTGAGCCTACCTCATGCTCGCAACGTCATCGAAGCGTGGCGCGTCGAGTACAACACAGAGCGGCCGCACAGCTCGCTTGGTAATCGAACACCGCAGGAATTCGCCAGCGAAAAGGCAGCCGAAAACGCGTATTCTTAACCGCGGACTCTAAGCCCGTTCGGTACTAAAACGGGTGTCAGGTCGGACATACTGAAGGAGTCGATGCTGTGAATCAAGCAGCAGTGCGACGAAGACTTCGTGTTCGAGGTCGGCAAGCTTCGTAATAAGGAAGTCGCGTACGATATCAGGCGACGTCATCGCCGTTCCACGGCGAACGCGCCACGCGAGGACGTGGCGCGCAGCTTGCAGAATCTCTTCGCCGGTCGCCGTGCGGTAGTCGCCCGTGGCGTCTCGAATCAGCAGGTCGACTCGACGGTTGGATTGTTGATTGGCTTTCGACATGGTCTGCTCCGGTTGTTCGGGCGGGATTGCCCGAGGCCGGCGGCAGCACGCCGCAGCGCAAGCAGTAAGAGGGTTAGTAGACGGCCGCAGGACGCAAGCGCTCACCAGGCGCGTAGCCCTTGACGGCGCGACCGGCGTGGTACGGTGGCTCGGTAAGCAATACGCCAATGGATCAGTGTAGATACCACTCGGCGCGCCAGTCCCACGGCCGCCCACATCTATGAGGAACGTACTCATCCTCGGATCCACGTTTCACCATCCATTGACTGAAGCGCCGGTACTGGAATAACTTATCGTCGTCGCTACCAGATATCGATAAGAAAACCTTATCTATGAACCTGCAGCAGCTCGGCTATTTCGTCGCCGTCGCGCACCGGCGTAACTTCACGCATGCCGCGGAATCGTGCTTCGTCGCGCAGCCGGCGCTGTCCCAGCAGATTCGCAAGCTTGAGGACGAGCTCGGAATTCCGGTCTTCGAGCGGCGCACGCGCGGTGTGGATCTTACTGCCGCTGGCAGCGCGTTTCTCGCGTATGCCGAGCAGGTGCTGAAGCTCGTGGCGGAGGGCAAGCAGCACGTCGCTGATCTGCAGAAGTTGCGGCACGGTATCGTCTCGCTCGTCTGCCTGCCGACGATCGCCACTTACTGGCTACCGCGGATCATCTCGAACTACCGCGAACAGTTTCCCGACGTGCAAATTCAGATCCACGAGCATCCAGGTTGCACTGCCCAGGATTTCGCCGACGTCGTCGCGGACCTCGGCATCGTGCAGCTCTCGGACGGATCACCTGATCGCGACGGCGGTGCTTCAGTGCAGATCGAGCGTCTGTTCGTCGACGAACAGGTACTGATCGTTCCCTCGAGTCATCGCCTCGCGAAGGCCCGATCCGCGCCCGACGAGCCAATTTCGTTGAGGCAGACCGCGGGAGAAGCCTTCGTGCTTCCGAAGCCCACCTGTGGAATGAGTCGCGTCATCTCGCAAGCGTTCTCGGAGGCTGGGTTCCAGCCGCGCGTCCGCCTCGAGACCAGCCAACTTGAGGCCGTGTGCGAGATGGTCTCGGCCGGTCTGGGCCTTGGTCTCATGCCGGCACTCGCGATGCATCGTCACTATCCAAACCTCTGTTGGCGCCGGGTGAAGAAGCCGGTGCCGAAGCGGACGATCGCGCTCGCGCGGCGATCCGAACGCAGTCTTTCGCCTGCCGCCGCCGCGTTCGGAGAAATCGTCCGCGATGCAGCGCGACGCGGTCCGAGCCCGATCGACACAGCGCGCTCGACGCGAAAGTCGCGCGCCATCAGTGCACGCTGAGATCACCGTCCTCAGCTCGGCCTTGGAGCGTCGTTA
>DATFCW010000366.1:0-10510 GCA_035252665.1 Casimicrobiaceae bacterium | reverse complement strand
AGTCGCCGAGCACGGCGGACCGGACGTGATGCGAATCGAGTATGCGTCACTGCCGATGCCGCGCGCGGACGAGGTGCTGATCGAGGTCGCGTATGCGGGCGTTAATCGCCCCGACTGCATCCAACGCGCGGGCAACTATCCGCCGCCGCCCGATGCATCGCCGATCCTCGGATTGGAAGTTGCCGGACACGTCGTTGCGCGCGGCGACGAAGTTCGGGACATCGCCGTCGGCGATGACGTGTGCGCCCTCACGCCGGGCGGCGGCTACGCCGAATACTGCACGACGCCCGCCGCATGGTCCCTGCCGATTCCCGGTGGCCTGTCGCTCGAGGAAGCCGCGAGCCTACCGGAGAATTTCTTCACGGTGTGGAACAACGTATTTGATCGCGCACATCTGCACAGCGGCGAATGGTTTCTCGTGCACGGCGGGACGAGCGGCATCGGCCTTTGCGCGATTCAATTGGCGAAGGCGTTCGGCGCGACGGTGATCGCGACAGCCGGCACGCCGGAGAAGACGAAATTCTGCCTCGACATCGGCGCCGACCATGCGATCGACTATCGTCAGCAGGACTTCGTCGAGGAAGTCAAACGCATCACGAACAAGCGCGGCGTGGACGTGATTCTCGACATGGTCGGGGGCGACTACGTCGAGCGCAACCTGAAGTGCCTCGCAGTCGAGGGCCGGCTGTCGCAGATCGCGTTCCTGAAGGGCAGCCGCGTCGAATGCGACCTGCGCTTCATGATGCTGAAGCGGCTCACGCTGACGGGTTCGACACTGCGGGCGAGCCCGTCGTCACGCAAGGCGACGATTGCGCGCGAGCTTCGCGAGAAGGTGTGGCCGCTTCTCGCGGAGGGAAACATCAGGACGGTGATCGATACGACCTACGATCTCGACGATGCGCCGAAAGCCCACGCGTTGATGGAATCATCGAAGCACATCGGCAAGATCATGCTGCGGGTGGGGCGCTAAACCATTTTGGGGTCAGAGACGAAACTCGACGGGGGAGTTTCGTCTCTGACCCCAAATTGGTCTTCAATAAGTCGCGCGCCCGCCGGACGCGTCGAACACGGCACCCGTCGAGAACGCGCATTCCTCCGACGCGAGCCAGCACACGAGCGCCCCGATTTCGTCGACGCTGCCGAAGCGCCCCATGGGGATTTTCGACAGCATGAAGTCGATGTGCTCCTGGGTCATCTGATCGAAGATCGGCGTGCGAACCGCGGCAGGCGTTACGCAGTTGACGCGAATGCCGGTCTTCGCGAGCTCCTTGCCGAGTGATTTCGTAAGCGAGATCACCGCTGCCTTCGACGCGCTGTACGCCGATGCATTGGGATTACCCTCCTTGCCCGCGATCGACGCGATGTTCACGATGCGTCCGTAATCCGCCGCGCGCATGATCGGCACGACAGCGCGATTGCAGTGAAAGAGACCGTGAACGTTCACGTCGAACACCTCTCGCCAGGCATCGACCGGATACTCCCATGTCGTCGAGTTCGGTCCTGTGATCCCCGCCGAGCAGACGAGCACGTCGATCCCGCCGAGATGCTTCGCCACCGCATTCGCGACGTCCTGGACGGCGCGCGCGTCGGCCACATCCACCGCGTTCGTTGTTGCGGCAGCGCCGAGCGTATCGTTGGCGCGCGCAAGCGCTTTCTGGTCGCGATCCCATAGCGCCACGCGCGCGCCGCTCAGGACAAGCCGCTGCGCGATGGCGAGGCCGATGCCCGATGCGCCGCCGGTCACGACCGCGCGACGACCCTGAAAATCCAATCGATTCATTGCATTCTCCGCTGGGATGAGTGCCGGCACATGCGTTGCTTGATGAATCGGCGCGAAGCAGGCGGCAGCAAGGCTTCAAGAAGCGTCGCACGACGTCGAGTCACCGCCGCCATCGACTCGAACGTAATTCTTACATGTCGCGTAGCGCAAGCGCGTCTCGGATGTCAGCGGAATGCGCTTGTATGCCTTACATGTGTGGGAGGTCGTCATGTCGGTTTCGCTCATCGTACTCATCGTCGTCATTCTTCTTATGATCGGCGCGCTGCCGTCGTGGGGTTACAGCTCGGGATGGGGTTACTGGCCGAGCGGAGGACTCGGAATCGTGTTGCTAATCCTGATCATCCTCCTGCTCATGGGTCGCATCTAGAACGGGATTTTGAAACGGCACGGCGCTCCCCGCGGTGCCGTGCCGTCGCTGCCTCCGGGCTCGCGCGATCGAACGTCGCCGGGCCTCGCGCGATGCAACGCGTGCAAGTCGCCCTCCCACGGCGCGACAGGCACGCTCACGTCTCGATGCGCCGCGGCTGGCCGCGTACGGCGATCGGGCGCACAATAGCTGCTGCGTCGAGGCCGCCCGGCGCTCGCGCGGAACATTTCACCACGACGCCTTGTTCGCGGGCAGAAGGTCGACTACGACTCGCCCGCGCGCACTCATGAGGAGGAGAGATGGGATTCGTCAGGATCGCACATCGCGTTGCCTGGTTCGCGGCGATCGCCGCATGCAGCGCCGCAACGGCCTTCGCGCAGGAGGTCATCAACTACGGTGTGCAGCCCGACACGGACCCGTCGTTCATCGCGAAGGCGCTCGGTTACTTCGAGCCGATCGAGAAGAAATACAACGTCAAGGTCGAGTTCCGCGAGTTCTCGTACGGCGCCCCTGAGAATCAGGCAATGGCAGCCGGTGCGCTGCAAATCGCATCCGCAGGCATGGGGCCGGCAACGATCGCGGTTTCGCGGCTCAAGGCGACGCTCGTCGCGATCAACATACTCGAGCAAACGGCGATCCTCGTGCCGATCGATTCGCCGCTCAAGACGCCGTGCGATCTCAAGGGCAAGACGGTCGCGTTCCCGGGCATCGGGTCGCAGCAATATCCGCTGCTGCTCAAAGCGCTTGCGAAATGCGGACTGTCCGCGAACGACATCAAGCTCTTCAAGTCGAGCGGCCCGGACATTCCGGTCCTCGTCGAGAAGAAGTCGGTCGATGCGGGGATCACGTGGGACCCGTCAATCTCGGTGGGCCTCGCATCCGGGAAGGTGCGCCTGCTCGCGAAGGCCGAGCAGATCATGCCGATCATGGGCGGCCACTACATCGGCAACGGCGTCTACGCGCAGAACGATTTCCTGAAAGCGCATCCCGACATCGTGCAGGGACTGGTCACGGCGAACGTGCAAGCGATCAATTACATCCTCTGCCATCCCGATGACGCGGCGAAGCTCTGGAGCGAGCAGATCCGCATTCCGCAGAGCGTGATCGCGCTTTCGCTCAAGCAGGGAATTTCGGTCTACAGCCTCGATGTCGTTCCGACGCAGAAGACGATGGATGCGTACACGAAGTTTCTGAAGGACGCCGAGATCCTGAAGCCAACCGACACGCCGAGAATCGAATCGTCGTTTGCGCAAAAGGCGCTCGACGAGGTCAAGCGCGGCCAAACCTGCACGACGACCGGCGCGTAAGCAGTGAGTAGTATGAGCGGCGAGCGGCGAGCGCATCCGCTCGCGGCGATCGCCCGCGCGCTTCCGTTCGTTTACGCGTCGATCGTCATCGTTGCTGTATGGCAACTCGTGGTGACGCTGACCTCGCCCGACCCGTCGGTGCTTCCGCCGCCGCTCGCGGTGCTTTACGCGTTCGCCAATCTCTCGCGCACCGGCGAGCTCGGCGTCGACGTTGCGTACAGTCTCGGGCGCGTCATCTCGGCATGGCTGCTCGCCGCGGTAATTGCGGTTCCGCTCGGGCTTCTGATGGGAAACTCGCAGCGGCTCGAACGGATCGTCAATCCGTTCGTCGAGCTTCTGCGCCCGATCTCGCCGCTCGCGTGGATCCCGATGGCCATCCTATGGTTCGGCATCAGCGAATCGGGCAAGGTGTTCGTCGTTTTCATCGGCACGTTCTTCCCGATTCTTCTCAGCACGATCGCGGGCGTCAAGGAAGTCGATCCTGTGCTGCTCAACGCGGGCCGCGTATTCGGATGCACGAACCGCTTCCTGCTCTTTCGCCGCGTCATCGTTCCCGCGTCGATGCCGAGCGTCGTCGTGGGACTGCGCGTCGCATTTGGCACCGGGTGGGCGGCGATCATCGCCGCCGAGCTCGTTGCCGCGCACACGGGCCTCGGGTATCTGATCGCGAACGGCATGGACATCCTGCGTGCTGACCTCGTCCTCGTCGGCATGGTAGTGATCGGCATTCTCGGATTCCTCTTCGACGCCTTCTTCCGCTTTCTGCAGCGCCGTTTCGCGCGTTCCTGACATGGCGACGCGGACCGGCAAGCCGCTGACGATCGACGGGCTCACGAAGATCTACGAGACGCGCTCAGGCGGGCGCGTCGATGCGCTCGGCCCCGTCTCGATCCATGTCAAGGCAAGCGAATTCCTCGTGATCGTCGGTCCGACCGGCTGCGGAAAGAGCACGCTATTGCAAATCCTCGCAGGCTTCCTCGCCCCGAGCGAGGGCAGCGTGCGGGTCGACGGCGAGCCGATTCGCGCGCCGAGCATCGATCGCAGCATGGTGTTTCAAAGCTACGCGCTCTTTCCCTGGCTCTCCGTGCTCGGCAATGTCGAGTTCGGGCTCAGAGAAATGCCGAAGGCGCGACGGCGCGAGATCGCCCTTCATCACTTGCGCCTCGTCGGATTGCAGGACTTCGCGGACAAAGGGATCGACGAGCTATCCGGCGGCATGAAGCAGCGCGTCGCGATCGCGCGCGCGTTCGCCGTCGATCCGTCGATTCTTCTGATGGACGAGCCGTTCGGCGCGCTCGATGCGCTCACGCGCCGATTCCTGCAGCGCGAGCTCCTGCGTATCTGGAGTGAACAGCAGCGAACCGTCGTGTTCATCACGCACTCGGTTCCCGAGGCGCTGTTCCTTGCCGATCGCATTCTGGTGATGACGGCGCGACCGGGACGCATCAAGGCGGAGTGGACCGTCGACGCGCCACGCCCGCGCGACATCACTTCGGATCGATTTCGCGATCTGGAGCGTCGGATCTACGGGCTTCTCGACGAGGAGCTGTCGAAGACGTTCGCGTCGGAAGGAGAAGTGGCGGAATGAACGCATTGGCGAAGCTTGGCGCGGCGGAAGCTGCCCGAGCGATTGCGCGCGGCGAGCTGAGATCGGAAGCGCTCGTGCGCGCGTGTCTTGGAGAGATCGAGTCGCGGGAAGGCGTCGTGCACGCGTTTCGCGATCGCGTCGCTACCGAGAAAGCGATTGCCGAAGCGCGCGAACGCGACCAGGCGCCGCGCGAAAGCCGCGGACCGCTTCACGGCGTGCCTGTCGCCGTCAAGGAGATCATCGACGTCGCGGGCTTGCGTTGCGAATGGGGAACGCCGATTCATGCGGGACGCGTGCCGCGCCAAGATGCACCCGTCGTGACGCGATTGCGCGAGGCAGGCGCGGTGATCCTCGGCACGACGATATCGACCGAGCACGCCATCGCGCGCGCCGGGCCGACCACGAATCCGCACGATCCGACGCGCTCACCGGGAGGATCGTCGAGCGGATCGGCGGCGGCGGTTGCCGCGTGCATGGTGCCACTCGCGCTCGGGAGTCAAACCGTTGGATCGATCGTGCGCCCGGCCACTTACTGCGGCGTGTACGGGCTCAAGCCGACGTTCGGATCGATTTCGAGGCAAGGTGCGATGCCGCTCTCGGCCGCGCTCGATCACGTCGGATTTCTCGCGCGCGAGTTGGACGATCTCGACCTCGCGTGTCGCGTGCTGTTCGATCGCGATCCAGGTCAGTCGAAGCAACCGCCGCCGCGCCGCGCCCTGCTCGTCGAAGGCCCGTGGCCGGAATGCATCGAGACTGCGAGCCGCACGGCGCTCGCGCGCGCGCAAGCCGCGTTCGAGGCTGGCGGCATCGGGATCACCGCGACGTCGCTGCCGAGCGAATTCGTGGATGCGCATGCAACGCTCGAAACCATTCTCATGCGCGACATCGCGATCAATCACGGTGCCGATCGCGATCGACCCGGCGATTTGATGAGCGAGCGGCTTCGCGACCTCGTCGATCGCGGACGGCGGATTTCAGATGCGCAGTACGCCGACGCCATCGATCGCGCGCGCGGCTACCGCGAATCGCTCGTTCGCCTCCTCGACGATGAGACGATCATCCTTGCCCCGGCAACCGACGGCATCGCGCCGCCGATCAGCGCGGAAGGCACCGGCTCGGCGCGATTGCAGGGCCTCTACACGATGGCCGGATTGCCTGCGCTCGCCGTACCGTGCGGGATGGTCGACGGATTACCGGTCGGCGTGCAACTCATCGCACTGCCGCAAAGCGAGATGCTCTTGATCGGTGCAGTGCGATCCATGCGATAGACGCTGAACATGGATGACGAACAGCGCATCAACGGCATGTCGGTGAACGAACGGCTCGCTCACTTGAACTTGTTTCCCGAGTTCGATGCGGCCATCCGTTCCAACGACAAACAGGCCGTCATCGACGTGCTGATAAAGGCACGCTTCACCGTCCAGCAGGCGGAATACACCGCCACAACGGTACTGAACAACCCCCGGCGGTACGGCTTCTAGCTCGAATGTTGGCGATGCGAGTCCCAAAGCCTGGGTCGCGCAGTGTTTGCCGTGACATTGATCGCCCTCGGAACAATAGGCGCAATCAAAGGGAATTTCGGTGCAATCTGGCAGCCGGTGCCCAGGTGGTTACCCGGGCGCGAGGGACTGGCGTACCTTTGCGCCGCCATCTCGCTGGGGTCCGGCATAACGCTGCTCATGCCACGCACTGCGGCCTTGGGTGCCCGGACGCTGCTCGCGTGCCTTCTGCTTTGGTTGCTGCTCTTCAGGTTGCCGGTCATCCTCCGAGGCCCCACGGTCGAGGTTTCCTGGGAAGGATGTGGTGAGACCGCGGTATTGGCGGCAGGCGCTTGGGTGTTGTATGCGCTCGCCGCAACCGACTGGGACAAGCAACATTTCGGTCACGCTACAGGCGAACAGGGCGTTCGCATCGGGAGGACCATCTACGGAGTCGCGATGATTCCCTTCGGCCTGGCTCACATCATCTACGTCAAGGAGACGGCTGCCCTGGTGCCCGACTGGCTGCCCTCGCCTTTGACCTGGGCGTACGTCACCGGATGTACCTATCTCGCCGCCAGTTTCGCCGTGCTGGTGGGCGTGTACGCGCGGCTGGCAACGGCACTTTCCGCGTTGCAGATGGGCTTGTTCACCTTGTTCGTGTGGGTACCGATCGTGGCGACGAACGCCGACGCCTTTCAATGGACGGAGACCGGCGTATCGTGGGCGTTGACCGCTGCTGCCTGGGTGGTGGCGGATTCCTATGTCGGAGCGCCGTGGTTCGTGGTGGGCAAGCACCGACGCCCGCGCTGATGCAGCGAAGCAATTTCATGGTGCCGGCAGAGAGACTCGAACTCCCGACCAACGGTTTACAAAACCGCTGCTCTCCCAACTGAGCTATGCCGGCGCGGCTTGGATTCTAGCGCCCGCCACGATGCGCAGCGCGCAACCGATCGGCTACTTGACGACGGACAAATGCGTCGGCCGCTTCCGCGGCGGCTCGCCGAGCTTCGGCGGCCCTTCGGCGTCGCGCGCTCCGCCGCTGCTCGAGGCGAGCGCTGCCACCGGATCGTCGGGCGCCGAGAACGAGAACCCGTAGCCCGTTTCCTTGGCGAAGATGCCGATGACCGCGCCGATTGGCACGGCCACCTCCTGCGACGAGCCGTTGAAGCGCGCCGTGAACTGGATCCACTGGTTGTCGATCGTGAGCTTGCGCGTGGCGGTCGGGCTGACGTTCAGCACGATCTCGCCGTTCTTGACGAACGCGGCCGGGACGCGCGTTTGCGGATTCACGCGCACCGCCAGGTAGGGTGTAAGCCCGTTGTCGGCGCACCACTCGCAAATGGCGCGTACGAGGTAGGGTTTCGCGGACTGCTCTGACATGGCGAAAATATTACGCTGGGCCTCGCGAACGCTGCGAAAACGCGCTTAACCGTCGTTGCCTTCGAAGGGCATGCGTTGCGCGAACTGCACACCGCGCTTGTGCGTTACATGCGGCCGGCGACTGTCGAAGCGCTTTACGATTCGCTGCCGAATGTCGATCCGGAAGCGATCCTAAGCAATCGGGGTGCCTACTTCCGCATGCCCCGCTCTGCGGAGGTAAGCGCCTCCGAGAACGCCGGCCGGGCGAACAGGCGCTCCGCGTACTTCATGAGCGGCGCGGCCGTCTTCGGCATCTGGATGCCGTAGTAGTCGAGGCGCCACAGAAGCGGCGTGATCGCGACGTCGAGCATCGAATAGTCCTCGCCCAGCATGTGCTTGTGCTTGGCAAAGACCGGCGCGATCTGCATCAGCGCGTCGCGGACGAAGCTTCGTGCCCGGTCCGCATGCTTCTGGTTGCCCCCTTCGAGCGCGTCGATGTGGACGAAGAGCTCCTTCTCGAACCGATGCAGGAAGAGCCGTGCCCGCGCGCGCATCACCGGATCGGCCGGCATCAGTTGCGGGTGCGGGAAGCGCTCGTCGATGTACTCGTTGATGATGTTCGACTCGTGCAGCACGAGGTCACGCTCGACCAGCACCGGCACCTGGTTGTACGGGTTCATCACCGCGAGGTCCTCGGGCTTGTGGTCGAGATCCACGTCGATGATCTGGAAGTCCATGCCCTTTTCGTGGAGCACGATCCGGCAGCGCTGGCTGAACGGGTCCGTCGTGCCGGAGTAAAGGGTCATCATCGCTTTCTGTTTCTCCCGGATGTGTAGTCAAGATCGGGGCAACACGCCCGGATCGCAACGTTTTTATGAGGTCGGGGCGCTCCGCCCGGCGCCCGTCGGTGGGGCCGAGCGGCCCCAGCGGCCCTAATGCAGCTCTTTCCAGTAATCGCGCTTGAGCGCGTACGCGAAGGCGAACAGCACGCCGAGGAAAAGCATCACCACAAGCCCGAGATGGACCCGGGTGTTCCTGATCGGCTCTCCCATGTAGTCGAGGTAATTGACGAGATCGGTGACGAACTCCTCGTACTGGGCGCGACTCATCGTGCCGGGCTGGTCGGGCTCGACTCGCAGCACCGAGTACTTCTCGCCGTCGGGCTCGACCGAGACGAGGCCCTTGACCGCGATCGCCGCCGCCTGCGCCTTCTCGTGGTCTTCGTATTCGGTCTTGACGAGCTTGTTGACCCCGGACAATTGCCACAGCACGTTCGGCATGGCCACGTTCGGGAACACCAAGTTGTTCCAGCCGGACGGGGTCTTCTCGTCGCGGTAGAACCCCATCAGGTAGCTGTAGAGCCAGTCGCGACCGCGGATGCGCGCCTCGACGGTCAAATCCGGCGGTGCGTTGCCGAACCATGCCTTGCCGTTTTCCGGCGTCATCGCGACGGTCATCGTGTCGCCGATCTTGCTCGACGCGAACATGAGGTTGTCGGTGATCTGCTTGTCGGTGAGCCCCAGATCGGTCAGCCGGTTGTAGCGCATGTACTTCGCCGAGTGGCACGTCAGGCAGTAATTGACGAAGTTGCGCGCACCGCGCTGGAGCGACTCGTTGTCGAGACTATTGACCGGCGCGTTCAGGAGCTGTGCATTCTCCTCGGCCGCGAAGGCGGGAACCGAAACAGTTAAGAACAACGCGAGGAAGAGCCACGCCGCGCGTTTCATCTCCACCTCACGCGATCCGGCTGCGGCTTGGTCTTGTCGCGCACCGTGTACCACGGCATCAATACGAAGAACAGGAAGTAGACGACGGTCAACACGCGAGCGATCACGGTGGCCTTGTCGGCGCCGTAGAACGGAAACCCATTGCCGAACTGCCCCCACACGGTAACCGGTACGGTTCCGAGGTAGCCCAGGATCAGGAACGAGATCACGAAGGCCGCAAGCCATGATTTGTAGAGCCTGCCGCGATAACGGATCGACTTGACTGCCCCGTGATCAAGCCAGGGCAGCGCGAAGAAAATCAGCACCGCACACGCCATCACGATCACGCCCCACACCTGCGTTTCGAGGAACGACGGCACGGCGCGCAACATCGCGTAGTAAGGCGTGAAGTACCAGACCGGCGCGATCTCCGGCGGCGTCTTCAGCGCATCGGCCGGAATGAAGTTGTTCGACTCGAGGAAGTAACCGCCCATCTCGGGCAGGAAGAACACGATTGCGGAGAACGCGGCGAGGAAGACGATCACGCCGACCAGGTCCTTGATCGTGTAATACGGATGCGAGTAGATGCCGTCGAGCGGCAGGCCGGTACGCGGGTCCTTGGGCTGCTTCTTGATTTCGACGCCGTCGGGGTTGTTCGATCCCGTTTCGTGTAGCGCCAACAGGTGCGCGCCGACGAGCGCCAACAGAAGAAGCGGCAGCGCGGCGACGTGGAACGCAAAGAAGCGGTTCAGAGTGACATCCGAGATCGTGTAATCGCCGCGGATCCACACCGACAGGCCGTCGCCGATCACCGGGATCGTCGAGAACAGGTTGACGATCACCTGCGCGCCCCAAAACGACATCTGCCCCCACGGAAGCAGGTACCCGAAGAACGCCTCGGCCATCAGCGAGAGATAGATCA
>DATFCW010000365.1:0-7181 GCA_035252665.1 Casimicrobiaceae bacterium | reverse complement strand
TGGCGCCGCGCCGCCCGGCGGCTCGCCGCTCGCGCCGCGGCTACGATGCTCGGACGGGCCGCCGGCCTGCGACAGGTTGCGCGCGGTGTTGACGAGCGCAACGTGCGTCAACGCCTGCGGCACGTTGCCGAGCGCGCGCCGATTGTGAAGGTCGTATTCCTCCGACAACAAACCGACGTCGTTACGTAGCGCAAGCAGGCGCTCGAACAGCGCCTGCGCCTGTTCATGGCGACCCGCAAGCGCCATGTTGTCGGCGAGCCAGAAAGAGCACGGCAGGAAGAACCCCTCGCCCGGCGGCAGACCGTCGACGCCCTTCTCGGTGCGATACCGAAGCACGAGACCGTCGACCACGAGCTCGCGCTCGATGGCTTCGACGGTTGCCTTCACGCGCGGATCGTCGGGCGGCAAAAAACCGACGAGCGCAATCATCAGCAGGCTCGCATCGAGCTCCTTCGATCCATAGCGCTGCACGAAGACGCCACGTGACTTGTCGACGCCGCGTTCGCACACCTCGTCGTGAATCGCCTGGCGTACGGCGCGCCAGCGATCGAGCGGACCGTCGAGCCCGTGCTTCTCGATCGCCTTCACCGCCCGATCCATCGCGACCCACGCCATCACCTTCGAGTGCGTGAACTGCTGCGGATCGCCGCGCATCTCCCAGATGCCGCTGTCGGGACGCTGCCAGTTCGACGCCAGGAAGTTCACGAGCGTCCGCTGGAATTGCCACGCGTCGGTATCGACGGCGAGACCCGCCTCGCGCGCAACGTGCAGCGAGTCCATGAGTTCGCCGTAGATGTCGAGCTGCGATTGCACCGCGGCCGCATTGCCGACGCGCACCGGCGACGAATTTTCGTAACCGCGAAGCCACGGCAGCACCATCTCCGTCAACTGGCGCTCGCCGCCGACGCCATAGAGGATCTGCAGCTCCGCCGGATGGCCCGCGGCCGCGCGCAACAGCCACGAACGCCATTCGCGCGCCTCGTCGTGATAACCGGCGAGCAATAGCGCGTAGAGCGTGAACGTCGCGTCGCGCACCCAGCAGTAGCGATAGTCCCAGTTGCGCACTCCGCCGATCTGCTCGGGCAACGATGTCGTCACCGCCGCCACCATGCCGCCGGTGGGCGCATACGTCATCGCCTTCAGGATGACGAGCGACCCGCGTACCGCATCACGCCAGTTTCCTTCGTAGGTGCAATGGTCGCACCAGGCGCGCCAGTAGCGCTCGGCGGCTTCGAGCGCAGCCTCCGCGTCGATCGGCAACGGCCGCCGCTGGTGCGACGGAAACCATGTCATCACGAACGGCACGCGCTGGCCTTCGCGCACGGTGAAGTCGGCGACGGTGGTGAAATTGTGGCCTTCGAGGGCGACCGGCGCACGCAATTCGAGCGAGTCGGGCCCCGAAGTCGCGCGAAGCGCGCCATCAACCTTGCGCACCCACGGCGTGATCGCGCCATAGCCGAAGCGCATGACGAGCTCGACGCGCATCGCCATCGTGCCGCGCAAGCCGACGACGATGCGGACGATGTCGGTGCGATCCTCCCACACCGGCATGAAATCGATGAGGCG
The DNA here is from genome assembly GCA_035252665.1 of Casimicrobiaceae bacterium. Classification (GTDB taxonomy): domain Bacteria; phylum Pseudomonadota; class Gammaproteobacteria; order Burkholderiales; family Casimicrobiaceae; genus VBCG01. Next base: position 5,615 of record DATFCW010000365.1, on the reverse strand, counting down.
AACCGCGCCGTCGGCCGTCTCGAAATCGGTTTCGAGGATCAGCGTGTCCTTTCGGTACGCGCGTTGAACCGAGGCGACGCCGCGTGCAGCGCCGATCTCCCAATGCCCGTTACCCTGATCGCCGAGCAGCGCCGCGAAGCACGCGTTGGAATCGAAGCGCGGCACGCACATCCAGTCGATCGAGCCGTCCTTGCCGACGAGCGCGCAGGTGCGCGTATTGCCGATCAGTGCGTAGTCCTCGATTCGTAGCGGCATGTCACCGGGACAGGAATGCGCGGATCGCTTCGCCTTGGCGCGCGACATTCAGCACGCCATCGAGGTGTCCCCCGTACCCTTCGATGATTGCGACATCGGCGACGCCGCCTTGCTTCCGGTAGCGCTCGGCCGCGGCCATCGATAGCGACGGCGGGAAGATGAGATCGCTTTGCGCGGGAACGAACAGGATCCGCGCTTTCATTTTCGAAACGGCGTCGCCGAGGTCATAGAGCTGGTTCGCCTTCGCCGTATAGATCATCGAATTCGCATCCGTTGACGCACCGCGCGCACGGCCCGCCTTGTCGAGCGCGTCCTCGATCGCGAATTCGTTGCCGAGCGCGGCCGCCGGGTCCTTCGCCGGGTCGGCCCACTTGTAGCCGAACGTCTTGACCGCCCAGCCGTTCGCGCGCGCGGTGATGGTGACGATTTTCAACGCCTCGGCAACACCGGAGAGCGGCTCCTCCCCGCCGTAATAGTCGCCGTTGTTCCATTTCGGGTCCATGCGGATTGGAAGCACCCAGACATCGAGCATTTCGAGCACGTAGGGCGAGATGTCGAATCCGGGCCCGACGACGTGCACGACGCGCTCGACGAAATCGGGATAAAGCGCCGCCCATTCCATCGCCTGGATCGACCCGCCCGATGCCCCGGCCACTGCGTGCAATTTCCGCACGCCGAGGGAGTCGACGAGCGCCTTGTGCACGCGCACGCTATCCGCATAGGTGATCACCGGAAAGTTCATCCCGTACGGCTTGCCGGTGTCGGGATCGATGCTTGCGGGACCGGTTGTCGTGACGTTTGGGTCCTTCGTGTTGACGTTGGCGAGCGCATCGGCGCTGATCACGAAGTACTTGTCGGTGTCGATCGGCTTGCCCGAACCGATGATCGGATCCCAGTAGCCGGGCGCCGCATCGCTCGCCTTGTACTTGCCCGCAGCGTGCGAGGTGCCGGTGAAGAAATGCGGAATGAAGATCGCGTTGTCGCCCGCCGCGTTCAGCTTGCCGTACGTCTCGTAGCCGACGCGGACGTTCTTGATCGTCCTGTTGCCCGTCGTCGTGTACGAAGTGAGCGTGAAGACCTTCTTCTCGACCGGGCCGTCGAAAGCGAAGGCCGGTCCGATGCAAGCCGCGAACGCCGCCAGCGTAAAGATTGCTGCGGCCCTGCTGATGATCATTGGCTGCCCCTCATGCGCAATCGCGCGGAGCGATTGTATCCGCCGCGCGTGCCATCTTCTGCGACGAGCGCGCTTGCGCACCGGCCGGCGCGGACCAGGCGGCGGTCAGTTCCGCGACGAGCTCCGCCTCTCGACCCTCGTAGCGCGGCGAAAAATGGAACGGCCGCACGCTCTTCGCGCCGGCGCGTCTCGCGATCGTTCCCGCCTGCGTCGCGGTCAGATGGTTCTTGCGCGCGCCATGCTCGGCGTCGCATTCGAGGAACACGCATTCGATGAAGAGCGTATCGACGTCGCGAAACAGGTCGCAGAGCGTGCGGACGTTCGCCTCGGTGTAACGCAAGTCGGTTGCGTAGCCGATCCGCTGGCCGGGCACGACGTCGAGGATCAGGTGGCGCAGCTCGCCGACGGTCCGCGTCATCGCGTGATCGCCGCTTCGATCGCGCCAGCGCACGTCGATCGGCGTCGCCTCCGGTGCACCGGAGAGCACGGCGTGCTTGAGCTCGCGAAGCCACGCGCCGGTCGCGACACCGAGCGCGTCGAGGCGATCCTTCGCGACATGCACGTGCGCCTTCTCCTCGATCGCGTACGCGAGGCATGGCACGTCGTGATCGACGAAGCGGGCGCGCACGCGAAACGTCGCCTCGTCATGCACGACGTCGCTGTCGAGCATGAACGACGCCGTCGATTCGCGGACGAAGTTGGTTCGCGTCGAAAAGCGCGCGCACTCGCCGTGCCCATCGAGGCCGATCTCGCAGACGTCGAGCACGAGCTCGTCGTAGCGATAGACGACATTCCACGTGTATGCGTGAAGCTTGTGCTCGACCTTCGCGATGAAATCCGGTCCGCCGACGAGCGTCAAATGCGGCTTGCGGCCGAGCACGATCGCGAGGAGCCGATCGAAGCCCGCGAAGTGATCCATGTGCGTGTGCGTGACGAAGACATGCGAAAGCCGCATCAGCTTGCGCGGCGGCAGCGCATCGATGTCGCCAATGTCGAACAGCATCGCGCGATGCTCGTCGCGGAAGTCGACGTAGAGGCCGGGATCGCCGAACGCCTCGTTGGTGAGGCGCGGCTCGAAGAGCCAGCGCATCGCTCGTGCGCGTTTTCAGCGCCCGAACGTTTCGACGAGCTCGGCGAGCCGCGCATTCGCTCCGTGCAGGATCGGCACGCCATCGCCAACGAGCAGCGCAGCGAAATCGAGCGATAGAAGCGCGACAACGCTGCGGCGCAGCCGCGCTGGATCGTCCATCACCTTCTCGCGCACCAGGCCGCATCGCCCTGGCGGATTGCCGATCACGACATCGCCGACGAAGAGCAGCCGCCGCGCCGGCCAATGCATCACGACTTCGCCGGGCGATTTGCCGGGCGCCGCGACGATCTCGAGCGGACCGACGCGATTGCCCGCGTGCAACTCGCCGTCGACCGTGGCGCCCTGCTCGCGCGCGTGAGGCGCGTCGTCGGGATGAATCAGCGTGCGCGCGCCGGTTCGCTCGCGGATCGCGTTCGCGGCGCGCGTATGGTTGCGATTGGTGATCGCGATCGTCGCGACGCCGAGGCGGGCAATCTCGTCGAGATCCTGCTCGCTTGCCGGCACGGGATCGATGCAGACGTTGCCCGCGTCGTCGCGCACGAGGTAGCCGTTGAAGTTGTAGCCATGCGGCTCCGAGAGTCGCGACCAGGTGAAGATGCCGGGAAGGATTTCGTTCATGGAACGCCTCGCGATTCGGTTTCGTCGACGATGATTCTAGCCCCGCCGCTCGCGCCGCTCGTTCGCGCAGATTGGCCAATCGTGCACAATTGCCGATCGATCGAAACGTACGAATCGTGATCATGCACGGGATCAAGGCGCTTCTCTTCGACGTCTTCGGCACGCTGGTCGATTGGCGGGGCTCCATCGCGCGCGAGGCCCGGGCGATCCTCGGACCGCAGGGCATTACGCTCGACTGGCCGGCGTTCGCGGATGCATGGCGCGATCAGTACCAGCCGTCGATGGACGAAGTGCGAAGCGGCCGGCGCCCGTTCTGCAAGCTCGACGTTCTGCACCGGCGAAACCTCGACGCGATCCTTTTGCGCTTCGGGCTCGAAGCGCTCGACGACGCGACGCGCACGCGACTCAACCTCGCGTGGCACCGCCTCGATGCGTGGCCGGACAGCGCGCCGGGACTTGCGCGGCTTCGGGAAACATACCGGCTCGCGCCGTGCTCGAACGGCAACGTGGCGTTGATGGTCGACCTCGCGCGCCACAACGGCTTTCCCTGGGATGCGATTCTCGGCGCCGAATTCGCACGCGATTACAAGCCGAAGCCCGTCGTCTATCGCAGCGCGATGGAAGCCTTCGACTGCGGCCCCGGCGAGGCAATGATGGTCGCGGCGCACACATCGGATCTCGTCGCGGCCGCGCAGTGCGGGCTTCGCACCGCGTTCGTCGCGCGACCCCATGAGTTTGGCGAAGATCGAGGCGAGCGCGCACCGGGCGCGAACGTCGACATGTCGGTATCGAGCGTCGTCGAGCTCGCGCAGCGGCTCGGCGCTTGATCAGCGCGGCGATGTCGCGGCGATGATCGTCCCTTTCTCGATCTCGCGGTAACTCTCCGATCGCCCGGCTTCGCGAAGCTCGCGCGCCGCATCGACAGCGAGACTCCGTGTGACGATCACGACGAACGCGTGCTCGCCGAGCCGGTAATAGAGCGCATGGATGTGCCCAAGCAGGCTTTGCTTCACGGCGCCCCGCGGAAACGCCGATGCGTGAAGATCCAGCGGGCAAAGCCGGTTCAGCACGCGCGCGACATGTGTGCCGCGGATCGTCCAGGCCGCCTGGCTCGACGACACGTCGAAAAGCGCGCCGCCCGCATCGTTGATCTCGGTTCGCGACACATCGAAATCGATGGGCCCGTCGGATAGAACGAGCCATGACGCGCGCCCGAGCCACATTGCGAGCGCGTTGTCGGTGCGCGTCGTCGTCATCGGTGCCGAAGGCAGCTCGATCTCGAGCACACGCGAGGCGCGCGACAGGAACTCGCCATCGGCCGCGTTGCCTTTCACGTTCCATGCGCGTGCGATCGTGAGCTCGCCAAGGGCGAGCCCGTCGTCACGGCGATCCGCGTCAGACACGAAGCCGCTTCCCTTCGGGATCGACGAACACCGGCGGTCCGATTTCCACGCGCACCTTCTCGTTCGCGAGCGGCGAAACGGCCCATAGCGTTTGGCCGTGTCGGCTGCGGCCGGCCGCGACCAGCGCCAGGGCTATGCATCGACCGACTGTCGGACTGTCGCACCACGATGTCACGTGTCCGAGCATTGGATTGGGCAGCGGCCGATCCGGATCGGCGACGATCTTTCCGCCGCGCGGTATGCGCAGACCCCTAGGCGCGGTGAGACCGACGAGTTGCCAGCGATCGGGCGCCGTCAGCGCCGCCCGCGCAAGCAAGGGCTTGCCGATGCACCACTTGTCAGGGTTGACGAGACGTCCCATCCCGAGATCGTCGGCGGTCGTTCGGCCATCGATTTCGGCGCCGATCACGACGTGGCCCTTTTCGACGCGAAGCGCATTCATCGCCTCGGTGCCGTACGGCATGATGTTGAAGTCGGCGCCCGCATCGAGCACCGCCTCCCACATCGCGCGTCCGCGATCTGCGGGAACGTGAATTTCGTACGCCAGCTCGCCGGAATAGCTGATGCGGAAAACGCGCGAGGAAACGTCGCCTTCGGCGGTATGCAAGCGACATCGCGCGACGCCCAGGAACGGAAGCGCGTCGTTCGAGACATCGATGTCGACGAGCCTGGTAAGAACGTCGCGCGATTTCGGTCCGGACAACGCCGCGGCCGCCCATTGTTCGGTGACCGATGCGACGTGCACGTCGAGGTCGGGCCAGTCGACCTGAAGAAGCCGCTCGATCTCCTGCATGATCGCGGCGGCGTTCGCGGTCGTCGTGGTCATCAGGTAGTGCGTCGGATCGAGACGCGATGTCGTGCCATCGTCGCGAACGATGCCGTCGTCACGCAGCATCAAGCCGTAGCGACAGCGTGCGACGGCCAAGTTGTCGAAGCGATTGACGTAGACGCGATTGAGAAACGTCGCGGCGTCGTGCCCCTGCAATTCGATCTTGCCGAGCGTCGACACGTCGACGATGCCGACGTTTTCGCGTACGTGGTGCGTTTCCCGACGTGCCGCGTCGTCTTCCGATTC
>DATFCW010000364.1:0-24054 GCA_035252665.1 Casimicrobiaceae bacterium | reverse complement strand
GTTGATGATCGCGAGCTCGGCCGCTCGCTGCTCCGCCTGGGCCTGTGCGGCACGCGCCTCCGCCGTGCGCTCCTCGACCTTGGCCTCGAGTCCCTCGCCCCAGCGCGCGTTTTCGAGCGCGACCGCCGCCTGTGCGGCCAGCATGCCGAGCAGGTCCCGATCGGATTCGGTGAAGCGACCGAACGCCCCTCCGATGTCCGCGTAGAGATAGCCGAGCACCTGCCGTCCCGCGACGAGCGGCGCGACGAGACGGCTGCATTGCTCGAGCGGCTTCGCGTTCTCCGGGTCGTGACGCAGGCTCACGGCGCGGTTACGTCGTGCCTCGGTCAGCCACGACGTTACGGAAGCGAGCAACGATTCCGCATCCGTTCGACTGTTCTCGTGCCTCGGCAACAGCGAGCCGGCGATGCGCAAGCCGGCGGCGTCCTCGAGCACCAGCAGCACGCGCTCCGCGCCGGTGAGCTCGGTCATCTCGTCGATCAGGAAGTGGTGCAGCTCGCGGGCGGTGCGCAACTCGTTGAGCCGCATCCCGGTGTCCACGAGGCGCTTGAACGGCTCGCCCACGTGGCTTTCGAGGTTCAGGTGCGCGAGCCGCTCGGCGTCCTGCAGGCCTCGTTGCGCCGACTCGCGCAGCCAGCTTTGCACGAGCTCGCGGTTGAGCCTGACCTTGTTGAGGCAATTGCGGCGCAGGCCCTCGTCGCGCACGCTGCGAACGTTCTCGAGCAGCAGCGCATACGCCCGCTGCAGCGCCGGCCAGGCTTCGTCCGCGCGCTGGTTCGCAACGAGCGCGCGGTAGTGGTTCAACCAGTGATGGTACGCGTACAGGCTGTCGGTAAAACCGAGGCCCGCGCTGCGGTGCAGCTTCGTGCTGCGCGTCGTCGCGCGAAGGGCGCGTTGCGCATCGCCCATCGCAAGCAGGGCCTCGCCAAGGAATGTGTAACTGGCGATCTGCTGGTCGAGGGCGGCAAGGGTCGACGATGCTTTGATCGCTTCGCGCGCGTGGCGCGCCGCGGTTCGCGCATCGCCTTGCGCCAGCGCCAGTTCCGCCATGCTGAACCGACCATGCACGCGCATGTGGCCACCAAGACCGGGCAAAAGACGATCGAAGTCCTGTAACGCGAGCCGCGCGCGATCGAGCTCACCGAGCTCGATCAGCACGCTCGCCAGGTTATTGAGCTGGTTGGCGCACAGTTGCTCCGCGCCTATGCGGCGGGCGGTTTCGATAAGCTGCTCCATCTGTTCGCGACCGCGCCGGTAGAGGCCCAGGAAAACATACTGGTTGGCGAGGTTGGCGCGCACCATGGCTTGCCGCTCGACGTAGCCGGCGCGCGCGAAAAGCTGGTCGGCCTGCTGATAGGCCCGCAACTTCTCTGCCACGTCCTGGATCGCGTTGGCTCCCGTCGAGAGCGCGTTGCCGAGTCCGAGGTCGTCACCCGCTTGCCTCGCCAGTGCCGCCGACTTTGCGGCGTGCAATTGCGCAGCAGCGGTCTGTCCGAGATTCTGCGTTGCGGCCGACAGCACCCACTCTGCCCGTCCCTGGCTGGCTGTCTCGCCGAGCGCCTTGGCGAGAGCACCGGCCTCTTCGGCGGCCGCGACACCGCTATCAGCGCTTCGGGCGCGGAATTGTGCTTCGCCGAGGCGCAGCAGCGCGTGCATCAACACGGACCGATCTTTCGCATTGCGAGCGGCGGCGACGGCCTCGCGGGCCGCCTCTTCGCCGGCCTCCATCCGGCCGCGACGCATCAACAAGAGCGTCCTGGCACACAACGCCTGCGACTTCGCTGCATCGGACGCTTCGCGCGTCGCCAACGACATCATCGTTGCCGTTTCCGTCTCGGCCAGCGCCAATTGCGCGAGTGCGACGAGCGACTCGACGCGCAGGCCGTGCAGCGCCAGCCGCTCCACGCTCGTCAAGCGCGACGAGGGATCGGCGAGCGCGGCAGCGGCGACCGCAAGGGCTTGCTCATGCTGCCCCGTCCACGCGAGATCACGCGTCTCCGCGACCGCGGATGACCGTGCGGCGCTGCTCGTGACCGGGATAGCGCTGGAATGCTTTTGCCGCTTGGTCATGTCAGTGCTCTTCAATGGTCGAGTGGTTCGCTGGCTCGCCCGCGACATTGTGCGGCTTGACCTGCGCAAGCGCCTCGATCAGCGCGTCCACGCGAATCGGCTTCGTGACATAGTCGTCCATGCCCGCGGCAATGCACGCCTCGCGATCGCCCTGCATGGCGTTCGCCGTCATGGCGACGATGCGCGGGCGCGAGCCGTCGGGCCAGCGGCGGTTGATCTCGCGCGCCGCGTCGAGCCCATCCATTTCCGGCATCTGCACGTCCATCAGCACGACGTCGTACGGTTGGCGCTCGATCGACTCGATTGCTTCGATGCCGTTCGACGCGATGTCGGCGCGATAGCCCATCTGTTGCAGCAGGCGCAGCGCGAGCTTCTGGTTCACGACGTTGTCTTCGGCGACCAGAATGCGCAGCGGATGACGCTCTGCCATTCCCGCGTCGAGGCGCGGCCGCGTCGTGGTCTCGACCTTCGGCGCGGCATCCTTTGCGAGCAGCGTGACGAGCGTATCGAAGAGCTGGCTCTGGCGCAGCGGCTTCGCGAGATACGCGCTGAAAAGGCCATCGACCGCGCCGGCTTCCTTCCGGCCGAGCGACGTGAACAGCACGAGCGGCAGGGCAGGGCGCGCCGCCCGCAGCCGCCGCGCGAGCTCGACGCCGTTCATCTGCGGCATGTGCATGTCGAGGATGGCCAGGTCGAACGCGTGCCCGTCCAGGACGCGGTGCAGTGCTTCGTCCGGCGAGTCCGCGTCGGCCGGCACCATCCCCCACTTCGCCATCTGCAGTTTCAGCACGCGGCGATTCGTGGCGTTGTCGTCGACGACCAGTACGCGCCGCCCCTGGAGCTCGCGCTGCGCGCCGATGAACTCGCGGCGCCCTGGTGAAGGCAGCGCGGCAGCCGGCGCCCGGATCGTGAACGTGAACGTGGCGCCGCGCCCCGGGCCATCGCTTTGCGCCGACATCGTCCCGCCCATCAGCTCGGCGAGCCGCTTGCTGATCGCGAGCCCGAGGCCCGTGCCGCCGTACTTTCGCGTCGTGCTCGCATCGGCCTGGCTGAATTTCTGGAACAACCGGCCGATCGCTTCGCGCGACAGACCGATGCCGGTGTCGCGCACCGCGAACGTCAGCATCGGCGCACCATCATGCGTCTCGGCGGTGACCGTCAATACGACTTCGCCGCGCTCGGTGAACTTGACCGCGTTCGACAGCAGGTTGAGCAGGATTTGGCGCAATCGCGTCACGTCGCCGTCGACGGCGGCCGGCACGTCGCCTTCGAACAGGTACGCAAGGTCGAGTTGCTTTTGCGCGGCGCGCGGTGCGACGAGGTCGAGCGCCGACTCGACGCATTCGCGCAGATCGAACGGATGCGCCTCGATGTCCATCCGGCCCGCCTCGATCTTCGAGAAGTCGAGGATGTCGTTGATGATCGTGAGCAACGCGTCGCCGGAATCGCGGATCGTCGCCGCGTACTCGCGCTGCTCGTCATTGAGCGGCGTGTCGAGCAGAAGGCCGCTCATGCCGATCACCGCGTTCATCGGTGTACGGATCTCGTGGCTCATCGTGGCGAGGAAACTGCTCTTCGCCTCGTTGGCCGTTTCCGCCGCCGCACGCGCCTCGCGTGCCTCGGCGAAGAGCTGCGCGTTGCGCAGCGCGACGCCTACGCTCGCCGCGATCGTTTCCAGCAATCGCTGGTCGTTCGCGTCGTAGACGCCCTCGCGTTGCGTGCTTTGCACGCTGATGACACCCTCGGCGCGGCCGTCGACGACGATCGGCACGCCGAGGTAAGAGAGCGCGTGCTTGCCCAGGCGCTTTGCTCCCGCAGCGACGTTCAGGCTCTCGTCGCTGTTGAGCAGCAGCGGCGCAGCGCTATCGATGATCCGGCTCGTGAGACCCTCGCCATGCCGGCGCGCGCCCATCACGTCGCCGTGGCGATAGGGAAAGTGAATCATGTCCGTCGCGCGGTCGAGCATTGCGACGTACGCGATGTCCGGCTTGAATACGCGCCGCACCTGTTCGCCGACGAGCTCGATCAACGCGGTGATATCGAGCTTGCCCGCGACCTGCTGCGACACGGTGTTCACGGTATCGAGCTCGGTCGCGCGCTGCTCGGCTTGTGCGAAAAGCCGCGCATTCTCCATCGCCACCGACGCCGCGAGCGACAGGCCGACCAAGAATTCGAGCTCGTGCTTCTGGAAAGGCTTGCCGCCGGTGCGCCATACGGCCATCGCGCCCTTCACCGCCTTGCCGGCGCGAAGCGGCGCCACCATAAGACGCTCGTCGTGCGCCGGCTCGGTGCCTTCTACGAGGACCGCGCGCGGATCGTGGTCGACGTCGTTCACGCACTCGGCGCGCCCGCTCGCGATGATCGCGCCGATGATGCCGCTGCCCGAGGCGACCTTCAGGTTCCTGATCTGCGAGGCATCGGTGCCCTCGGCGACGATCGCGCGAAAAGCGGGCGTCCTGCCATCCTTCGTCGCGTCGGGCAGGAAAATGGCGCTCGTGTCGGCGCCGAGCAGGTCCCTGGCGTGACGGGCGATGCGATCCATCACCGTTCGCAGGTCGAGCGTCGACGAAATGTCGCGGCCGACTTCGGCGAGCGCGGCCGATTCGCGCGTGCGCCGCTGCGTCTCGTCGAACAGCAGCGCGCTTTGCAGCGCGACCCCCATCGACGATGCGATCGTCGACAGCAGCCGGATTTCCGATTCGCCGAACGCGTGCTCGCGTTGATGATTTTCCATCGCGATGCTGCCGACCCGCCGGTCGCCGACGACGATGGGCACCATCACGTTCGACATGCACATATCGGTGCCTGGCACGGCGCCGCCGCTCGCCAGCTGCTCGGCGACCGTGTTCTCGACGATCGGCGTACGCCGTGCGCAGATCTCGGCCCATTTTTGATCGGATTCGATGCGTTGCTCGGGAAGCTGCAGCCGCTTGCCGTGCTCGGTGACGTACAGGAACCTCGCCGCATGCGCCTCGTGGTCCAGCCAGCGGATGCTGACGTCCTCGCTCTTCAACACTTCGCATAGCTTGTCGCCGACCAGCTCGACGATGCCCTGGAAGTCGAGCGAGCCGGCGATCCCTTGCTGAATGCTGTTGATGACCGCAAGCTCGGCATTGCGCTGCTCGGTCTCCTTCAAAAGCCGCTGCGTTTCGTCGAACAGACGCGCGCTCTGCAGTGCGAGGCCCATCGAAGAGGCGATCGTCGAGAGAAGGCGTATCTCGGATTCGCCGAACGCGTATTCGCGCTCGTGATTCTCCATGGTGATGCTGCCGAGGCGCCGGTCGGCAGCGACGATGGGCACCATGATGTGCGACAGGCACGTGTCGGTGCCGGGAACGGTTCCGGCCGCCGCGTTCTCGGCGCGGGTGTTCCGGACCAGCGGCGTGCGTCGCGCGAGGATGGAGTTCCAGCGTTCGTCGGAGTCGACGGCATTGTCGGGAAGCTGCAGCCGCTTGCCGTGCTCGGCGACATACAGATACTTGAAAGCGCGCGCATCGTGGTCCAACCAGGCAATGCCGATGTCGTCGCTCTTCAACACGTCGCGCAGCTTGTCGCCGACGAGTTCCACGATGCCTTGGAAGTCGAGCGAGCCTCCGATGCCGTGCTGGATGCTGTTGATGATGGTCAGCTCACCTGCGCGCTGCTCGAGCTCGGCCGTGCGATTGGCGACCTTGCGCTCCAGGTCTTCGGCGAAACGCACATTGGCAAGTGCGACAGCCGCCTGGCTCGCGAGCATCGCAAGCAGATCGCGATCGCCGTCGTGAAAGCGGCCGAACGCGCCGTCCATGTCGACGTAGACGTAGCCGAGCAGGTCGCGCTGCATGATCAGCGGAACGATCACGCTGCTGCGCTGGTCGAGCGGCGACGCGTCTTGCGGCGCGTAACGCAGTTGCGCGGCGCGGCTTCGCCGCACTTCGGCGAGTTGTGGCGTTACGGTTTCCAGCAACGCACTTTCGTCCTCGCCGTCGGGTACGAGCGAGCCGGCGAGTGCGAGCGCGTTGTCCGCCTCCCTGCTTTGGGTGACGAGCAGCACACGCTCGGCGCCGGTGAGCTCGGTGACCTCCTCGATCAGAAAGTCGCAGAGCTCGCGCTCGCTCTTGATCTCGTTCAGGCGCAGCCCCGTATCGACCAGGCGCTCGAACGACGCATGGAGGCTGACCTTGCCCGTGAGGTGCGCCTCGCGCTCGCGCTTCGGGAGCTTGCGCTCGCGTGCATGTGCAAGCCACGCGAGGACGATCTCGCGGTTGTCGGCGCGCTTGTTCAGGTAGTTTCGGCGCAGCCCCTCGTCGTGGAGGCTCGCCATGCTCCGCAGCAGCAGGCGCCACGATTGCTCGAGCGCCTTGCGCGCTTCGGCGTGCCGGCCGTTCGCCTGCAAGGCTTGGCTGTGGCGCCACCAAAGCGCGGGTGGCTTCACCATGTCAAGCGGCGCAAACCGCATGGACCGATGCTGCCGGGCTGCGGCGCGCGTCGCAGCGAGTGCCTTCGCTGGCAGCCCCGATGCGAGCAGCGAGCGTCCGGCTTCGGTCAGTGCGAAGAGCTTGTACTCGATGCTGCGAGTCTTGTGAAATGCCTGCTCGAAGTGGCGCGCGGCCTCCGCCCATCGGGCCTCGCGCTGCGCGATCGCGCCTTGCATGAGCAGCGAAAAAGATTGAAAACGTGTTTCACGCAGCGCGCGCGTCAGTGCGTCGGCTTCGGCGGCGAAAGAACGGGCATCCTCGAGCGATCCCACTGCGATTGCATACTCGGCAAGATTCCAGAGCGGAAGCGTCTGCTGGGCGCGTGCGCCGGCACGACGCGCGAGCCTCAAGGCTTCGAGCGTCTGGCGGCGTGCGCGCCGATAAAGACCGAGGTCTCCATAAGTGGCGCCGACGTTGACGATGGCCCCGATCGTGCTGAGAACGTAACCGGCGGCCTTGTGAGCGTCGAGCGCCTGGCCGAAAAGGCGCAACGCCTGCGCATAGTCGGCCTCGACCACGCCAACGTTGGTCAATGCGCCGGCCAGGGCCCACAGGTCACCGCTGCGCCGCGCAAGCACGAGCGCTTCGGACCCGACCCTCTTGGCGGCCACGGTCCGGTCGGACGCCCACAGCGCGTTGGCTTCAGTGCTCAACGCGCGCGCCTGCTGTGTCGCATCGCCGAGCCGCTGGAACATGGCGGCCGCACGCTTCGCATGCCGAATCGCAGCCGGAAGGTCCGTTCGCCCGTTCGCTAGCGCGTTGGCCAGTCGCATCAGCGCCAGCGCGACGAATTGCGGAACGCGACTGCGCTGCGCCGCTTTCAAGGCCGCCGCGGCCACCGTCGCGCCGCCATGCGGATCGCCATCGCGCACTCGAACAGCCGATTCGCGGCAAAGCGCGCGGGCGAGGAGCGCCATGCCGCCTTGGCGCTTCGCGATGGTCTTCATCGCGTGTGCGTCGGCTGCCGCGGCTTTCAGGTCGCCGAGCGCGATATGGCTTTCCGAGCGCAGATCGAGCAGCGTCATCCGCTCGTCCGCAGTGAGCGTCTTCCGCTTGAGCGCATCCGTGGCCGCAGCCACGGCTTGCTCGTGCTGTCCGGCCCACGCGAGGTCGGCGACGCTCTTGATCCGCTGCGCGGTCTTCACGACCGATCCTGCTTCGAAGGCACTTGCGACAGCGCGGCGACGAGCGCGTCGACGCGGATCGGCTTCGTCACGTAATCGTCCATGCCGGCGGCGAGGCACTCCTCGCGATCGCCCTGCATGGCGTTGGCTGTCATCGCAATGATTCGCGGCCGTGCATCGGCAGGGAATTTCGCGCAGATCGTACGCGCCGCGTCGAGGCCGTCCATTTCCGGCATCTGCACGTCCATCAACACGACGTCGTAAGTCTGGCGCTGCACCGATTCGACGGCCTCGATGCCGTTCGACGCAAGGTCCGCGCGATAGCCCATTTGCTGCAGCAGACGAAGCGCGAGCTTCTGGTTCACGACGTTGTCTTCGGCGAGCAGGATGCGAAGCGGATGGCGCGATGCAAGCTCGACATCGATGCGTGCAGGAGGCAACACCGGCGCCTGCTGCACCGTCTCTTCGCCGAGGACGCCGATCAGCGTATCGAAGAGCTGCGACTGACGCACCGGTTTCATCAGGTAGGCCGCGAAGAGCTTCTCGGCGTCTCCGACCTCGCGCCGTCCGAGCGAGCTGAACAGCACGAGCGGCAGCTTCGGATTGCGCGCGCGGATCGCTCGAGCGAGCTCGACGCCGTCCATTTCCGGCATGTGCATGTCGACGATCACTGCGGCGAATGTCTTGCCTTCGTCGAGCCAGCGCAGCGCCTCGTGCGGCGATTCCGTAACGAGCGGCACCATGCCCCATTTCGACGTCTGCAGCGTCAGCACGCGGCGATTCGTCGCGTTGTCGTCGACGACCAGCAGTCGCTTGCCGGAAAGCGCCGGCTGCACGCCGACGAATTCCCGCTGGCGCGCGGCGGGCAATGACGCGGTCGGCGCGACGATGCTCACGTAGAAGGTCGAGCCCTTGCCGGGGCCTTCGCTGTGCGCCCACATTTCGCCGCCCATCAATTCGGCAAGCCGCTTGCTGATGGCGAGCCCCAGGCCGGTGCCACCGTACTTCCGCGTTGTCGACGAATCCGCCTGCGAGAACGATTGGAAGAGCCGGCTCATCGCGTCTTCCGAAAGGCCGATGCCTGTGTCGCGCACGGCGCATGTGAGCTCGACGCGATCGCCAGGCAGCGATTTCGGCGTGACGGTGAGCACGACCTCGCCCTTGTCGGTGAACTTGACCGCATTGGACAGGAGATTCAGGAGTATCTGGCGCAGCCGCGTGACGTCGCCCTCGATCGCCGGTGGCACTTCGCCTTCGAAGACGTACGCGAGATCGAGCTCCTTTTCCACGGCGCGGGCGCTGACGAGATCGAGCGCCGACTCGACGCATTCGCGCAGGTCGAACGGCTGCTTCTCGATGTCCATGCGACCCGCTTCGATCTTCGAGAAGTCGAGCACGTCGTTGATGATCGTCAGGAGCGCGTCGCCCGAATCGCGGATGGTGTTGACATAGTCGCGCTGCTCGCCGTCGAGCTTCGTGTCGAGCAGAAGCCCGCTCATGCCGATCACCGCGTTCATCGGCGTGCGGATCTCGTGGCTCATCGTCGCGAGGAACGAGCTCTTCGCCTCGTTAGCCGCCTCCGCGAGCGCGCGCGCCTCGCTTGCCTCATGGAACAGGCGCGCGTTCTCGATCGCGACGGCTGCTTGCAGCGAGAGCCCGACCAGGAAATCGAGCTCCGCCTGATCGAACATGCGTCCGCCGGTACGCCATACGGCCATCGCGCCCTTCACCGTGCTGCCCGCCATCAGCGGCGCGACCATCAGTCGCTCGTTCTCCTCGCGGTTGGTGCCGGCGATCTGGATGCCTCGCGAATCCGAGCCCGTGTCGTTCACGAACTCGGGACGCCCGGCTGCGACAATGCCGCCAATGATTCCCGCGCCTGGCTTGATCTCGGTCGCGCGAATCTGCTCGGCAACCCGGCCGATCGCGACGATCGCGCGATAGGTGTCGTCCGGCGTCGGCAGGAAGATCGCGCTGTTGTCGCAATGGAGCAGCTCCTTGGCGTGATGCGCGATGCGATCCATCACGCGCGTGAGATCGAGCGTCGACGAGATATCGCGTCCCACTTCGGCGAGCGCCGCCGTCTCGCGCGTGCGGCGCTGCGTCTCGTCGAAGAGACGCGCGTTCTCGAGCGCGACGCTCATCGTGTTCGCGAGCGTCATCAGGAGCCGCAGGTCGGCGTCGGTGAACGCGTTCTCGTGGTCGGCATAGATCGCGATGACGCCCGTGGCCGCACCGCCCTTCATCACCGGAACCCCGAGATAGCTGCCATCGATCGTTGGCCTCGACGGGTCGCCGATCATCCGGGCGCCAAGGTCCTCCGCGCGTCGCACCAGCTCATGATTGACCATTAGCGGCTTGCCGCTGCGGATGACCTCCGCCGTGAATCCGCCCCCGAGCGGCGACGGCTCGACCGGAAACCGCTTGCCGTCCTCGAGGTAGTACGGGAACGTCAGCATGTCGCCTCGCCGCTCGTAGAGCGCGATCGACATGCTTCTGGTGTGGAGCACCTCGGCGATCTTGTCGCCAACGAGATCGATGATCGCCTGGAAATCGAGCTCCGCCGCGAGTCCCTGCTGGACGCTGTTGATCACCGCCAGCTCCGCGGCGCGCTGCTCGGTCTCCTTGAGCAACCGCTGCGTCTCGTCGAAGAGGCGCGCGTTTTCGAGCGCGACGCTCATCGTGTTCGCGAGCGTCGTCAGCAGGTGCACGGCCGACTCGTCGAACGCGTCTTCCTTTTCCGAGTAGAGCGTCACTACGCCGAGCACCTCGTCGCCCTTGAGGATCGGCACGCCGGCATAGCTTTGCGCCGGCGTTTCCGTTGCGCTCGGATCGCCGATCAGCTTCGAGCCGAGATCGACCTTCCAGCGCTCGATGTCGCGGTTGATCACGAGCGGTTTGCGCGTGCGAATGACGTGCGAGGCAAATCCGGCTCCGACCTGGATCGGCTCGATCGCGAACCGCTCGCCGTGCTCGAGATAGTAGGGAATCGACAGCGTGTTCGTCGACGACTCGTAGAGTCCGATCGACATGTCGCGCGTACCGAAGATCTCCGCGATCTTGTCGCCGACCAGGTCGATGATCGCCTGGAAATCGAGCTCGGCGGCGAGTCCCTGCTGGACGCTGTTGATGACCGAAAGCTCGGCCGCGCGCTGCTCGGTTTCTCTGAGCAGGCGCTGCGTCTCCGCAAAGAGGCGCGCATTTTCGAGCGCGTTGCCAAGCGATGCCGCGATCGTCGTCAACAGGCGGACGTCCGCGTCGCCAAACGCGTTCTCGCGCTCGTAGTTCTCGATGGCGATATTGCCGAGTACGCGATCGCCGCTGACGATCGGCACCGCGATGAGCGACTTGCTGCTGTCGGTGCCCGGGACGGCGCCGCCGGGAATTTTTGCGTATTCGGCCGCGGTCTTTACGACGAGCGGCTGCCGCGTGCGTTTCATCGTCTCGAACATTCCGCCGGGGACCGGTGTACGCGACGGAATCGTCAGGCGCTTGCCGTGCTCGTACGAATAGAGGTAGTGGACGAGATTCGTCTTCTCGTCTTGCCAGCGGATTCCCATGTCGCCGGTCGCGAACACTTCACGAAGCTTGTCGCCGACCAGGTCGACGATGCTCTGGAACTCGAGCTTCGCAGCCATTCCCTGCTGCACGCTGTTGATGACCGAAAGCTCGGCCGCGCGTTGCTCGGTTTCCTTGAGCAGCCGCTGCGTTTCCGCAAAAAGACGCGCGTTCTCGAGCGCGTTGCCGAGTGACGCCGCGATTGTCGTCAGCAGGCGGATGTCCGATTCGCTGAAGGCGTTCTCGCGCTCGTAGTTCTCGATGCGGATGTTGCCGAGGACCCGGTCGGCGCTGATGATCGGAACGGCGATCATCGATTTGCTCTGGTCCGTGCCGGGTACCGTTCCGCCCATCCTCTCGCAGTCCTTGGCGGTATTCAGAACCAGCGGCTGGCGCGTGCGACGCGTCGTATCGAAAATGCCGCCGGGCGTCGGCGCACGGGGAGGGAGCGCCAGACGTTCGCCATGCTCGTATGCGTACAGAAAGTGACCGATATCGGACTTGTGGTCGTGCCAGGTGATGCTCATGTCCCCGGTCGCGAACACCTCGCGCAGCTTGTCGCCGACGAGGTCGACGATGCTCTGGAACTCGAGCCTGGCCGCCATCCCCTGCTGGACGCTGTTGATGACCGCAAGCTCCGCATTGCGCTGCTCGGTTTCCTTGAGCAGCCGCTGCGTCTCGTCGAATAACCGCGCATTCTCGAGCGCAGTGCCGAGCGACGCGGCGATCGTCGTCAACAAGCGCGTTTCCGCTTCGCCGTACGCGTGCTCGTGCTCGTAGTTCTCCATGTTGATGATGCCGAGCACGCGGTCGCCGCTGATGACGGGAACACCGATCATCGAGCGCGACTGGTCGGTGCCCGGTAGTGCTTCAACGTTGTTGCGACGCATCTCCTCGGCCGTGTTGAACACGACCGGCTGGCGCGTTTGGCGGATCGTCTCGAAAATACCGCCGGGGCTCGGCGATTGCGCGGGCACGCTGGTGCGGACGCCATGCTCGTAGATGTACATGTAGCGGAGCAAGTGCGCCTTGTCGTCGTACCACAGGATTCCGAGATCGGGCATGCCGAAGACTTCGCGCAGCTTGTCGCCCACGAGATCGATGATCGCCTGGAAGTCGAGCTCGGCGGCGAGGCCGCGCTGAACGCTGTTGATGACCGAAAGCTCGGCTGCGCGCTGCTCGGTTTCCTTCAATAGCCGCTGCGTCTCCGAAAAGAGACGCGCGTTCTCGAGCGCGACGCCCATGCTCGACGCAACCGTCGTCAGCAGGCGCACGTCGGAGTCGCTGAACGCGTACTCGCGCCGGAAGCTTTCGATAGTGATGCCGCCGATGACGCCATTGCTGCCGACGATCGGGACCGATGCCACTGACAACGACGTATCGGTTCCGGGGACGACGCCGGCTTCGGCGACTTCAGCCTGCGTATTGCGCACGACCGGCTCGCGTCGCGATACGAGGGTTTCCCACGGCGTCTTCGTGGGCGGCGCCGGCGGAATCGTCAGGCGAACGCCATGCTCGTAGTCATAGAGGTAGTGGACGAGCCGGTTCGCATGGTCGAACCAGCGGATGCCGAGGTCGTCGACGCGGAATACCTCGCGCAGCTTGTCGCCGACGAGATCGACGATCGCCTGAAAGTCGAGCTTCGCCGCGACGCCCTGCTGGATGCTGTTGATCACCGCGAGCTCGGCGTTGCGTTGCTCGGTCTCCTTCAGCAGTCGCTGCGATTCGTCGAACAGCCGCGCATTTTCGAGCGCGACCCCCATGCTCGAGGCCACGGTCATCAGCAGACGGACATCCGATTCGTCGAATCCGTACTCGCGCTCGTAGTTCTCGATGCTGATCGATCCGAGCACCCGGTCGGCATTGATGATCGGCACGCGGACCATCGATTTGCTCTGGTCCGTTCCGGGGACGACCGACGCACCGCTCGCTGCCATCTCGGCCGGCGTATTGAGCACGATCGGCTGCCGCGTCTTGCGCATCCGCTCCCATGGACCGCCGGGTGTCGGCCGAACCGGAGGAACGTGCAATCGCTTGCCGTGCTCGACGGTGTAGAGGTGGTGGTTGAGCCCCGTCTTCGCATCGTGCCAGCCGATGCTGAGCTCCTTGGTCGCGAAGACTTCGCGCAGCTTGTCGCCGACGACGTCGACGATCTTCTGGAAATCGAGCTCGGCCGCGACTGCTTCCTGGATGCTGTTGATCACCGCGAGCTCGGCGTTTCGCTGCTCGGTTTCCTTGAGCAGCCGCTGCGTCTCGTCGAACAATCGGGCATTTTCGAGCGCGACGCCAAGCGACGCGGCGACGCTCGTCAGAACCTGCACGTCTTCGGGACCGAAGGCGCTTTCGCGCTCGTAATTCTCGATGCTGATGTCGCCGAGGAATCGCTCGCCGACCAGAATGGGAACGAACATCGCGGATTTGCTCGAGTCCGTGCCGTCCATCACCTTCATCGAGAACCGCTCGTAGTCGCGCTTCGTTCGCATGACGAGCGGCGCCAGCGTCTTTCGCATCGCGGCATAGATGCCATCCTGAGTTGGCGGCCGCGGCGCGAACTGCAAGCGCTCGCCATGTTCGCGGGCGTACAGGAAATGGACGAGGTTCGAGCGCTCGTCGTACCACGAGATGCCGAGGTCTTGCGTCTTGAAAAGCGCCGAGAGCTGGTCGCCGACGAGCTCGACGATCGCTGCGAAATCGAGCCGCGAGGCAACGCCGCGCTGGATCGTCTTGACGAGCGCGAGCTCAGCCTCGCGCTGAACGAGCAGCTCGCGCGCCGACGGCGCCTTGAGCGCGAGCCTTGGCCCGCGCTTCGCCGCGGGCGGCTTCGTGACGGGCGCGCGCTTTTTGTGCGCGGTTGTGCCCGGTCGCTTGTATGGAAGGACCTTGGCAGACGTTAGCTTCTTGCGAGGCGGTGGTCGCTTCGGCGTCGAAATCTTCTTCGCGGGCACGCGCTTTCGCGCCGCGGGTTTTTTCGGAAGGGTGGCCATGCGCACCTCGCGACCGTAAGTCGGATCGGCCGCTAGTCTACAGGCCGGGACCCCCTAAATCTCCATCAAATCCCGGCCGAGGACGATGTTGCCGACGAAATGCCGCGCGGCCGCTTCGCGCCACGTCTCGTCGGCCACCGAATCGGCAGGCACGAAGTGCGACAGGACGAGCGTCGCCACCCCCGCTTCGCGCGCGACGACGCCGACCTGGTCCTGCGTCGTATGGCTGTCGAGCAGATGCCGCCGAAGTCGCGTTGCATTCGGCAGGTTCGCGCAGATCGCGTCGAGCGACGGCTCGTGCAGCACCTCGTGGACGAGAATGTCGGCGCCGCGGGCCAGCTCGATCAGGCTGTCGCAGGGCGCGGTGTCGCCCGAAAAGACGATCGAGCGATCGGCCGTGTCGAAGCGAAACGCGAACGCCGGCGTCACTGGCGGGTGGCGCACGAGCGCGCTGCGCACGCGCACCCGTTCGTCGCGGTGGACATCGCCGGCGGTGTCAATGTCGTGCGGTCGAATCAACGGCGCGAGCGGCGGCCGACCTTCGTCGACGATGCGCGTGCCGATGTCGTAGGCGTTGAGCGCAAGGAACTGCTTGGTCATCGCGCAAAGCGGCGGGGGCCCGAAGGCGTCGACCGGTTGATCGAGGCCGCCTCCCCACAGCAGCAGGAACAGGTTGCCGTAGTCGGCATTGTGATCGGAATGATGGTGCGTGACGAACACCGCGCGAAGGCTTTTGAATGCGAGGCGCGCCTTCGCCATCTGGCGCGCGACGCCGTTGCCGCAATCGACCACGTAGGTGACGCCGTCGACGACGAGCGCGTACGCGGGCGCCGAGCGGGTCACCTTGGGCATCGGGCCTCCCCCGGTGCCGAGCAGCACGAGCCGTGTCCGGTTCATTGCGATTTCTCCGCAAGAAGGCGCGACAGGAATGCGCGCGTACGATCGTGTTGCGGTTGCGCGAGCATTTCGCGCGGCGTTCCCGATTCGACGATGACGCCATCGTCCATGAACGCGATCGCATCGCCCGCGTCGCGCGCAAAGCTCATCTCGTGCGTGACGACGACCATCGTCATGCCGTCTTCGGCGAGCCCGCGCATGACGCCGAGCACTTCGCCGACGAGCTCCGGATCGAGTGCCGACGTCGGCTCGTCGAACAGCATCAGCTTGGGTCGCATCGCGAGTGCGCGCGCGATCGCGACGCGCTGCTGCTGGCCGCCCGATAGCTGGCTCGGATAGCTGTCGGCCTTCGCGAGCAATCCGACGCGCGCGAGCAGCGTCTTCGCGTGCTCGGTCGCTTCGCGGCGCGAATCGTTGCGCACGCGAATCGGCGCTTCGATCACGTTCTCGAGCGCGGTCATGTGCGGAAACAGGTTGAAGCGCTGGAACACCATGCCGATCCCCGCGCGCTGGCGGCAGACGTCACGCTCGTTCATCTCGTACAACCGTTCGCCACGTTCGCGATACGCGATGAGCTCGCCGTCGACATAAATGCGGCCGTCGTCGATCTGCTCGAGATGATTGATGCAGCGCAGGAAGGTGCTCTTGCCCGAGCCCGACGGACCGATGAGGCACAGCACTTCGCCGGCCGCCACGTCGAGGTCGATGCCTTTCAGCACTTCGATTCGCCGATAGCGCTTGTGCACCGCCTGCGCGCGAAGCATCGGGCGCGACGCGCTCGATTCAGGCGGCGCCATGCACACCGAGGCCGGCACGTCCGAGGCGACGCTCGGCGAAATACTGCCCGACGCTCGTGATCGTCGTCAGCACGAGGTACCAGAACGTGGCGACGAGCATGAGCTCGATCGTATGGAGGTTCGCGGACGAGATGTTTTCCGCGGCCGTGAGCAGGTCTCCACCGGCAATCACGGACACGAGGGATGTTGCCTTCAGCAGCGATATGAACTGGTTGCCGGCAGGCGGAATGATGACGCGAAGCGCCTGCGGCAGGATGATCCGGCGCATCGCGAGCGCGCGCGACATGCCGAGCGCGCGCGACGCGTCGAACTGCCCGCGATCGACGGCGAGAATGCCGGCGCGCACGATCTCGGCCATGTACGCGCCTTCGTTCAAGCCGAGGGCGACGACCGACGCGACGAACGGCGTCATCACGTCGTTGGTGCGAAAGGGACCCAGATATTCGAACAGCAGCGCGAGATTCCCCCAGATCAGGATCTGCACGAGAAGCGGCGTGCCGCGAACGAGCCACGTGTAGAACGCGCTCGCAAGGCGCAGCACGACCGACGACGAAATGCGCATCAGTGCAAGGACGACGCCGAGCGTGACGCCGATCAGCGCGGCAAGCACCGCGAGAATGACGGTCATCCGCAGGCCGCGGAGGATTGCCGGCGCGAACTGGTATTGCGTAATGACGTCGTGATGGATGTTGCGGTTCTCGAACACCGACACCGCAACGAGCGCGGCCAGCACGACGACGATGACGCTCCCGAGCCAGAGCCCGGGGCGCGGGAGCGGGACGACGCGCAGCGTGCGCGTCTGGCCAACGGTGGTGCGAATCATCGCTCGAATCGCCGAGTCTTCGCGATAGCGTTCACCCGGGCTTGCGAAAGAGCTCCGTCAGGCCGAACGAGAAAGTCCTCGCCAGCCGGTCGAGCACCAGCGGTCCGTTGCCATTGGTCAGCTTCGATAACAGTCTCAGCGTTCGCCAATAGGCGCCTGGCTTGGTACGAAGACTGTCGGCGATTTCCTCGTCGCGCCGCCGAACGAACCCGAGCTCCCTGCAATCGCGCAGCACGCGCGGATACGTCGTATACGTCACCGCCTGCTGCAGAAAGCGAGGGGATCGCCCGCGAATTCGCAGATAGATGGCTCCCAGCGTCTTGGGCAGCATTGGAAACCAGGCTACGCCGTAATGCGCTTCGCGGAATGCAAGGTAGTTTTCGCACGACAAATAGAACTGGCCCCCGGGACGCAGAACACGCCAAACCTCGGCGAGCACTTGCCGTGGGTTTCGCACATGCTCGAGAACCCGCCAGCTTACGACGAGATCGACGCTTTGATCCGGCATCGGAAGAGACTCGCCGAATGCCTGAAAGACCTTGAACGAGCCAGCGTGACGCTCGAGGCGGCGCTTCGCGATGTCGGCGAACGCGGCTCCGGGTTCCACGGCCGCCACGCTGGCACCGCGCAACATCAACTCCTCGGACATGCCGCCGAGACCCGCGCCGAGATCGAGGACCGTCTTGCCTTCGATCGCGATTCCGCATCGCGATAGCCATCCCAACACCGCACGCGGTATCTCTCTCGAGATCTCGCTCCGGGCGCGATCGAAAGCCTCTTCGCTGCCACGGCCGAGATCCTCGACCAGGTAACGCCGCATCGCTTCGAAGATGTCGCGATCGATGCTGGCCGACGCGCCGAACTTGGCCGTGTGATATGCGGATTGGGTGTTTTCTTCTCGAGCTTCTGGCATCTCGCGCCTCCCTTGACGCGAAAGACCGCGCGTACCGACTAGGGCTGTTAACGGGCCCTAGATTTTGAGATGCGCTCCGCCGTTGATCGTTGCCGACGTGATCGCGCCGCTTTCCACGCCGTGCTTCTCGAGGATCTTCCGATACGTGCCGTCGGCGATCAGTGCATCGAGCGCCTTCTTGAGCTCGTCGCGCAGCGGCGTGTTCGATTTCGCGACGCCGATGCCGAGCGGCACCGGCTGGTATTCGTGTCCGCGCACGACGTCGAAGATCGTGCCGTCGCCGGCAGTTTTTGCGAGATAGACCATCACCGGCGTATTGCCAAGGAATGCCGCGACGTGGCCGGTCTGCACCTGCAGCCGCGCGTCGGAAGGTTGCGAATACTGCAGGTTATCGATCGGCGGCTTGCCTGCTGCCTTGCATTTCGCGCTCATTTCGTCGACGAGCGCGATCTGCGTCGATCCCTGAACGGTCGATACCGTTTTGCCACACATCGTTTCGAGGCTCTCGACGCGGTCGGGATTGCCCTTCTTGATCAACAGCATCGTCCCGAGATTGAAGAAGTCGACGAAATCGAGGATCTTCTCGCGCTCGGGCGTGTCGTTCATCAGCGTGAACGTGATGTCGATTCGCTTCGCTTCCATGGCGGGCAGGAGGCCCGCGAAAGGAATCGACTCGAACACGATCTGGCGGCCCGTCTTCTGGCTCATTGCCGCCGCGAGATCGACGATCGCGCCTTGAAGCGTGGTGCCGTCGGATGCATACGAAATCATCGGCGGGCTGTTCGTGATCGAGCCGGCCTTGATCGGCTCGGCGGCGCTCGCCAGCGTCGCGACGAGCAGCACGGCCAATGGCGCAAGCGGTATGAGGCTTCGAATCGATTTCATGTCGGCTCCCTCGATGGCGCGTAACGTTAGCAGATGCGCAAGCGTATCGGAAAGTCGTGGGCAGCTCACGGCGTCGCGCCGCCCTTACGCTCGTTGATCGCGGCGAGGATGCCCTGCAACATCGCGGTCGGCGAGGGTGGGCAGCCGGGGATCGCGATAGCCACGGGCAGCACCTTCGCAAGCGCGCCGATCGTCGCGTAGCTCTCGCCGAAGATCCCGCCGGAGCACGCACATTCTCCGACGGCGATGACGAGCTTCGGATCGGGCATCGCGTCGTAGGTCCTGCGAAGCGCGATCGCCATGTGCTTCGTGACGGGGCCCGTCACCATCAGCGCATCGGCGTGCCGCGGGCTTGCGACATGGCGGATGCCGAGGCCCTCGAGGTTGTAGTACGGGTTCGAGAGCGCATGCGCCTCGAGCTCGCATCCGTTGCACGAGCCGGCGTCGACGTGACGGATCGTGAGCGCGCGCCCGAGCGTTCTCAGAATGCTTTCCTGCAATCGAGCGACGACGACGTTGTCGTCGGCCGGCAGGGGAGACGCCTCCGTGGCGATGCCGATCCGCACGATCTTTCGCAGCGTCTGATACATGTCGTCTAGGGCCTGTTGACGCTATGGACGCAAACACGAACGAGTGGCCCAAGGCGCTCTTTCCCTCCGGTTTGCTGCCAAAAACGTCCAGCGCTGCGTTGCAACGCCTCGCCGGGTGCCCGACCCGCCTTCGACTTCCCGCCTCGCGCTGGACATTTTTGGCGATGCAACGCGTTCGTGTCCATAGCGTTAACAGGCCCTATAGATCGTGGCCGCTGTACGAAAGATTGAACGATTTGTTGATGAGCGGGAAATCGGGAACGATGTTGCCGATCACCGCATGCTCGATCGCCGGCCAGTTGCTCCAGGAAGGATCGTGCGCATGGCAGCGGCGAATCGTTCCGTCGGGGCCGCTTTCGAGCGCGATCAGCACCGGACCGCGCCATCCTTCGACGTAACCGAGCGCGAAGCGATCGGCGCGAACGTCGTCGATCGGCGCGCCGATTTCGCCCGACGTCGCGCGATCGAGGAGCGCCGCCGTGATCGCGACGATGAGTCGCGTCGATTCGATCGCTTCGTCGAAACGGACGGCTACGCGCGCCCAAACGTCGCCGGCGGTCTGCGTCGCGATTCGAACTCCCAGCCTATCGTACGGCGGGCTTCCAAAGTCGCAGCGCACGTCTCGCGATAGACCACTCGCCCGGCCTGCGAGTCCGAGAAGGCCGAGCCTTGCGGCAAGCTCCGACGACACGCGGCCGCAATTGCGAAAGCGATCCTGCAAGCCGGCGTGCTCGTCGTAGATGTTGCGTAACTCGCGGATCTCGTAAACGATGCGGTCGGCTTCGTCGCGCATACGGTGAACATGCTCGAACGCGATATCGCGCATGACACCGCCCGGCACGATCACGTCCATCAGCAATCGATGGCCGAACGCCGCCGCGTTCGTCCGCAGCACGTCTTCTCGCAAACGCGAGAACTGCGCGAGGCCGAAGGCGAATCCTGCATCGTTGCCGAGCGCGCCCAGATCGCCCAGGTGATTGGCGAGGCGCTCGCGCTCGAGGCACAGCGCGCGAAGCCAGAGCGCACGCGCCGGAGGCACGATGCGCGCAATCGCTTCGACCGCTTGTGCGTACGCCCACGCGTAGGCGACGGTGCTGTCGCCGCTGATGCGTCCAGCAAGCCGGCCGGCGTCGACGATCGGTAGTGCCTCGAAGCGCTTCTCGATACCCTTGTGCGTGTAGCCGAGGCGTTCCTCGAGACGCAGCACTTTCTCGCCGACGATCTGAAAACGAAAATGACCGGGCTCGATGATGCCCGCGTGTACCGGGCCGACGGGAATCTCGTGGACGCCGTCGCCTTCGACCTTTACGAACTCGTACGCTTCCTGTCCCGGCTCCCATGAGCTCGATGCGACGAAGTCGCGGCGCAACGGAAACTGATCGATCGGCCAGCTCGCCATCCACAGCCACGGCCGCTCGTCGTCCGTTTCCGCGGCGATGCCAACAAGGTCGTAAGTCGCCCGCTGCATTCGATTTGCCGGCGCGAAGATCGGCGACAGGTCGGGATAGCGCGCGTTCGCGTCCGGCAGCGTGTGCTCGAGCACGGTGATGCCGTCGCGATCCTCGAGCGCGACGCGCAGCCGAAACCCGCGATGGCGGTCGCGCTCGTCGCTGCCCCACAGCGCGATCAGACGCCCGCCGCGCTCCCACGAAAGCCGCGATGCAGTGAGCAATTGCCCGGAGCTCACCGATGCGATCTGCGCCGGAACGGCGCCGGCGAGCGGCGCCGCCGCGAGGCCGAGCGGGGCGACGTTCATCCGATGAGCCGTGCTGCCGTGCGATACCAATCGGCGAGAAACGGCGGGATCCAGAGGCCCAGCATCAGCACGAGCGCGAGATGCATGAAGACGGGCAGCATCGCGGGACGCACGGGCAGACGTGCGGCCGTCGTCTCGCCGAAGACCATCGGCTGCACCTTCGAGAAGATCGCGGCGAAGCCGACGCCGAGCGCGGCCAGCAGGAACGGCGTCGCCCAGGGCTGCTCGCGCATCGCCGTGGTGAGCACGAGGAATTCGCTTGCGAATACGCCGAACGGTGGCATGCCGAGGATCGCGAGCGCGCCAAGTGCCAGGCCCCAGCCGACGATCGGACTGATCGTGATCAAGCCCCGGATGTCGTCCATCAACTGCGTGCCGGTCTTCTGCGCCGCGTGCCCCGCCGCGAAGAAGATCGCCGACTTGGTGAGCGAATGCACGGTCATGTGCAAGAGGCCGGCGAAGTTCGCGATCGGCCCGCCGATGCCGAAGGCGAACGTGACGATGCCCATGTGCTCGATCGACGAGTAGGCGAAGAGGCGCTTGATGTCCTTCTGGCGCAAAAGGAGGAAGGCTGCGACGACGACCGACAGCAGGCCGAAGCCGATCAGCAGATTGCGCGCGAACGCGCCTGGCAGCGCGCCATCGACGAGAATCTTGCAACGCACGACTGCGTAGAGGGCAACGTTCAGCAGCAATCCCGAAAGCACCGCCGAAACCGGCGTCGGCCCTTCGGCGTGCGCGTCCGGAAGCCAGTTGTGCAGCGGTACGAGGCCGACCTTGGTCCCGTAGCCAACGACCAGGAACACGAACGCAAGGGAGAGCACGGTCGGTTCGAGATCGACGCGAACCGACTGGAGCTTCGTCCACAGAAGCGCGCCGCCGCCGGCGCCGAGCACCTTCTCGGCAGCGAAATAGAGCAGGATCGTTCCGAACAGCGCCTGCGCGATGCCGACGCCGCACAGGATGAAGTATTTCCACGCGGCTTCGAGGCTCGCCGGCGTCCGATAGAGCGAGACGAGGAGCACGGTCGTGAGCGTCGCCGCCTCCATCGCTACCCACAGGATGCCGACGTTGTTGGTGAGCAGCGCGAGCAGCATCGTGAACATGAAGAGCTGGAACATCGCGTGATACAGACGCAGCCGCCCCGGCGTGAGTCGTCCGTGCTGCTCCTCGATCATCATGTAGGGACGCGAGAAGACCGCCGTCGTGAAGCCGACGAAAGCGGTCAGCGCAACGAGAAACACGTTGAAGGCGTCGACGAGAAACTGATCGCCGAGCGCGAGCAGCGGCCCGTGCGCGATGACGCGCGCCGTCAAGGCGATCGCGGCGAGCAGCGTGCATAGGCCGGTTGCCGCGTTGATGATCGCGGCATACGGTCGATCGCCGAGTGCGCCGAGGATCGCCGCGCCGATGAGCGGCAGCGCGAGTACCAGCACGATCTCGATCATTGGCGCGGCTCGTCGTGCATGTTCTCGAAATGCTTCAAGTCGAGACTGTCGAACTGCTCGCGGATCTGGAAGAAGAACACGCCGAGGATCAGCATGCCGACGAGCACGTCGAGGGCGACGCCCAGCTCGACGACCATCGGCATGCCGTAAGTCGCGCTGGTCGCGGCGAAGAACAGGCCGTTCTCCATCGACAGGAACCCAATGACCTGCGGGATGGCCTTGCGCCGCGTGATCATCATCAGGAACGACAGCATGATGCTCGCGAGCGCGATCCCGAGCGTCGAGCGCGTGACGGTGCTCGCGAGCTGAGAGATCGGCAGCGCGAGGTTGAACGAGAACACGACGAGCACGATGCCGATCAGCATGGTCGTCGGAATGTTGATGAGACCCTCGAACTCCCAGCGCACGTCGAGCCGGCGGACGAGCCGATGCAGGATCCATGGCAAAAGCGCCACCTTGAGAATCAGCGTCAGCGCCGTGGATTGGTACAGATGCGGCTGATTCGTCGTGTAGGCGACGACGGCGGTCGACAGCGCGAGCACGAAGCCCTGTGCGCCGAAGAGGTCGATCAGCGATACGACGCGCCGTTGTGCGAGCATCGCGAACGCGAGCAGCAGCAGGATCGCTGCGAACAGGTTGATGAGCTGGAAGCCGACCGGGGCAGGCACGCTAACCCCCGAGCAGCAGGTTGACCAGCATGCCGAGCACGGCGAGAAGGAACGCCGTGCCGAGGAATTCCGGCGCACGGAAGAGGCGAAGCTTCGCCGACAGCGTCTCGATCAGCGCGAGCAGCGCACCGCCGATCGCGAGCTTGACGATCAAGGCCGGCACGGCCGCGAGCATCCCGAGCGCCGACGCACCTTCCGCGATGCCGAACGGCACGAACAGCGCGATGCCGATGCACGAGTAGTTGAAGAGCTTCAGCGCCGATGCCCATTCGAGCAGCGCGAGATGGCGCGCCGAGTATTCGAGGATCATCGCCTCGTGGATCATCGTGAGCTCGAGGTGCGTCGCAGGATTGTCGATCGGGATCCGCGCGTTCTCGGCGAGCGAGACCATGGTGAACGCGACGCCCGCGAACGCAAGGCTCGGGTAGATCGCGAGCTCGCGGTGCGCGAGCGTGTCGACGATCGTCGGCAGCGACGTCGACCCGGAGATCAGCGACGCGGTAAAGAGCACCATCAGAAGCGCCGGCTCGGCCAGAAACCCGACGAACATCTCGCGGCGTGCACCGAGCGAGCCGAACGACGTGCCGATGTCCATGGCGGCGAGCGCAATGAACATGCGCGCGAGCGCGAACAGGCCAACGAGCGCGATCGCGTCGGCGGCCGTCGCGAACGGCACATCGCTCGCGAGGGACGGCACGATCGCCGAGGCGCAGCACATTGCGCCGAAGACGATGTACGGCGCGAGGCGGAAGATCGGCGACGCATTGTCGGCGACGACTGCGTCCTTGACGAACAGCTTGTGAAGCGTCCGGTAAGGGAGAAGGATCGACGGCGGCCGCTTGTTCGCAAGCCATGCGCGGCATTGGTCGACCCAGCCGACGAGAAGCGGCGCGAGCACGAGGGCGATCGCGACCTGGACGAGCTGCAGGAGAAGGCCGCCGACGCTCATCTTGCAAAGAGCAGCAATGCGATCAGCGTCACGAAGCTGACCGTCAGATAGACGCCGATCCGCCGCTGCTGAATGAGCCCGGCGATGCGCGCGATGCGTTCGGCGCCGCGCGCGATCGGGTAGTAGAGGGCGTCC
>DATFCW010000363.1:0-3440 GCA_035252665.1 Casimicrobiaceae bacterium | reverse complement strand
CTCGATGCGCGAGTTGGCGTCGGTCGTGGGTCCGCTATGCACGCCGCTCGATCTGCTTGCCGATCGCATGGACCTCGCGAAAGCCGACGAAGGCGATTTCGTCGTCGTCTTTCAGTCCGGCGCATACGGATTCTCGGCGAGCCCGCATCGCTTTCTCGGCCATCCGCCGCCGGTCGAAGTGCTGGTCTGAATGGCTGGGAGCGCGGTCTCCGAACGCTTGTCGGCGAGCGTCGTGCCGGCGAATCGCCTCGTCGGCAGCGTGCGGCTGTCGCAGGATGCGATGGCCGGTGCTCGCATTGTTCATGGCCGGCAGGAGCGCGTTCGGCGATTGCAGATCGACGATGGGACGTGTTCGCTGTCGCTTGCGCTGACGACGCTCGTCGCGAGCTTTTACGACCTTGGCACGCGCAAGCTGTTGCTGTTCGGCAACGATCCGTTACGCGCGCCGCTCGCGTCGGATGAGGCGCTCGCACGCTTCGCCGACGATCTCGCCGAGCGGCCGCGCGAGGCGCTCGCGCATCTCATGGGCAGCTTCGGTCTCGTGCTCGTCGATGCGAGCGCGCGTCGCGTGATCCTCGCCTGCGATCGCGCCGCACGGCGTCCGCTCTGCTTCCACGTCGATCGCGATCGCGTCACGTTCGGCCTCGACGCGAGGGATGTCGATCGCCTGGCGAACCGGACATCGCAGCTTCGTGCGCAAGCGGTCTTCGACTACCTGCGCGGTCACGTGATCCCGGCGCCGCAGACCATCCATGCCGGCGTCTCGCGTCTCGTTCCGGGGCAGTACGTCGACGTCGCCGACGCTCGCGTATCGAGCGCGTTCTACTGGGAACCGGATTACACATCGCGCGAAACGTCGTTCGCATGCGCACGCGAATCGCTGCTTTCGCTTTTGGCCGATTCAGTGACGCGTGAAATCGGCGCCGGAAAAACCGGTGCGTTCTTGAGCGGCGGCACCGACAGCTCGACGGTCGCCGGAATGCTCGGCAAGGTCACCAAGGCGCCCGCCAATACCTACTCGATCGGCTTCGGCGAAGCGGGCTACGACGAGATGGACTATGCGCGGATCGCCGCGCGCCACTTCGCGACGAACCACCACGAGTATTACGTGACGCCCGACGATCTCGTCGAAGCGATCCCGGTGGTTGCGTGCGCGTACGATCAGCCGTTCGGCAATTCGTCGGCATTGCCCGCGTACGCGTGCGCGCGCCTCGCCGCGAGCGACGGCATCACGCGGCTGCTCGGGGGCGACGGCGGCGACGAAATTTTCGGTGGCAATGCACGCTACGCGAAGCAGACGCTGTTCGATGCCTATCGCGCGATGCCGCCGGCGATCGATCGCACGCTGATCGAGGCCGCGCTGGTGCGGCCGTCGCTCGTCCGCGCCATGCCCGTCGTCTCCAAGATGCGAAGCTATGTCGTTCAGGCGCGCGTGCCGATGCCGGATCGCCTGCATACGTACAACCTCGTCGACAGGATCGGCCTACGCGAGATGTTCGACGACGACTTTCTCGCCGGCGTCGATCCCGCCGAACCAGCGCGCGCCGAGCGCAATTGGTATGAACGATGCCGCTCGGCCGAGGTCGTCAATTGCATGTTGCAATACGACTGGAAGTACACGCTGGCCGACAACGATCTGCCGAAGGTCACGGTGACGTGCGATCTCGCCGGCGTGGAGATCGCGTTTCCGATGCTCGACGAAGCGCTCGTTGCCTTCGCGAACGCGCTGCCGGCGAGCTGGAAAGTGCGGCGGCTTCGGCTGCGGCCCTTTTTCAAGTCGGCGCTTGCGTCGTTCCTGCCTCCCGAGATCATCCGCAAGCGCAAGCACGGGTTCGGCCTGCCGTTCGGCGCGTGGCTCGTTCGCCACGAAGGGTTGCGAAGACTCGCCGACGACGCGGTTTCTTCCTTCGCAGCGCGCGGAATCGTCAAGCGGACGCTGATCGACGACCTCTTCCGCAACCGCCTTGGCGAGCACGCCGGCTACTATGGCGAGCTCGTGTGGACGATGATGATGCTCGAGCTTTGGCTGCGATCGAGCGGCGAGAGCCGCCTATGCTTCGAGCGGCGCTGAAGCGACAACATGATTCGCAAGTGGATCGTCGTCCTCAATTACAACGTCGCCACGCATTGCGTGCGTCTGCTCGACGCGCTATGGCCCCTTGACGACATCGGCACCTTCCTGGTCGATAACGGTAGCGCACCCGCCGACTACGCGATTCTTCGCGACGCATGCGTGCGAAGGCAGGCGCTCCTCGTCGAGGATGAGCGAGGCCGGAACGATGGGGAGATCGCGTCGCACCTCGCGTCGGGGGCGACGCTCGCACTTTGCCGAAACCGGACGAACCTCGGCTATTCGGGCGGTAACAACACTGCGATGCGGATGCTCGATCCGCTGCTCGGGCAAAGCGGCGAGTATCTGATCGTCAACCCGGACGTGTTCATCACCGAGGCGACCGCGCGTGCGCTCCTCGACTGCGACGCGGAGCTTTGAGGTCCCGCGATCTACGAGCACTGGAGCGGCCGGATCGCGACCCAGGGGCTTTGCGTTGATTTCGGCACCGGTTTTCCAAGCAAGATGCCGGTCGACTATCCCGGCGTCAGCACGCTGCACGGAAGCTGTCTCAAGCTCTCCGGACGCGCCCTGCGAAAGTACGGATTCCTCCCCGACGAAAATTTCCTCTACGAGGAAGAGATGAAGTACTTCGAGCGCGTGCACAGGCTTGGCGGAAACCCGGTCTACCTGCGCGACCTTCAGGTCGAGCACATCGGCAAGGCGTCGACCGTCAAGCTCTCGTATCGCTACTTCTACTACATCTTTCGTAACCGGCTCTGCTATTTCCTCGAGATCGCGGGACCGCACTATCGACGCTACGGCAAATTCGCGCTCCTCTACCTCGAATGGACGTGGGACGTCGTGCGTTCGCAGGCGCGAAAGCGCAACTGGGCGGGAATCCGCGGACAGATTCGCGGGATCCGGGACGGCTTTCGGCGCGTAAAGGGTCCCATGCCGGGCGACGTGCAGGAATGATCCGGCAGGGGGACAAGCCGACCTACCTGCTCGTGCTGCCATGGCCACTTTCGAGCATCGGCGGCGTTACGCAGGTCGTGATGAATCTCTATCGCGAATGCGAACGCGCGGGAAAATTTTCGCCGCTGATCATGATCCTCGACTTCGGGCAATCGGCGCCGACGTTCGAGATTGTCGATGGCTTCCGCTGCGTGCGATTCGGCCTCGCCGCACCGGCGGCGGAAGGATGGAGCATCCGCGGCATGCTTTCGTTCGCGCGCCGTGCGCCGTTGACGATGTGGCGGTTGCACCGATTGCTGTCGACATTGCGCGTCACCGCCGTCAACGCGCACTACCCGACACTGTCAAGCATCAATTTCGTGCTGCTACGGCTTTTGGGACTGCTTCGGGCGCAACTCCTGCTCTCGTTCCA
>DATFCW010000362.1:0-2938 GCA_035252665.1 Casimicrobiaceae bacterium | reverse complement strand
CCCTCGAGCGCGATCGGGTAGTGCAGGCCGCGACCGAGAAATAGCGCGTGCTGACGCTTCGCGAAGTGCTGCGCCCAGCCGATCAGGTGTGGCTCCAACGCCAACGCGCCGCGCAACGCAGCCGGAATATGCCGTAGCGCATCGATGCATTCCGCCTCGCGTTCGGGCGCCAAGAGACCGCGCAACTTCGCGAGCGTGAGCGCAAGCAGGAACTGCGCAGCAAGCTGCGTCGTGAACGCCTTCGTCGATGCGACGCCGATCTCCGCGCCTGCGCGCGTGAGAAACACCATTTCGGTTTGCCGCACCATCGAACTCGTCGCGACGTTGCAGATCGCGAGCGTGTGTCGATGACCGAGCGCCTTCGCATGCGCGAGCGCCGCGAGCGTGTCGGCCGTTTCGCCTGACTGCGACACCACGACGGCGAGCGTCTTGTCATGCGGCACGCTGTCGCGATAGCGATATTCGCTGGCGATCTCG
The DNA here is from genome assembly GCA_035252665.1 of Casimicrobiaceae bacterium. Lineage (GTDB taxonomy): Bacteria > Pseudomonadota > Gammaproteobacteria > Burkholderiales > Casimicrobiaceae > VBCG01. The sequence goes on along the minus strand of DATFCW010000362.1, from coordinate 2,461 downwards.
ACCGCGCACGGAATCTTCGCCAGCGTCTCGACCCATTGTTTCGCGACGAGGCTCGAGTAGTAACTGGTTCCGCACGCAAGGATCAGCAGCGAATCGACCTGCGGCAGAATCTGCGCAGCCTTCGGTCCGAACAGCGATGGCGAGATCGTCGAGATATCCTCGAGCGTATCGGCAACGGCACGCGGCTGCTCGAAGATTTCCTTCTGCATGAAATGCTGATAGGGCCCGAGCTCGACAGCATCGCCGCTTCCCTGCACTTCGACGACCGTGCGCGTGACGCGATTGCCCTGCGCATCGAAAATCGCGTAAGAGTCGCGCCGCACGTCGGCGACATCGCCTTCCTCCAGGTACGCGACGCGCCGCGTCACCGGCAAAAGCGCCGACGCGTCCGAGGCGAGGAAGTGATCGTGCTCGCCGATGCCGACGAGCAGCGGGCTGCCCTGTCGTGCGCCGACCACACGGCCGCGCTCGCGCGTCGAGATGACGGCAATCGCATACGCGCCCTTGAACTTCGCAACCGCGCGTCGCACGGCGACGAGCAGATCACCGCCTTCCTGCGCATCGTGCCAGTACGAATGGACGAGATGCGCGATCACCTCGGTGTCGGTCTGCGTGCGAAACACGTAGCCGCGTGATTTGAGCCGCTCGCGCAGCTCCTCGTAGTTCTCGATGATGCCGTTGTGGACGACCGCGATCTCGCCACCCGACAAATGAGGATGCGCGTTGTCGGACGTCGGCGCGCCGTGGGTCGCCCAGCGCGTATGCGATATCCCGGTCGTCGCCTGGAGTTGCAACGCATCGGCCTGGGCGGCGAGATCGGCGACGCGCGCCGTCGAGACGAGCCGCTCGAGAATGGGACTCGCCCCGCCATTGACGACGGCGAGCCCGGTGGAATCGTAGCCGCGGTACTCGAGGCGACGAATGCCCTCGATCAGGATGGGAACGACGTTGCGATCCGACGTTGCGCCGACGATGCCGCACATGAGGCGTTCACCCCTTCTTTCGCGGTCGCTGCCAACGCGCGACCGATATCTGTTTCGCGCGCGCGAGCGTCAGCTGCCCGGCGGGCGCATCCTTGGCGATCGTGCTGCCGCCGCCGATCGTCGCGCCTGCGCCGACGGTTATCGGCGCCACCAGCACGCAATTCGATCCGATGTGCACGTCATCGCCGATGATCGAGCGATGCTTGTTCGCGCCGTCGTAATTCGCCGTGATCGAGCCCGCGCCGTAGTTCACGCGCTCGCCGACGATCGCGTCGCCGAGATACGCGAGATGATTCGCCTTCGATCGCGCGCCGAGCGTGCTCGCCTTCACCTCGACGAAATTGCCGATGTGCACCTCTTCAGCAAGGGACGTGCCCGGCCGCAGCCGCGCATAAGGCCCGATCCGGCAATCCGGACCGATCGTGGCTGAATCGAAATGCGAGAACGCCTCGACGCGCGAACCCTCCTCGATCGATACGTCGCGCAGCACGCAATGCGGCCCGATGACAACGCCATCCCCCAGGCGCACGCTGCCCTCGAAAACGCAGCCGATGTCGATCGTCACGTCGCGCCCGCAAACGAGGTCGCCACGAATGTCGATGCGATCGGGATCGACGATCGTCGTGCCCGCCTGCATCAACGCATTCGCCTTGCGGCGCTGGAGAATGCGCTCGACGTAGGCGAGTTGCGCGCGGTCGTTGACGCCGAGGACCGAGGCTTCGTCGTCGACCACGTGCGCTTGCACGCCGACGCCCTCTTCGACGGCGAGTCCCACGATGTCGGTCAGGTAGAACTCGCCCTGTGCGTTATGCGGCGTCAGTCGTGAAAGCCAGAGCGCCAGCAGCGAGGTCGGCGCGGCGATGAAGCCGGTGTTGACCTCGTCGATCGCGCGCTGCTCGGGGGTCGCGTCGGTTTCCTCGACGATGGCCTGTACGTCGTGAGCGGATCCGCGAACGATGCGGCCGAGGCCGAACGGTTCGCGCACGCGCGCCGTCATCAGGCCGACCCGTCCTGCTTGTGCGATCTCGGCAACGCTCGCGAGCGCTTCCGACGTGACGAGTGGAACGTCGCCGAGACCGACGAGCGTCACCCCGTCCGCCGGTAAGGCGTCGAGCGCGCGCAGTGCGGCATCCCCGGTGCCACGCGGCGGGTCCTGCCGGACGAAAGTGAGATCGGGCGCGGCGAGCGCACGTTCGACCGCATCGGCACCGAATCCGACGACCAGCGCGATCGCGCGCGGCGAGAGCACACGCGCGGCGGCGAGCACGTGGGCAACCAGCGGTTTCCCCGCGAGCGGATGCAATACCTTCGGCAATGCCGAATGCATTCGCTTGCCCTGGCCTGCGGCAAGGATCACGACGTCGAGCGGGGAAGCCATCGAACGGGAAACGCGTGGGACCGACCGGGATGATACGCCAGCGAAGCGACGCGACCGTCAGCCGCGGCCTGCGGCGGTGGACGTCGACAACAACGAGAGG
>DATFCW010000361.1:0-10334 GCA_035252665.1 Casimicrobiaceae bacterium | reverse complement strand
TCGATCGTTACGCTAAATCGCAGCGATTTCGAATGGCGTTTGACCGTGCGTGACGATGGTCACCTGCCGGAGCGCGGGCTCGTGCCGACACTGATCGAATGGTCCGGTCGGCGCCATCCTGCCGATTCGCTTCCCGACGCCGGGTTGCGCCTCGTCGCGCTCGCCGGCGAGCATCCCGAGCCCGCACCGGTGCGCAAGGCCATCGCCGCGCTCGGGCTGTCGGAAACGCTCAAGGTGACGTACGGCACGGTGCCGCGACTCGCGGCGATGCTGCGTACGCCGCGCGGCACGGTGACCCTGTAGCTGCGACGACCCGCGTCAACCCAGCGCGCCGCGCGCGTCGATTCGCCAGATGTCCTTCACGACATCTGTGCTCACGGCGACGATGTAGTCGTAGAGATTCACCGTCGGGTCGCAATGGCCGGGGATCAGGCGAACGTGCTCGTCGAGCGCGACCGGCGGCGCGTTGGAAGCGACGTCCAGCACGCCGTGCTCGTCCGACGCCTTCACATAGTCGAGTCCGGGCCGATCCTGAACGCGCGGCAGTCCGGAATCGAACGAAAACGCCTTCAATCCCGCATCGACGATCGCCCGCTCGCGTGTCGGAATGCTCATCACGCTCGCGAGCACGAAAAGGCTCTGCTCGAAACGCAAGTCGTTGTCGTCGGGAGTGTTTCGCGCGTAGTCGGCGTCCATGAAAACGTACGATCCGGGCTGCAGCTCGTTGTACACACCTGAATCGCATTCGTGCCGCCATGTCCCCGTGCCGGCGCCGGTCACGATCTCGCACGCGATGCCCGCTTCCTCGATCGCATCGCGGGTCGTACGCGCAATGCGCACCGCTTCGGCAATCGCTTCGGCGCGTTGCCGGGGCTCGCGCAAATGCTGGGCTGCGCCGTGATAGGCGTGCAACCCGCGAAAGCGCAGGCCTGGGGAAACGGCGACCGCACGCGCGAGATCGACCGCAGGCGAGCCCGGAGCGACGCCGCAGCGATGCGCGCCGACGTCTATCTCGACATAGACATCGATCGATACCGCCGTGCGTGTGGCGGCTTTCGACAACGCGACGACGCCAGCCAACGCGTCGACTAGAACGCCGATTCGCGCCGCGCGCGCAAGGTCCGCCAATCGCTCGATTTTCGCGGGTGCTACGACCTCGTTCGTGATCAGCACGTCGCGCACGCCGGCCGCGACGAACGCGGCCGCTTCGTCGGTCTTTTGGCAGCAGACGCCGACGGCGCCTCGCGCAACTTGCATCCTGGCGATCGTCGCGCACTTGTGCGACTTGGCATGCGGCCGCAGCCGAATTTCCCTCGTCGCGTCGGCCATCCGCACGATGTTGCGCTCCAGCGCGTCGACGTCGACGATCAGCGCCGGCGTCTCGATCGCATCGACGCGATCGCCGACGTGAGCGGGCATCCGTTGCATGTCGCGACGCCGGTGTCAGCCGCGCTTTCGCAGCGTCGCATGCGCGGCCGCCCGTTGGCCGGCGACGTGCGTCGCGCACTCGTAGCCCAGCGCCGGAAGGTCGAGGCCATGCAGCAGATGCTCGCCGCCGCCGAGCAACACGGGCGAAATCGCGAGATGCAACTCGTCGATCAGGCGTGCCCGCAGGAACTGCCGGATCGTCGCCACGCCGCCGCCAAGCCGAACGTCGTGTCCGTCCGCCGCTTCGATCGCGCGTGCGAGTGCGGCGTCAATGCCGTCAGTGACGAAATGAAACACGGTGCCTCCACGCATCGTCAGCGGCGCGCGGGGATGATGCGTCAACACGAAGACCCGCACGTGGTACGGCGGCTCGTCGCCCCACCAACCCTTCCAGCGCTCGTCGGGCCACGGCCCTCGAACGGGACCGAACATGTTGCGACCGAGAATCCACGCGCCGATGTTTTCGAACCCGCGTGCGGCCATTTCGTCGTCGATGCCGGTCTCACCTTCCGAATTGCCGTGCATCCGCCGCCACGTGCGCGTATGGAAGAACCAGTCGAACAATGCCGGCCCGCCGACGCCGAGCGGATTGTCGAGATTCTGATGCGGCCCGGCGCCGTAACCGTCGATCGACACCGAGAACGAGTGCACGCGAAGCTTCGACATGGCGCTTGACCGCGTAATGCGAGCGCAGGCGAGCGCGTGCGCAGCGCAGCGTTCGATTCAGTAAACGAAGATCCAGTACGCTAGAGCGGCGATCAGCGCGTACTTCGCGGCACGAAAGAGCGTGCGGTTGCGCTTCTTGAGGCGCGACAGGAAATCGCTGCCCTGCCCGAACAGCGCGTAGATGCGGTTCGCTGCGCCGATCGGCTCGTTTTCGGTGTTCTGCGTCGACGCCGCGCGGATGAACGTGCGGCTCACAAAGCGATTCACCGACTGCATGGCCCGCGTGCGAAGCGGCCGCTCGACGTCGCAGAACAGGATGACGCGCGTCGTGTCGGTCTTGTTCTCCGCCGAGTGGATGAACGTCTCGTCGAACAGCAGGTCCTCGCCGTCGCGCCACGAGTAAGGCTGTCCATCGACAAAGATGCGGCATTCGTCGGAATTCGGCGTGACGAGGCCGAGGTGATAGCGGAGCGATCCGGCGAACGGATCGCGATGGCGATTCAATTTCCCGCCCGGGGGCAGCAGCGCAAACATCGCCGCGTTGACCGTCGGCAGCGATTCGACGAGCGCGACGGTCTTCGGACACGCCGCCTGCGCCGATGGAAGCGGCTCGCCGTACCACTTCACGTAGAAGCGCTTCCAGCCGTTCTTGAAGAACGAGTTGAAGCCCAGGTCGTTGTGCCCGGTCGCTGCGCGGATGTGGCCCTCGTCCATCAGCGAAAGCGCCTCGTCGCGGATCGTCGTCCAGTTGGCGCGCAGCACATCGAGCTCGGGCAGGCTCCGCGGATCGAGGATCGGTTTCGCCGGCACCGCCGAGAACAGGTACATCAGCGTGTTGTAGGGCGCCATGATCGTCGAGTGATCGGCGAACTGCTTCGAGAGCTTGTGGCGCACGCGTCCGCGAAAATGGACGAACAGCGCCGACGCCAGGAAGACGTAGAGGACGATGAACTTCGGCGCGAGAATGTTGGCGATCACGGTGGCAGGCAGGGAAGCGCCGCGGATACGCGCCTCGCATTGTACGCTCGACGCTTCTACAAATCGGGGCGGCGTAGGGTTCTGCCCGCACCTCCGCTGACGCGGGCGTTACTTCCCGGGTTCGCGCGGATTGAGTTGCGCGTAGACGAGTCGCCCGATCTCGAGAAGCTTCGTGCGATCGAGCCGACCCGACAGCGCATAAGCGCACTCGTCGTCGACCCAATAGTAGACGCCGATGCCGTCCTCGACGGCGTAGCGGAACGCGGTTTCATCGGTGCCCGGCGGCTGCTTCCTCGCCTGCAGCGTGAGGCGATCCTTGGCGCCGTTCTCGTACATGAAGAGCGCGGTCGGACGCTCGTTGCCGGCGACCAGCCGGCCGCCGACGAGGGCGTAACCGACGCTGTTCAAGTCCGGTACGTGAAGTTGATAGTCGAGGCGCTTCGAGAGCCATGTGACGAGGCGCTTCTCCTCGGGCGCCCACATCTCGACCGGTCGGTTGGCGTCCGATGCGTAAAGCGCGTGGGTAAACGCCGCCTGCTGCGCGAACGTCGTCGGCGTGCCGGCGAGCTCGAGCTGCGCGTCGCGCCAATACCAGCCGCCGGCGACGCCGATCGCGAGTGTGACGAGCGACACCGCCGCGGTCGCGAACCAGCGCGGCACGTGCGCCGACTCGCGCGGTGGTCGCGCGGCATCGATCAACCGCTTCGGCAACGGCTCGTCGAGCAAAGCGTCGAGTGTGCCGCGCAACCACGCGTTCTGGCGCTCGATCTCGGCGACCTTCGCCGCAAGCGCAGGATCCTGCGCGAGCGCCTGCTCGATTGCCGCCTTGCGATCGGCGGGAAGCTGGCGATCGGCAAACGCTTGCAGGTCGTCGTCGGTGATCGAGGGTCTCGTCATGTTGTCATCGCACGATCTTCAATGGCGTCACCGGATCGCTTTCGGAGGACACGCTGCGGCGTAGCTTCGCGCGCGCGCGCGAAAGCCTCGACATGACCGTACCGACCGGAATCGCGAGTACCTTCGCAATCTCCTCGTAACGCATTTCCTCGACCGCCGCGAGCACGAGCACTTCGCGCTGGTCGGTGGGCAGCCTCGACAACTCGCGCAACACCTCCTGAAGCTCGACGTGCGCCTGCTGAGGCGCGCGCACCGGAACCTGCCACGCGGCGCCCGCTTCGCCGTCGCCGTCGAGCGATACGTTCTGCGCATCGCGAATCGCGAGCGCGCGCTGATTCACGAACACGTTGTGCATGATCGTGAACAGCCACGCGCGAAGATCGGTGCCCGCCGCCCACAGCCTTCGCTTCTCCCAGCCGCGCGCAAGCGTTTCCTGCACGAGATCGTCGGCGCGCGCCGAATCGCCGGTCAGCACGCGCGCGTAACGGCGAAGGCGCGGGATCGCCGCGACGAGGTCGGGATGCGGAAGCGGAGGGTCGGCGCTCATGGTGAACGCGCCCGGTGCGCGGGCATAGGCAGCGGGCGCCAATGCGCCGTTTGCCGCGTCCAGCATGTTACGCCGACCCGGCGTCGTTCGTCAGTCGTTCGCGGACGGGCGCGTGCTGATCACACATGGCATCGCGCAAACAACGTCCGGGGCGTCGCTATTCCCCGACAGGGAAAGTGTCAGACGAGGAGCAGCGTGGCGAGCCCGAGAAAGATGAAGAAACCGCCCGAATCGGTCACCGCGGTAATCATCACCGACGAGCCTACCGCCGGATCGCGGCCGAACTTCATCATGGTCATCGGAATCACCACGCCCATCAGCGCCGCGAGAAGCAGGTTCAGCGTCATCGCGAGCACCATCACGAGAGCGAGCGAGACCTGGTGATAGAGCATCACCGCGATGACGCCCATCACGCCGCCCCACACGATGCCGTTCAAGAGCGATACCGCGAGCTCCTTTCGTATCAACTTGCTCGCTTCACCGCGACCGACTTGGCCGAGCGCCACCGCGCGCACGATCATCGTGATCGTCTGGTTGCCCGAGTTGCCGCCGATCCCCGCGACGATCGGCATCAACGTCGCGAGTGCCACGAGGCGCTGGATCGAGCCCTCGAAGAGGCCGATCACGCGCGAGGCGATGAACGCGGTGACGAGATTCACCGCGAGCCACGCCCAGCGGTTCTGGAACGATTTCCATACCGACGCGAAGACGTCTTCCTCGCCGCGCAGGCCCGCGTGGGCGAGCATCTCGTCTTCGCTGCGCTTCCGCACATAGTCGAGCACCTCGTCGACGGTCACGCGTCCCACGAGCTTCCCGTTGGCGTCGACGACGGGCGCGGACACGAGGTCGTAGCGCTCGAATGCGCCGGCGGCGGTCTCGACGCGATCGTTCGACAGCAGCTTCACGACTGGCGGCTGCATCACGTCGGCGACGACTTGCTCCGGCTCGCTCACGATCAAGCGTTCGAGCCGTAAGACGCCCTGCAGCCGCTCGTCGCGATCGACGACGAAGAGCTGGTCCGTCTGCGACGGCAACTCGTCGAAGCGGCGCAGATAACGCAGCACGACTTCGAGCGCCACGTCCGAGCGCACCTGCACGTCGTCGAAGTCCATCCATGCGCCGACCATATCCTCGTCGAACGACATCGCCGCGCGCAACTGCTCGCGCTCTTCGACGGGAAGGCTTCGGAACACATCGTCCATCACCTCCTGCGGCAGGTCGGGCGCGAGCTCGGCGATTTCGTCGGCCGGCAACGCTTCCGCCGCGGCGACGAGCTCGTCGGCATCCATCGACGAGATCAGCGACTCGCGAACGGCATCGGAGGTCTCGACGAGGATCTCGCCGTCGCGATCGGCCTTGACCAGGTTCCAGATGTAGAGGCGCTCGTCGAGGGGCAGCGCCTCGAGAACGTACGCGATGTCGGCCGGGTGCAGGCGCGCGAGCGTGCGCTCGAGCTCGGCCCTGTTCTTTCGCGCGACCGCGCTTTGCGCGAGCTCGTCACGCGCCTCGACGGACGCGTGCTCGAGCTGCTCGTTGATCAGGCCTTCGACTAAACGCGCGCGGCGAAGAAGCGCGGTGACTTCGGCGAGCGCGTCCTGCACGCTATCGCGCGGCTCGGGGCGGTCGGCCACCGGGGCTTCCGTGTCGTCGGGCATGGGCAGGCGCGGAGCAAGGCGTGCAGGAGCGAGGAAAGATGCAAAAATTTTACGGCAAGTCCGCCGACGGCATCCTCGCGAGAATGATCCTGATCTTGCGATTCAAGCCGGGCGCGGCCTGATGATGCTCGTAGAAGCGCGGATTGGGCGCCATCGCGGCAAGCCGCGCCGCTTGTTCGGGCGATAGTCGTGCCGCCGATTCTCCGAAGTAGTGTTGCGAAGCGGCCTCCGCACCGAACACGCCGTTGCCCCACTCGATCACGTTGAGATAGAGCTCGAAGATCCGGCGCTTGTCGAGGATCGCTTCGAGCATCAGCGTGATGACGGCTTCCTCGCCCTTGCGAAGCCACGACCGCGCGCCCGACAGGAACAGATTCTTCGCGAGCTGTTGCGTAATCGTCGATCCGCCCGCGACGATTCGCCCGCGCTTCTCGTTCTTCTCGAGGGCAAGCGCGATGCCGTCCCAGTCGAAGCCTTCGTGATCGACGAATTTCGCGTCTTCCGCAGCAATCATCGCGCGCTTGAGCGGCATCGCGATCCGCTCGTAGGACACGAAACGGTAGGACAGCGTCGCGCGCGGATTCTTCGCGCGAAGCGCGTCCATCCGCTCGGCCATGAACGCGGTCTCGCGCGGCGGATGATCGCGCCACCAGTAAATCATCGCCGCGAAGTACGCGTGCAGCAAAAGGACTGCGATCGCGCAGATGCCGGCCACGAGCCCGAGCGCGCGGGCCAACGCGCCCTTTCGCTTCACCAGTGTCCTGTACCGAAAATTCCGAAGATAAAGGAGCGGATGAAATCGGCCGCCAGGCAAGGCGCGAGGGCGAGACAGTAGCCCGTGTTACGGCGAGGCCGAGCAACGCAGCATGGCGGCCGATTTCGCCGCGAACTATCGAGCGAATTTGCGGGACAGGACACCTACTCGCTTCGCAGCTCGTCGCCTCGCGCGAAGGTCCACGTCCTCGTGATGCTCAGGATGTCGGTGTCGCGGCGGATGTCGTCGGGAAACGGCGCGAACGGCGCCGCCATCTGCACGATCTTGACCGCCGCCGCATCGAGGATCCGCTGGCCCGACTTGCGGTTCACTTCCACTTTCTCGACGCTGCCGTCGGCGCGAATGAACACGGTGAGGATCAGGCTGCCGTAGAGCTTCTTGCGCCGCGCGGCTTCCGGATAGTGGACGTTGCCGACGTGCTCGACCTTGAGCCGCCAGTCCTCGACGTAGCGCGCGAAGCGATATTCCCTCGCCTGCGCGCCGATGTGCTTGCGCCGCGGGATCTTCTGGTACTCGTCCATGTCGCGGGCGATCTTCGCTTCGAGTCGAACGGCCTCGAGCGTCTTTTGCATGACATCGTTCGCGGTCGCCGATTCGGTCGGCTCGGGGTCGGACAGCGGCTTCGGCTCGGGTGTCAGGATCGAGTTGGGCGAACGCAATTGCGTCATCATCTCGTGCGTCGCGTTCTCCGGCACCTGCTCGCGCGACGATGCGACGGCGACCGTGCGCTTCGGCGTTTCGGGCAGAAGCGGCAACGGGGTCTTCGCCTGGCGGTTCTGCTCCGTGTTGCCGCCACCGTCGAGATTCGCCTGCGCGAGGAGATTCGCCTTCGTCGGCTTCGACGCCGAGCGTGCGTTCACGAGCGCGACTTCGAGCGGCGGGTTCGGGTCGCGATCGTGACTCGCGCCGATCGTGAAGTGGAGTGTCAACGCAATCGCGTGGAGCGCAATCGAAATCGCAATCGCGATGCCGATCGTCGACAGCCGGCGCGGCGTTGCAAGTGCCTCCGGTGGAATCCGCGCAGGCGGCAGCGCGCCGGCCACGCTGAGATTCGATTTGCGCGCGGCAGCCGGAGCGGCGGCTTTCGGTTGCGCAACGGCGCGCACGCCCGGCCGCAATTGCGCGGCGGGCTTCGCGGATGACGCCGCCTTGACGCCAGGCGTCTGCACGCGTGGCGGCAATGCCGAACGAACCACGCGCGGCTGTGCGGCCGGTTCTTCCGAGGACGCGGGCGCTGCGACGCGGCGTGGCAAGGCGCGATCGGTTCGGCGTTTGGACGGTGCATCGATTGTAGCGCCGCCATGCCGTTGTCATGATGGTTGCGCCGGTCCGCCGATCGGTCGGACGCCTCCGCGTGGCGGCGATCCAACGCTTTTCAACCGCCTGCATCGTCAGCCTGCCCCGCGTAGCGGCATTCGAGCGCGCGCTCGAAAAGATCGATGCGGCCGATGGCGATCCGAACCGGGGTGTCGGGCGGGTGTGCCGGCATGTCGGCAAGCCGCACGACGATCGGCAGCGCGTCGAAGCGCACGAGCGTGTCGCGAATCGTGCGGCCGGTGCATTCGTGGACGTTTTCCTGCAGCAGCCATCGCAAGCACCAGTAATGCTCCATCCGCTCCTGCATTTCGGCGTATTGCGAGTAGGTCGCTTCGAAATCGGTCAGCGCGGCAAAAAGCTCGGCATCGTTGTCGGCATACGGCACGCGCTCGTTGCGGACGACCGAGAGAAGCTGGCGCTGGTTGACGAGGTCGCTGAAGCGGCGAAGCGGCGAGCTTGCCCACAAGTAATGCGAAACGCCGAGGCCCTGGTGCTCGGCGGGACGCGTGCTCATCTTCACCTTGCCCGCGACCTGCACGCGATAAAGCGCCGGCACGTGCGCGAGCGCAAGCAACCGTCCCCATTCGTGGTTGACGTGGATCATCAGCTCGGAGACGAGCTTGTCGAGCGGATTGCCTCGCGGGCGCGGAACGATCGTCACGCGACCGCGTTCTCCCGCGCCCTCGGCGTCCCAGTCTACATGGAAGCTGTAATCGATTCGCGCGGCATCCGCCTTGCCTCGCCGTTCCGAAAGCGCGCTGGCGAGCGTCCACAGCGATCGAAGCTCGGCGGTCCATCGCGGCTCGTCGGTTGCAGCCGGGATCGCGAACGCTTCGGTCAATGCATCGTGGCGGAGATTGGCGACGATCGGCACGCGCTCGATGGCCGTTCGGTGGCGAACGGGTGCGCCGTGCGCATCGGTTTCGATGTAGAGCGAAAGCGCCGGCGGGCTTTCGCCTTCTGCGAGCGAGAACGCCTCGATCACGCTGTCGGGCAACATCGTGAGCTTGCGTCCCGGCATGTAGACGGTCGAAAGACGCTGGCGCGCGATCGCGTCGAGCGGCGTGCCGCGTGCAATCGCGATCGCGGGACACGCAATGTGGATGCCGATCTCGACGGCGCCGTTTTCGATCTCGCGCACCGAGAATGCGTCGTCGATCTCGATCGTCGATGCATCGTCGATCGAGAATGCGCAAACGGGCGCGAGCGGCAATTCCGGTACCGATGGGAGCGTTCCCCACCGGGGGAAATCGGTGCCATGTGGAAACGCCTCGAGGAGGAAGCGGCGGAAGTGGTACTCGTGCGACGATGCGATCGCACCGCATTCGTGCAGCAGCGCGACCGCGCTCGTTCGCGCTTTCTCGCATGCGGCCGTCAGCGCTTTCCATTCGGGCGCGTTCTTGTCCGGCCGATACAGCAACATGTCGAGCTTCGCCGCGAGCGGCTGCGGCAACTTGCGCGCGAGAAGCTCGTCGACCCATTGCGCGACGTCGCGCGCCTCGCGCTCCTTGCGCGCCACCGACGCGAGCGCGGCCTTCAGCGCATCGGGGGGTGCCCTGCGAAAGCGCCCGTGGCCCTTGCGATAGAAGTACATCGGCGCGCGGGCGAGCGCGAGCGCGATCGCCGCCGATTCCGCGGGCGCGGGCGTCGCGCCGTAATATTCGCGCGCGAGCTCGTCGAAGCCGAACTCGTCATCGGGAACCACTTCCCAGAGGAAAGTCGGATCGAGATCGGAGACGAGCTCGTGCGCGCGCGCGATCGTCTCGGCGGGTGATGGTTGCGCGAAGCGCAGCAGCACGTGCGACGCCTTGATCTTCTGCCGCTTGCCGGAGGCCGCTTCGACCTGCAACGACGCGTCGTGATCGGCGAGGAGCGTGCCGGCCTTGAGCTGGCCGTCATCCTCGAACAGCACGTTCATGCGAGGCAGCGATCGCGCGGCCGGTTTCGCGTTTCGCAAAAGGCCGCGGCGTTGACGAGAGAGGCGGATTATAAGGCGTAGGATCGCGGATCGAGTCGAAAATGGGGATCGAGGATGGTGACAACGATGGAATACAGGCGGCTCGGCAGGAGC
>DATFCW010000360.1:0-16093 GCA_035252665.1 Casimicrobiaceae bacterium | reverse complement strand
ACCGCCGCTTCAAAGCCGTCAACCCGGTCACGACGACGAGCCCGACGATCGCCGGCCATCCAGTTTCCGGCACCGGCTGCGTCTCGACTATGGCTCCGGGTTGGATCGTCAGGCGCACGGCATTCGCGGGCGCGAACGTACACGACGTTGCCGGCAGCGCGATCGTGCAAAGGGCGTTGCTCGTGCTGTCGAGCACTGTCACCGTTCCTCTCGATATGATTGCGTCGATGCCGATCATAACGGCGCGACACGCGAAATGTGCGGAGCAAACCGCGATGCGCGCATGATCGGCGAGCGCGTTGTATCCGCTTCGCAACAGGTCGCGTCGTTCGATGAGAATCGTTTCCTGGAACGTCGAGAACGCAGCGCGGCACATGGCCGGCTTGCCAGCCATCGTCGAGCAGCTCGGTTCACCCGACGTCGTGTGCCTTCAGGAACTGCGCATCAGGGCAAGCGATGAGGATCAAGTGCGCGCGTTGCAAGCGGCGCTTCCCGGCTATCGTTGCCACCATTCCCTTCCGCGCGATTCGCGTAACGTCACGTTTCGCGGTGGACGCATGCACGGCGTCGCGACATTCGTTCGCGGTCGCTGGCGTGCGCACGTGCCTGAGTGGGATCGCGAGGGCCGCGTCGTTGTCGTCCAGAGGACCGGCCTTGCGGTCGTGAACGTCTACGCGGTCAACGGCACGGCGAAGCCCTATTACGACGATGCGGGCCGCATCGCAGGCGACCGGCATCAATTCAAGCGCCGCTTCCAGGCGCAAGTGATCGATCTCGGCGCCAAATTGCGGAAGAGTGGTGGCGTAGTGATCGCCGGCGACTGGAACGTCTCGCCGACGGCGATCGATACTTATCCGCGGCTGCGGACCGAGGAACCGCATGCGCGCGCACGCTCCGAGCTGAATGAACTGCTCGCTACGCAGGGTTTCGTCGACGTATGGCGCGAGCGCCACGGGAACGAGCGGCAATACACGTGGTTCAATCGTCGCGCTCGCGGATTGGATGCCGCGCGCGTCGACTATATCGTGGTGTCGAAGGATATTGTCTCGGACGTGACGAAGGCCGACATTCTGGAGCTGCGACCTTGTAGCGATCACGCGCCCGTGGCGGTAGAGCTCGATGCGGCAGCTCGACATGCCGACGGCTTCCGTCGCTATCGCTCGACCAGACTCGGATCGATCGTAAACAGCTCGTCGGCGCGGCCGACGCCACGCAACGCGAAGCGGCCCACCGAAACGAGATTGGAGCGCTCGGGCTCCGGCGTCGCATTCGCGAACTCGGACGAGATCACGATGCTTCGGTCGACCGAGCGGCACATCGCGGCGATGCGGCTCGTTTCGTTGACGGCGGGGCCCACTACCGTGAAGTCGAGCCGGTCCTCGCTGCCGATGTTGCCGTAGAACACTTCGCCGATATGCAGGCCGAGATAGACCGACGTGATCGATCGCTTGCCGGCGGCTCGTCGCGCGTTCACGTCCTTGACGCTCGATCGCAAGCGCGCTTCGGCGCGCAGTGCGGCTCGGCACGCTCGGGCGGCATCCTCGGCGCGAAAGATCGCCAGCACGCCGTCCCCGATGAGCTTCAGCACTTCGCCACCCTCGGCGCGGATGGCGTCGATCACCGCCGCGGCGTAGTCGTTCAGAAGCGGGATGATCTCGTCGGGTGGCGACGTGTCGGTGATCTTCGTATAGCCGTGCAGGTCGGAATACCAGATGACCGCGTGGATGCGATCAGCAACACCGCGCGAGATGCGACCGCCGAGCACGCGCTCGCCGGCATCGTAGCCGAGATACACGTGGACCAGTGTTCGCGCAATGCGTGCGAGCGAGACGCATTTGACGGAGAGCGCAAGGAGCGGAACCATGCGGCGCAGCGCAACGATATCGTTCTCGCGAAAGCCGCCGGGACGCGAAGTGGTCCACGACGAGTAGACGCAATCCATTTCGCCGATGACGCCGCGCGCACCGAAGCGATGAACGAACGCGACGTAGTCGGTCTGGCCTTCGGCTTGCATCTCCTCGAGGCTGGGAAAATCGGCAGGATCGCCGGCGCCGATCCTGCGTCGAAGCTCGCTCTCTCCCGTTTCCACCAGACGGTAGAAGGGGCTTTTTCGCCAATGCGTTCCCGACTCGCCGACGTTCGAGGGTCCGTATTCGAAGACTGTCGGCGGCTCGGCGCTGTCTGAACGCCAGCCGAATGCGCGGCCTTCATGGATCGGATGCAGCGTATCGACGAGAAGCCTTGCGCGCGAGACCGGAATATCGGCTGCGTTGCAGCGCTCGCAGAAGCCGCGAAGCAGGTCGGTCTCGGATGCGCCCGCGAGACCCGCCTGCACGAGCCAGCATTCAATGCCGTCCTGTGAATCGACCGTCATGAAGCCAGCGTTCGGTTTGGTCGCCGATCTCGCGCAACACGTCGTCGTCGGTTCGACCGGACGACTTTCGCACATGAAAACCATGATCGGCTTCTTCGAGCCAGTGCATGCGCCAATTGCTCGAAAGCCGTTGCACGACCGCATCCATCAAATCGCGCCGGCATAGCGTGTCGCGCGTGCCGTTCAGGCAGAGCGTGGGCACAGTAATGCTGGGAAGATGCGCATCCCGCAACTGATCCGGCTTGCCGGCAGGATGCAGCGGATACGCAAGCAGCAACAGGCCGTCGCACACGAAACCGTCGGCAACGAGCATAGACGCCGCGCGCCCGCCCATCGACCGTCCGCCAAGGATCAGTTCCGTGACGGACGATTCGGCGCGAATGCGTTCGGCTACCGACGCGATGCACGATTTGAGAACCGGCATCGGGTCGGGCCGGCGGCTTCCTTTCTCGGTGTAGGGAAAGTTGAAGCGAACGACATGCAGCCCACGCGAACGATAGAGCGACGCGAGCGCGAGCATTCCCCGATCGTCCATTCGCCCGCCGGCGCCGTGCGCGAGGACGACTGCGGGACGCCGGTCCGGCCCCGCCGCCTCGAGGTTCATTGTCACATCACCGATACGGATCAGCGGCATCCCGCAATCCGTCGCCAAAAAAATTGAACGCGAGGATCACGACGATCACCGGCACGACGGGCAGCATCAACCAGGGATAGAGCGCGACGACGTTGATGTTTTGCGCGTCGTTCAGTAGCACGCCCCAACTCGTGATCGGCGGTCGCAGGCCAATGCCGAGAAACGAGAGCGCCGTCTCGCCCAGGATCATCCCGGGAATCGACAGGGTCGCCGACGCGATCAAATGGCTCATGAAGCCGGGAAGCAGGTGGCGCGCGATGATGCGGCTCGGCCGCGCGCCCATGAGCCGCGCCGCCATCGTGTAGTCCTCCTCGCGCAGCGCAAGAAGCTTCGAGCGCACTGCGCGCGCGAGTCCTGTCCAATCGAGCAGCGCGAGGATCGCCGTGATGCCGAAATAGATCAGCACGGGACTCCACGTGACGGGCAGCACCGCTGAGAGCGCCATCCACAGCGGCAATTCCGGAAACGAGCGAATGATCTCGATCAACCGCTGCACGAGCATGTCGGCCCAGCCTCCGTAATAGCCGGCGATGCCGCCGATCACGAGGCCCAGCGTGAACGAGAGCGCGATTCCGATGAGTCCGATCGTCAGCGAAATGCGCGCGCCATAGAGAATGCGCGAGAACATGTCGCGACCGAGACGGTCGGTGCCGAGCAGAAAAAGCGTGCCGTCCTGCGCGGGGCAGACCAGATGAAACGACATCTCGAAGAGGCCCCAGAACCGGTACGGGTCACCTTGGCAGAAAAAGCGCAACCGCCGCGGCTGCGTCCTGTCGGGCGTGTATACGCGCCGAAGCGTCGCCATGTCGAGCGATTTCTTCTGCGCATACACGAACGGGCCGATGAAATGGCCCTCGTGGAACAGATGGACGCGCGACGGCGACGCGTAGATGAAATCGGTATGGCGCGTATGCAGGTTGTAGGGCGCGATGAACTCGGTGACGATCGTCGAGCCGTACATCAGAAGCAGAATCACGCCGGACGCAACGGCGACGCGGTGACGCTTGAACTTCCACCACATCAGCTTCCACTGCGACGCGAGGTAGAAGCGCTCCTGCGCGGGCGTGAGCCGCGTCGCCGCGCCGGGATCGAAGGGCTCGGCCGAGACGAAGTGATCGGCCTCGCTCGTGGCCGGCGGGATCACGATCGTGCTCATCGCGCGACGCCGCCCGCGAGCCTGATTCGCGGATCGAGCACGGCGAGCGCCAGGTCCGAGATCAGCACGCCGATGACGATCAGCACGGCGAGGAACATCAGGAACGAGCCGGCGAGGTACATGTCCTGGCTCTTCAACGCATTGAGCAGCATCGGCCCGGTCGTAGGCAGCGACAGCACGACGGCCGTGATCTCCGCGCCGGAGATGATGTGCGGCAGTAGGCTTCCGATGTCCGAGATGAAGAAGTTGAGCGCCATCCGCAACGGGTACTTACGCAACACCTTCCGCGGCGGCAACCCCTTCGCGCGCGCGGTGACGACGTACTGCTTCTGCAACTCGTCGAGCAGGTTCGCGCGGAGGCGCCGGATCATGCCCGCCGTTCCGCTGATGCCGATGACGATCACGGGAATCCAGCTATGCTCGAGCACCGACTTCACCTTGTCCCACGTCCACGGCTTGCCGATGAATTGCGGATCCATCAGGCCGCCGATCGTCGTGCCGAAGACGACGTTCGCGACGTACATCATCACGAGCGCGAGCATGAAGTTCGGGATCGCGATGCCGAGGAATCCTAGGAACGAAAGCCCGTAGTCGCCCCAACTGTACTGATGCGTCGCCGAGTAGATGCCGATCGGAAACGCGACCGCCCACGTGAACAGCACCGTGACGAACGAGACGATCACGGTAAGCAGCATTCGATCGCCGATCACCTTGGTGACCGGCATGTTGAACTCGAACGAATAGCCGAAGTCGCCCTTCAGCATGCCACCGACCCAGTGCACGTACTGCTCGGGGAGCGGCTTGTCGAGCCCGTAGTACTCGCGGAGGAACGCCACCTTCTGCTCGTCGACCGACTCGCCCTGCGCCTCGAGCTCGGCGATGTAGCTTTCGATGTAGTTGCCGGGAGGAAGCTGGATGATCGTGAAGACGATGACGCTGATCGCGAGCAGCGTCGGGATCATCATCAGCAGGCGCTTGGCGACGTATTGGAGCATCAGCGTCAGTTGCGCAGGGCCGCCCCAAGCGACTGACTGCGCCCCCTGGGGAGCAGCGAGCGCAGCGCGCGTGGGGAAGCCTTCATCTAGCGTCGAACCAGAACGTGTCGGGGTGGTACATGCCGAAATAGGCCCCGGGATCCCAGCTATAGATGCCGTCCCTCGGCACGTTCCGCAGATCGTCGCGCACGACCACCGGCTGCAACGCATGCGTGACGGTGCCGATGGTGAACACGTCGTCGGCATGGATTTGCAGCATCTGCCCCCATACGCGCCGGCGCTCGTCGTCGCTCGATGCTTTTCGCCACTCGTCGTAGAGCTGCACCAGCTTTTCCGCATCCGGTAGCGCCGGCGCCTCGCCGCCGTTTCGGTTCTGCTCGTAGTACTGGCCCCACATCGGCCACTGGAGCTGATCCTGCGTAGTCGGCGCGAGCTCGGCCGGGCTCATTCGCGCCGTCGCGACGGCGTTCGAAAGGCCGGACCACACCGACATCATCGACTTGCCCGAGAAGATGCGCTTCCGGAACACCTCGCGCTGCGACGGCCGCGCGAACAGCGCGATGCCTAGTCCCGCCCAGGTATCGCGGATCAATTCGAGGACGTCGGTTTCCTCGGTGCTCTCGCCGGACGTGTCGATGATGATCTGCATCGGGCGCCCATCGGGGAGCAGACGAATGCCGTCGTCGTTGCGCTCGGTGAGGCCGATTTCGTCGAGCAGCGCATTCGCGCGTTTCGGATCGTATTCCGTCCATGCGGTGCGAAACTCCGGGCGGAAAAGCGGACTTCGCGGCAGCACCGTGTTCGCCGATTCGGCACCGAGGCCGAAATAGACGACCTCGTTGATCTCGTGCCGATTGATTCCGAGCGAAAGCGCGCGGCGGAAGCGAACGTCGCGCATCAGCTTTCGCCAGACGGGATCGTGCACGTTGAGATTCGGATAGAGCGCGACCTGCGAGCCGATCGCTTTCTCCCACAAGTAGACGTGGTAGTGGTTGCGTGCCTCGCCGTCCTTCAGGAAAGTGTAGTTGTCGAAGCGCAGATAGCGCGCCTGCAGGTCGACGTTGCCGGCGCCGGTTCGCGCGGGAATCAGCTTGTCGTCGGTGATCGCGACGATCACGCGGCCGATGTACGGAAGCTGCCGGCCGTCGCGATCGACGCGATGGAAGTAGGGATTGCGCACCAGCACGAAGCGAGTGGTGGGCAGCGCCGTCGTGTTGACCCACGGCTCGAGCGTCGGAAGGTTCGGATTGTCGAAGCCGAACTGCTCGTCCATCTTCTGATGCAATCCGGCCCACGTTCGCGAGCCCGCGGCGGCCGCGAGCGCATTCGCTTTCGCGAGGCCGACGTATTTCGGATGGAACTGCCGCAGGTAATGCGCCGGTCGATAGATGAAAAGCGGGCTCGGTCCTGCGAGCGCCGCGAGGAACTGCGGGTTCGGCTCGTCCCACGAATAGCGCACCGTCGTTGCATCGAGCACCTCGAACTTCGGCCCCTTGCGATTGACAAGCAGCACGCGCGGCAGTCCGAACGGCGACAGATCCTTGTCGTTGGCGACGTCGTCCCAGTAGTAGCGGAAGTCCTCGGCGGTGAACGGCTGGCCGTCCGACCATTTGTGCCCTGGCCGCAAGTGTAGAGTGAAGCTGCGGTTGTCGACGTTGTCGATGCTCTGCAGGATGTCGGGAACGAGCTCGAGCTTCTCGTTGTAGGCGATGAGGCGCGCATAGCCGTAGACGACCATCATGCGGATGTCGCGATCCTTCGCCATCAGCATGTGCAACTCGCCGCCGTAGCGTCCGATCGTCCAGTCGCTTCGCTGCACGTCGACAACGCATGGCACTTGCGGAAGGCGCTTGGCGAGCGGCGGCAATTGCCCGTCCGCGACCTCCGCGGCAAGCATCGGCGGCTCCTTCGCGAGCAGCAACGCCTTCGATGCCGTCGTTTCTTCGGCGAGTGCGTTTGCTGCGAAGAACGCCAGGGCAACGAGGAGCGCGAGCCAGCGAATCACGCGGCCACCTCGACTTCGCGCGGCTGCATCCGCACGCGATGCCCATCCCCGACGTCGACGAGCTCACCGGCGCTCGTGTCGGTCCACGCGAACGGCGCCGGCCATTCGCGCGGGCTCCGCGCCGCGCCCGCCTGCACGGCAACGAGATCGAGCTTGCGGTCGAGATCGGGATACGGAACCGCCGCGAGCAGCCCCAGCGTGTATGGATGGATCGGATTTCGGAACAACGCCTCGCGCGGCGCGATCTCGACGATGCGTCCGCGGCACATCACCGCGATGTCGTCGGCGACGTAGTCGACGACGGCGAGATTGTGCGAGATGAAGAGATACGTCAGGCCAAGCTCCTTTTGCAGATCTTTCAGGAGATTCAGGATCTGCGCCTGGATCGACACGTCGAGCGCCGACACCGGCTCGTCGCAAAGAATGAGATCCGGCGCGAGCGCGAGCGCGCGCGCGATGCCGATCCGTTGCCGCTGCCCGCCCGAGAAGCTGTGCGGATAGCGGCTCAGATAGCGCGGATCGAGGCCGACGAGCCGCATCAGCTCCTTTGCCATTTCCGCGCGATAGTCGGCATCGCCGATCTGGTGGATGATCAGCGGCTCGCGGAGGATGTCGAACACCGTCATGCGTGGCGAGAGCGACCCGAAGGGGTCCTGGAAGATGTACTGCACGCGACGGCGGAAGTGCATCAGCGTCTCGCCGCTTGCCTTGCCGACGTCGATGATCCTGCCGCGATCGTTGTAGCGCACGCTGCCTGCATCGGCATCCATCGCGCGCATGATCACCTTCGACAACGTCGTCTTCCCGCAGCCGCTTTCGCCGACGAGACCGAAGCACTGGCCGCGGCGAATCGCCAAACTCACGTCATCGACGGCGCGAAACACCGGCCCTGCGCGACGCACGAGAAAGCCGCTCGACCGCTGCGCGAACGTCTTGACGATGCCTTCGACGATCAGGTGCGCGTCGCCTGCGTCGGGCGGCCACGGCTCGCGCATCTGCACCATCGGGCCGCTCTGCGAATCGACGCTCCGCACCGAAACGAGCCGCTCGCCAGGCTTCATGTCGAAGTGCGGAACGGCGCGAAGCAGCGCGCGAAGATACGGATGGCCGGGATGCGTGAAAATCGCGTCGACCGGTCCCTGTTCCATCACGCGCCCCTGATAGAGCACGACGACATGCTCGGCGACATTCGCGACGACGCCGAGGTCGTGCGTGATGATCAGAACCGCCATGCCGAGCTCGGCCTGCAACTCGCGCACGAGCGCGAGGATTTGCGCCTGGATCGTGACGTCGAGCGCGGTGGTCGGCTCGTCCGCGATCAGTAGCGATGGACGACAAACGAGCGCCATCGCGATCATCGCGCGCTGTCGCAAGCCGCCGGAAAGCTGGAACGGATAAGTGCGAAGCGCGCGTTTCGGATCGGGGAAACCGACTCGCCGCAACATGTCCTCGGTGCGCGCCATGCCCGCGCGATGGCCGATGCGGTGATGCAGGAACAGCGCTTCGCTCACCTGGTCGCCGATCGTATGCAGCGGCGACAGCGACACCATCGGCTCCTGGAAGATCATCGAGATGTGCCGGCCGCGAATGCGCCTGACGCGGCGACCGTCGGGCGCAAGGCGCACGAGATCGACCGGACGCTCGCGGCCATCGGGCGGCGTGAACACGACGCGTCCCGAGGTAATCGACGCGCTGCGCGGCAGGATGCGCATGATCGCCTGCGCGGTGATCGATTTGCCCGAGCCCGACTCGCCAACGAGCGCCACGGTCGCGCCTTGTGGCACGCGAAACGACACGCGATTGAGCGCGAGCAATCGGAAGCCGCGCGTGTCGAACTCGATCGATAGGTCGCGGACGTCGATCAGGTCGGCCACGGGGAAGTCCTTCGCACGAGCGCGCGATATCGGCGCTTTGCGCAAGCGCTAGTTTGCATCGGGCACGTTGCGATAGCCTTCGCACGCCTTGCGAAGACGCAGCGTGTACGGCAGGTTCTTCATCTCGAAGCGCAGCAAACCGCCGACCCGCGCGAGCGCCGAGCGTTTGCGCGCAGGTGGCACCGGGGCGATGCAGTCCGCAAGATCGAGGTAATAGGCGTCGGTCGGCCCGAGGTCCTCGAGGGCGAGCTCGAACGCCGAAGCGCGACCCTGCATATCCTCGCCGAGCATGGCATGCACGGGCTTGGTCACGAGAAGGTATTCCGCCACCGGCACGTCGTTCTTCAGCATCCGATGGACGAGGATTACGTCCACGCCGGCCAACTCGGTCAGCCGCTTCACCTTCTGCACGGCGACGCCGGGCCCCGCGTGACCGACCAGCTTGATCTTCAGGTTGCCGACCTGTTGGCATCCGTCGCAGGGGCAGAGCGTGTTCGCCTTCATGTCCGCCGCGGTCGCGTGGAACGCGCGATAAATGGCGGCCGTGCGCGCTTCGATCAGCGCTTCGGCGGTCTTCGGATCGGCGGGCGCCGGCATGTAGAAGAACGCGGCGTCGCCTTCGAGCTTTGCGAGCTTGAGCGATGGCTCGGCTGCGTCGATCACCGCCTCGAGCAAGGTCGCGATGATTTGCTGCGCATGCGCGAGGCTGGTGTCATGCATCTTCATGAATCTCGTGTAGCCCGCGATGTCGGCGATGAGCAGCAGCGTCGCTGGAGCGGTCATACGTCAGTCGCCGCGGTAGACCGGCGCCGGCTCGGTGAAGAACGCATGCAGGATGTGATAGACGATCCGGTAGTTCTTCTGCTGGAAGCTCGCGTGCGAGATGCCGGGCATCATCGCGAACTGCTTGTCGGGATTGGGCAGCCGCTTGAAGAACTCGATCAGATCGTCGAACGCAGCGATCCCGTCGTACTGGCCGCGCATGATGAGCGTCGGCATGGTGATCAGCGATGGGTCGACGATCGGCAGCTTCGTGCACATGTCGACGTACGTGCCATTCGGCATCGAATCGTCGAGCGCGAGAATCGCATCGGCGAAAGCGTCGACGACGCGCGCTTCGGCGCAGCCCGGATGGTCGCGCGCGAAGATCGACTGCACGAATGCGCGATCGATCGGGCGGCGATTGCGCGCGGTAAATTGCGGCAATTTCTTGCGTCGCTCGGCAAGCGTCGGTGCGCCTTCGCCCGTCCAGACGAACGCATCGAGCGCAAGGCGCGCGACGCGCTCCGGATGGCGCTGCGCGAAAAGCGCCGCACGCAGTGCGCCGGACGAAATCCCGTATGCCATCACCGGCTCGATGCCGCGCTCGCGGCGCATGTAATCGGTCGCCGCAGTCAAATCGTCGACGCCGTTGGCGATGTCACAGGGAATGTCGCGGCGCTTGTCGGAGCGTCCGTAGCCTTCCATGTCGACGCTCCAGCAGGCGAAGCCGCGACGCGCGAACCAGTCCATCACCGACGAATCGGCTCGGCCGGGCACGTGAAGATCGAACGTCGGCTGCGACGCCATCGACGAGCCGTGCACGAACAGGACCACGGGCTTGCCCGATGGCTCGCCGACGAACTTCTCCCACAAGAAGAGCCGAACGTCGCCCTTCGACGCGTAGTGCGCGACGCCCTCGACGGATTGCCCGGTGCAGGCCTCCGTCTCCCCGTCAGCGGGAAGAGAATCGGGGTGAGGGGCGCGCATGTCCTTCGCCTATTCAATATGCGCGCCGGTTTCGCGAATGACCTTCGCCCACAGGTCGCGCTCGGCGCGGAAGAAGCGGTCGAAGTCCTCGCTCGACGAGCCGACGATCTCGATGCCGGCCTTCGCCATGTACGCCTTCACTTCGTCCTCGCCGAGCACGGCAACGACGTCGTGCTGCAGACGCTCGACGATCGGCCGCGGCGTTCCTTTCGGCGCCAGCAATCCCATCCAAACGTACGCTTCGTAACCGGGAACGCCCGACTCGATCACGGTCGGCACGTCGGGCAGTTGCGGCGAGCGCTTTGCGCCGGTCACGGCAAGCGCGCGAAGCTTCCCCGACTTGATATGGCCGACCATGCCCGCGGTTCCCGGAATCGCCATCGCAACAACGCCCGACAAGAGGTCGGTCGTCGCCTGCCCGCTGCCGCGGTACGGGACATGATTCATCTTCATGCCCGTTTTCGATGCAAGCAGTGCGGCGAACAAATGCTGCCCGCTGCCGTTGCCCGACGACGCGTAGTCGACCTTCCCGGGATGCGCCTTCACGTAGGCGATGAATTCCTGCAACGTCCTCGCCGGCACAGATGGATGGACGACGACGACGCCCGGCTCGCGGCCGATCAGCGTGATCGGCGTGAAATCCTCGATGGGATCGAACGGCAGCTGGCGATAGAGCGTCGCGCTGATCGCATTTGTCTGCGAGGCGAGCAACAGCGTATAGCCGTCGGGCGGCGCCTTCGCGACGACGTCGGTGCCGATCGTCGCGCCCGCACCCGGCTTGTTCTCGACGACGACCGGCTGGCCGAGGCGCTTGCCGAGCTCCTGCGCGATCAGGCGCGTCGGGCCGTCGACGGCGCCGCCCGGCGAGAACGGAACGACGATGCGAATCGGCCGCGTCGGATACTCGTCCGCATGCGCCCATGGTGCGATCGACAGGATCGCGAGCGCGGCGAGGCGCAGCCAGAGCGTCAGCAAGGGCACGTGGGGAAGGGCGAGGGGTCGCGTGCATTGTCGATGCGGGGTGCGGCAGTGTAAAGGGCGCGCTGTCGGACGCCTACGTCGGACTTTCGCTCACAGCGCTTCGCGTCTTTCGCCGCTCCCCGTCCGTTCGCACCCTGCATACAGTACGCCGGACACCGACGGGGGGACGCATGAAGACAATCGTGGGATCGTTCGACAGTTTCGACGAAGCAAACCAGGTGGCGCGCGAGTTGATGGACGACGGTTTCCGCGACAGCGACGTGAGCGTCGTTGCGAGCAACATTCGAAGCGGGACGGGCACGTCGAGCGGCGCTTCCATCGATGCGCCGGCCGACACGTCGACCGGTGTCGCGGGCAGCGAGACGATGCTCGGACCGGACGGGACGCGCACGTCGACCGGGTTCACGAACGACGCTGGGACGGCGACGATGCCCGGAATGGGCGAGCCGCTTCGCGTGGAGCAGCCGTCGGTGCGCTCGACGACGAGCGAGCACTACACGCGCTCGGCCGCCGACAATGCGCTGACCGAGGATGGCGGCGGAATCGTTGCGGACGAGAATCGACCGGTCGATGACGCGAGCGGCGCGGCGACCGGCGCTATCACCGGTGGCGTCGTCGGCGGTGCGGCCGGGCTGGCGGCGAGCCTCGCCGGACTGGCGGTGCCGGGCATCGGCCCGATCATTGCCGCCGGGCCGATCGTTTCGCTGTTGACCGGCGCGGGCGTAGGCGCTGTCGCGGGCGGGCTCATCGGCGGATTGACCGACATGGGCGTGCCGCGCGCCGACGCCGAGTATTACGCGGAAGCGGTGCGTCGCGGCGGCGCGCTCGTCACCGTACGCGCCGACGATGCGCGCGCGGAACGCGCGGCGGAGATGATGCGCTCGCATGGCGCGATCGACATCGAGCGGCGCGCCGAGCAGTGGCGTGAGCGCGGCTGGACCGGCTTCGACGAGAACGCCGCGCCGTACACGGCCGCCGAAGTCGCGCGCGAGCGAGATGCACGGCGATAGCGATAGCTCGCAGCGTCGCACGGTCGGGATCTACGAACGGCCGCATCCTTTTCGCACGCGCAAGGTGCTCGTGCCGACGGTCACGTTCGCGATCGTCGCGATCGCCTACGCGATCTATTTCCTGCTGCGCTGACGCCTTGCCGTTACGCCGCGCGCCGCTCGCGCGAGGCCGCGTCGAGCTTGACGAACGCGTCGCGCAGCGCGGTTCGCAAACCCTCCTCGACCACCGGATGGTAGAACGGGAGGGCGAGCATCTCGCTTATCGTGAGTCCGAGTTGCCTCGACCACGCGAGCAGATGCGCGAGGTGCTCCGCATCGGGGCCGATCATTTCCGCGCCGAGCAGCACGCCGCTCGCGGCGTCCGCGTAGACGTGCAACCGGCCACGATTTCGCTGCATAACGCGCGCACGTCCCTGGTCGTCGAACGACACAGCACCCGTGACGAACGTCGTCTGCGACGCTTCGCGAAAACCGCCGCCTACAACCGCGATCTGCGGATCGGTGAAGACGATCGACAGGCCAGCGCGGCGCATGCCTGCGCGAACGTCGGGAAAGCGCGCTGCATTCTCGCCGGCGATGCGGCCTTCGTCGGCCGCCTCGTGCAGAACGGGAACGTCGGCGGTCGCGTCGCCGGCGATGAAGATCGGCGTGGTGCCGCACTGAAGCGTCTCGCGATCGAACAGCGGAACGCCGCGCGCGTCGAGCGCGACGCTCGTCGATTCGAGCCCGAGGTTTCGTACCTTCGGCACCCGCCCGGTGGCCGCGAGCAGATAGTCGAAATGCTCGCTTTCGACTTGGCCGTTGCGCCCACGATAGCGGACCAGCACGCGCTCACCGTCAGGCGAAACGTCGGCGTGCGCGTCGGTGTCGAGATAAAGCTCGTCCTGGAAGATGCGCCGCGCCTCGTCAATCAACGCCGGATCGGAAAGGGGCCCGACACCGCCGCCGCGGCCGAAGATCTTCACGCGAACGCCCAAACGGAATAGCGCCTGGCCGAGCTCGAGCCCGATCACGCCCGGTCCGAACACCGCAATGCATCGCGGCAGGTCGGTCCATTCGAAGATCGTCTCGTTGGTGACGAGCCGATTGCCGAGCGCACTCCATATGGGCGGATACGCGGGCGAGGAACCGGTCGCAATGACGACCGCGCGCGCCGAGATGACGACGCCGTCGACGACGAGCGTCGTATCGTTACGAAACGTCGCGAAACCGCGAATGCGGTCGGCCTGTGGGATGCCATCGACGCCGCGCAGCACGAAGCCGACGAAGCGGTCGCGCTCGCGGCGCACCCGCTCCATCACCGCTTTGCCGTCGACGTCGACTTCTCCGTTCAAGCGCAGGCCGAACGCTTCGAAACGCGCAACCGAATGCGCGGCCTCGGCAGGCGCGATCAGCAGCTTGCTCGGCATGCATCCCACCCGCGCGCACGTGGTGCCATACGGCCCGCCTTCGATCAGGAGGGCCGTACGTCCCGCGGCCTTCGCCGCGCGGTATGCGGCGAGTCCGGCAGTGCCGGCGCCGATCACCGCGACATCGGTTTCGATCGTTCGCATTCCGTTAGTTTGTACCAAGGCGACCGCGAGCAGCGAAGGGCCGCCCCGAGCTGCGAGCTCCGCCCCCGCGGGGGACAGCGTAGCGGCGGAGCCGCAAGCGTGGGGCGATCATCAGGCTGCCTTGCGGAGGAACGCGTCGAGCTCGTTGGTCCCGCCGATCAGCCGGCCGTTGACGAACACTTGCGGCACGGTCTGCGCCCCGGCGATCGCACCAACGGCTTTCGTCCGGATCGTATGCGCGAGCGGAATCTCGACGTAATCGTAGCCTGCATCGGCCAGCCGCTGCTTCGCTTTCGCGCAGAACGAGCAGCCTTCGCGGGTCAGGATCGCCACCTGGTCGGGCTTTTGCGCGTTCGGGTTGATGTAGCGGAGCATCGTGTCGGCATCCGAAACCTTGAAGGGATCGCCCGGCTCCTGCGGCTCGATGAACATCTTCTCGATGGTGCCGTCGCGGACGAGCATCGAGTAGCGCCAAGAGCGCTTGCCGAAGTTGAGATCGGATTTGTCGACGAGCATCCCCATCTTCTCGGTGAACTCGCCGTTGCCGTCGGGGATGAGCAGCACGTTGGCGGCTTCCTGGTCCTTCGCCCATTCCTCCATGACGAACGGGTCGTTGACCGAGACGCAAGCGATCGTGTCGATGCCCTGCGCGTGGAAAACCGGCGCGAGCTCGTTGTAGCGGGGCAGATGCGTCGACGAGCACGTCGGCGTGAACGCCCCGGGGAGCGAGAAGACGACGACGTTCTTGCCGGCGAAGACATCGCGCGTGGTGATCGTCGCCCAGTCGCCGTTGCGCCGCACGCGGAAGGTGACGTCGGGAACGCGCTGGCCTTCGCGCGTGGTGAGATTCTGTGCCATGTTGCTGACTCCTTTTTCGGTGAACGATGCTGGTTGGACAACAGAATGGTGGGGTCGGGCCCGCGATAACGCAAATTTAAATATCAAATCATATCCATAAGAACAGGATATTAAGGCTGGCCGGCGAGATCGTCCGTGCGACAGGCGAGAGCGAGGCCGGGGCGATCACGCGCGTTGCGCGACCGCAGAGGAAGGCGGCTTGCCGACGAGCTCGATGAAATCGCGGTTCGTTGCGCCGCGCTCCCTGTACTCGACGCGCGGTCGGCCGACGGGATTCTGGGTTACGACGGTCCGGCCTGACCTACGCCGCGTCGGCCGCCGCCCTGTCGAGCGTTCGCACTTGACGCAGGCGCCCGAACGGCACCGGTTTAGCGATCCCGAAGCCCTGCGCGTAATCGACGCCGATCGCGCGCAGCGTGTCGAGCGCCGCACGATCCTCGACCGATTCGGCGATCGTCTTCTTGCCCATGATGTGGCCAATGCGATGAATCGCCTCGACCATCGCGCGGTCGACCGGGTCGTGCAGCATGTCCTTCACGAAGCTGCCGTCGATCTTGACGTAGTCGACCGGCAGATGCTTCAAATACGTGAACGACGAAACGCCGACGCCGAAATCGTCGAGCGCGAAGCGGCAACCGAGCGCACGCAGCGCACTCATGAACTGCGTTGCCTTCGATAGCGATGCGACTGCGGTCGTTTCGGTGATTTCGAAGCAGACGTTCGCGTGCGCCACGCCGTAGCGAAGAAACTGCGCCTGCACGAAGTCGAGGAAGTCGTCGTCGCCGATCGATGCGCCGGAGACATTGATCGCGACGACGCCGGTCGCGGCGCGCCGGGCCTCGACCTGGCGCGCGAGAATCGCGAATGCAGAACTGATCACCCAGCGATCGATTGCCGGCATCAG
>DATFCW010000359.1:0-3395 GCA_035252665.1 Casimicrobiaceae bacterium | reverse complement strand
TGCCGGGGTACCTTTCCGCGATTCTTCTATGGTTGGCCCTTCCTCGGTCTTCAGTCCTCTGCAGTCCTCTGACTTCCGTCTTGTGAATTATAGCGCCGTACCGATGCTCTCCCTCAGGTCAGCGCGTTCCAGTAATGTTCGTGATGCGTCACGCAAAGGCCGCGGCGAAGCTCGACGGGACGATCGCCGAACGTGTACGCGACACGGTCCACGGCCAGAAGCGGCGTTCCGATCGCAACGCGCAAGAGCGGCGCACTGCGTGCATCGGCGGCAACGGCGCGCAGTCGCTCGTCGGCGCGCAGCATGCGAACGCCGAACTGCGTCTCGAAGAATCCGTACATCGAACCCGCGTACGACGCGCAGCGATCGTGCGTAAGCCCGCGAAAGAGCGCGGCCGGCAACGTGATCTCGTCGAGCACTGCCGGAACGCCCCCGTAATCGAGCACGCGCCGAAGAAGATACAAAGCATCGCCCGAGCGCAGCGCGAGCATGCGCGCGACGTCCGCGGTCGCCCGAACGCGGCGAAGATCGATCAGCCGGCTCCGCGGGTACTCCGGCTTGCCATCGTCTCGCACGATGCGCAGAAAGCGGAAGTTCGACGCCTTCTCCTCGGTATGCGTCGCGACGAACGTGCCTTTGCCCTGACGCCGCACGACGAGGTTGTCGCTCGCGAGCGCCTGGATGGCCTTTCGCACGGTCCCCTGCGACACGCCGTAGCGCGCGGCGAGCGCCGGCTCGGAGGGAATCGACTCACCCGGCGCCCATTCGCCCGCTTCGAGCGCGCGCTCCAGCATGGCGCGGACCTGCGCGTAGAGCGGACGAAACGTCGGTGCCAGTTTCATTCTTATATCTTATATCAATTATAGGACACATTGACGCGAACCGGCGCCCGGCCTACCATTGCGGAAGCGGTCGCGGCTCTGCTCCGGACCGCCGAGCGCTCGTCCTTCCTCCACCAAACTCCACGTTTCGTCGGGAGTCGCCATGAAAGCACCCGTCCGTATCGCGGTCACCGGCGCCGCCGGCCAGATCGGCTACAGCCTCCTCCCCCGCATCGCGTCGGGCGACATGCTGGGCGCCGACCAGCCGGTCATCCTGCAGCTGCTCGAGCTCCCGCTCGACAAGGCGCAGGCCGCATTGAAGGGCGTGATGATGGAGATGGAGGACTGTGCGTTCCCGCTGCTCGCAGGAATGAACGGCACCGCCGACCCCAACGTCGCGTTCCGCGACGCCGACATCGCGATGCTCGTCGGTGCACGTCCGCGCGGTCCCGGCATGGAGCGCAAGGATCTGCTGCTCGAAAACGCGAAGATCTTCATCGAGCAGGGCAAGGCGCTCGACAAGGTGGCCTCGCGCGACGTGCGCGTTCTCGTCGTCGGCAACCCGGCGAATACGAACGCGTACATCGCGATGAAATCGGCGCCGTCGCTGCCGAAGCATCGCTTCACGTCGATGATGCGTCTCGACCACAACCGCGCGCTCACGCAGCTCGCGCAGAAGAGCGGCAAGCCGGTCGCGTCGATCGAGAAGCTGATCGTGTGGGGCAACCACTCCCCCACGATGTATCCCGACTACCGTTTTGCCACCGCCGGTGGCGAGCCGCTCCCCGCGCTCATTCACGACGAGACGTGGAATCGCGACGTGTTCATCCCGACCGTCGGCAAGCGCGGCGCGGCGGTGATCGCGGCGCGCGGGCTCTCGTCGGCGGCATCGGCCGCGAACGCGGCCGTCGACCATATGCACGACTGGATGCTTGGCAGTCACGGCAAGTGGGTGACGATGGGCGTGCCGTCGGATGGCAGCTATGGCATTCCGCAGGACGTTGTCTACGGCGTGCCGGTGACGACGCAAAATGGCGAGTACGCACGCATCACCGGCCTGCCGATCGACGACTTCTCGCGCGAGAGGATGCACGCGACGCTTGCCGAGCTCGAGGAAGAGCGCGCAGGCGTCGCATCGTTGCTCGGAAAATGATGACTGCCGGCGCAAGGTTCCGAGCGGCGGTCGACGAAGAGCGGCCGCTGCAGGTGCCCGGCACCATTTGCGCCTATCACGCGATCCTCGCGCAGCGCTGCGGTTACCGGGCGATCTACCTGTCGGGCGGCGGGGTCGCGGCCGCATCGCTCGGCTTGCCCGATCTTGGCATTAGCGCACTCGACGACGTGCTGACCGACGTTCGCCGCATCACCGACGCGTGCTCGTTGCCGTTGCTCGTCGATGCCGACACCGGCTTCGGCGCGTCGGCGTTCAACATCGCGCGCACGGTCACGTCGCTGATCAAGTTCGGCGCCGCGGCGATGCACATCGAAGACCAGGTCGGCGCGAAGCGCTGCGGCCATCGCCCGGGCAAGGCGCTCGTCGGCAAGCAGGAGATGGTCGACCGCATCAAGGCTGCCGTCGATGCGCGAACCGACGCGAGCTTCGTCGTGATGGCGCGCACCGACGCGCTCGCCGTCGAAGGTCTCGACGCGGCGATCCAGCGCGCATGCGCATGCGTCGAGGCCGGCGCCGACATGATCTTTCCCGAAGCCATCACCGAGCTTGCGATGTATCGCCGCTTCGCCGACGCGGTGAAGGTGCCGATCCTCGCGAATCTGACCGAGTTCGGCAAGACGCCGCTGTTCACCACGCGCGAAGTGGCGGGCGCGGGCGTCGCAATCGCGCTCTACCCGTTGTCGGCGTTTCGCGCGATGAATGCGGCGGCGCTCGACGTCTACCGGACGCTGCGCAGCGATGGCACGCAAAAGGCCGTCGTCGATCGGATGCAGACGCGCGAGGAGCTTTACGACTTCCTCGGCTATCACGATTACGAGCAACGGCTCGACCGACTTTTTGCCCGACAAAGCGACGACGCCAACGCGCCATGATGACGACCGACACCGCCACGCCCGCAACGACGATCAAGCCGAAGAAATCCGTCGCCCTCTCCGGCGTCACCGCCGGCAATACGGCCCTTTGCACGGTCGGCCGCACCGGCAACGACTTGCACTACCGCGGCTACGACATCCTCGACATGGCGGAGCGCTGCGAGTTCGAGGAGGTCGCCTACCTGCTCGTGCACGGCAAATTGCCAACGCGCGCCGAGCTCGACGCCTACCACAAGAAGCTTCGATCGATGCGCGGTCTTCCCGGACCACTGACGAAGGTGCTCGAGCAGATTCCCGCCTCCGCGCATCCGATGGACGTGATGCGCACCGGCGTGTCGATGCTCGGCAGCCTCGTTCCGGAAAGCGACAAGCACGATGCGCAAGGCGCGCGCGACATCGCCGACCGGCTGATGGCATCGCTCGGGTCGATGCTGCTCTACTGGTATCACTACGCGCGCGAAGGCAAGCGCATCGACGTCGAGACCGACGACGGCTCGATCTGCGCGCATTTCCTGCATCTTCTGCACG
>DATFCW010000358.1:0-14440 GCA_035252665.1 Casimicrobiaceae bacterium | reverse complement strand
CAGCCGCGCGCTGTAGATCGCGTCTAACGAGGAAGCCTCGAAATCGACATGCTCGTGAAATTCGCCGAGGCAGCAGACGAGCCGGTCCCCGTACACGCTAGGCGTGCGATCCGCTTCTCGATCCCGACATCCCGTCGGTCTGCAAGACGGGCTTTCGGAACGGAAGGCGCTGGCAGCGCCGCAGTGAGCTGCCGTTGGGTGCCGAACGCGAAACGCAAGCGTGCGCTATGCGTCGATCTTCGACAGGCATCACTTCTTGTATTTCCTGCCGCTCCCGCGGGGACACGGATCGATGTTTCGGGCATCGCAAGAGTCTCGTTCATGCAACCGCGCTGAAAAGAGTTCATCGCCCCCAAAGTGCCTGGCCGCGCAGACCCTGCTCGATGCAAAGGACCGCCTCGACGACCAGCACGAAGAACGTCAGCGCGATGCCGGCGACGCGCCCGAAACGCATCGACCAGCCGAACGAGAGCGCGAACCCGTGCAACAGGCGCCCGACGAGCAGCAAGATGCCGAGCGCGTGCAAGAGATAGATCGAATGCCGGCCGACTTCGAGAAAGCCGAGCATCAGAAGAGCGAGCGGAACGTACTCGGCGAAGTTCGCCTGCGCGCGAATGATGCGCGTCATCGCCGCATCGCCTTTGTCGCCGAACGGAATGCCGCGACGGCGAAGGTTGACGACGCGCGCGCTCAGCACGAGGAACCACAGCGCGAGCAGCCCCGCATACAACGGTGTGACGAACATCGATCAGCCGCCGTTCGACTGCAGGAAGCGCAGTGTCGTTTCGTTGAAGGTCGCCACGTTTTCGTAAATCGGCGCGTGCGAGCAATCGTCGAAGACATGAAGCTCCGAATTGCGGATGCCTTCGGTTAGCGGGGCTGCGAAGCGCGTCGATGTGATCGCATCGAAGCGCCCGAACGTGATCTGCGTCGGCGCGGCTATCTTCGCAAGTTGGCCTCGCGCATCGTGCGCGATCACTGCATCCGATTGTCGAATGAATGCGTCGACCGGCTGCGCAGGGCGGCCGCGCACGAACTGCGCGAGCGACTCGATGTACTCGGGCTTTTGCGCGTAGAGCTCGGGCGTGAAGCACCACGGGAAGATGCCCTGGATCACCATTTCCGTGGCACTGTCGAGCGCACGCGCCATGAGCTGCCAGCCCTTGACCACCGTGGTGACGTAAGGGTCGCTCGCCGTCCAGCCGCTGTGAACCGACAGCGACTTCACGCGCTCGGGATACTTTGCTGCAAGCCACATGCCGGTCGCCCCGCCGAGCGACAGTCCGAAGATGTGCGCCCTGTCGATACCGATCGCCTGCATCAGCGCCGCGACGTCGTCGGCGAACATCTCGACGGTGTACGTACCGCCGGGTTTGTCCGATTCACCCGTGCCGCGCGGATCGAGCGAGATGCAGGTGAAGTGCTTTGCGTAGTCGGCGACCTGGAACGCGTAGCACGCGTGGTCGGCCGCGAGATACGGGATCAGAACCAGCGGATCGCCACTGCCTTGGGCGTCGTAGTTGATCGTGATCGATCCGGCCTTGATCTTCGGCATGGCTTCCTCCCGACCATCGTATGTGACGCAAGCACCATCGTGGAGAGCATCATACGCCGCGGAATGCGTGCGCGAGGCGGGTCGCAGCGTCCTTCATTGCGGGAAGAAATGCGCGCATTCGTGCCGTTCCCGTTCGCACGTCGGGCGCAGCGATCGACACCGCCCCGTAGAACCGCCCGTCCTCGTCAATGACCGGCACAGCGGCGCCGACGACGTGCAGCACGTATTCCTGATGGGTCATCGCGTAACCCTGCCTGCGCACACGACGAATGATCCCGGCAAGCTCGTCAGGATCGGTCTTCGTGTGAGGTGTGAACGCGCGAAGCGCCGATGCTTTCAGGTAGCGAATCAGCGCAGCATCGACGAGGCGCGAGAGGAACAGGCGCCCGCTCGATGTGCAGTAGAGCGGCGCTCTTCTTCCGGCGCGAAACGACAGCGTCAGCTCGTGCGGCGATTCGACGCTCGCGACGTAAAGCACTTCCTCGCCGCTTTGCACGGCAAAGCTCGACATCTCGCCAATGCGCTCGGTGAGCGCGCGCAGGACCGCATTCGCGGTGACTCCCGAAGCCGCGGCCGTGAGCGCGTCCGAAGCAAGTCCGACGAGCCGATGCGCGACGGTCCAAAGACGGCTGCCCGGCACGCGCTGCAGATAGCCGAGCCGCTCGAGCTCGCTCAATGCGCGGTGCGTCGTCGCGACCGGCATGGCGAGCGCATCGGCGAGTCCCGAGACCGACACGCTTCGTAGGTGCGCAACCGCGGCGAGCACGGCGAGGAGCCGCGCCGCCGGCGAGTCGAGGTGCAAGTTGCTCCCCGTCATGCACCCGCTCCGTAGTCGCCCTGATAGCGGCGAAGAAACGTACGCAACCTCGATCCCGCGGCGTTCGAGAGGATGCGCTCGGGTGGGCCCTGCTCGACAATCACGCCGTCGTCCATGAACACGATACGATCGCCGACGTCGCGCGCGAAATGAATCTCGTGGGTGACGATGATCATCGTCATGCCCTCCTGCGCGAGATCGCGGATCACGCGCAGCACCTCGCCGACGAGCTCGGGATCGAGCGCCGACGTAACCTCGTCGAACAGCATCACCTTGGGCTGCATCGCGAGCGCGCGCGCGATGGCAACCCGCTGCTGCTGGCCGCCGGAAAGCTTCGCCGGATATTGATCGGCTTTGCGCGCGAGTCCCACCTTGTCGAGCAGTGCCAGGGCCTGCTCGCGCGCCTGCCGCTTCGCCATGCCGCGCACATGCACCGGCCCCATCATCACGTTCTCGATCGCCGTGCGATGCGGAAACAGGTTGAAGCTCTGGAAGACCATGCCGACCTGCTCGCGAAGATGCGCGTTGACGGCTTCGGAATGCGGATTGCGACCGCGCGGAGTCGTTTCGTACCCGACGGTGACGCCGTCAATGCGAATCTCTCCGCCCTCGTAGCTTTCGAGATGGTTGATGCAGCGAAGCATCGTCGACTTGCCCGAACCGCTCGGTCCGAGCACGACGACGACTTCGCCCTTGGCGACATCGAAGCTCACGCCTTTCAGCACGTCGAGCGCTCCATACGACTTGCGCAGATCGCGCACCTCGATCATCGGCGTCGTGGAGATCATGACCATCGTTGTCGCGCTCAATGAACGAACGCGAACCGGCGCTCGCTCCAGCGTGCGGCGAGCGACAGCGGATAGCAGATCAGGAAGTAGATCGCCATGACGCCGAGGAAGATCTGGAATGCCGCTAGCGTTCGCTCGACGATCTCGCGCGCGGCGTACGTCAACTCCCAAACGCCGACGACCGACGCGTAGGAGGTCTGCTTGACCGCTGTCAGCGCGCTGTTCAGAAGCGGTGGAATG
This sequence comes from Casimicrobiaceae bacterium, assembly GCA_035252665.1. GTDB lineage: Bacteria > Pseudomonadota > Gammaproteobacteria > Burkholderiales > Casimicrobiaceae > VBCG01. Next base: position 11,040 of record DATFCW010000358.1, on the reverse strand, counting down.
GCGATGCGTGTCGCCTGCGGCAGGATCACCTGGCGCAGGATCGCGCACCTTCGCATGCCGAGGCTGCGCGCGGCAGCGATCTGTCCTTCCGGAACCGATAGGATGGCGCTTCGTGCGATCTCGGCGACGAACGCCGCGACATAGATGATCTGCGCCAGTCCGACGGCGACGTACCCGCTGACGCGGAGTCCGGCGGCGGGAAACGCGTAATAGCCGACAAACATCACGACGAGTACCGGGATGCCCCGCAGCACGAAGACATAAGCAGCAACCAGCACGCGTGCGATGCGCGAGCGCATGGTTGCCGCGATGCCGAGCGCGACGCCCAGAAAGGTTCCGAGGACAACGACGGCGATCGAAAGCAGCAACGTGACGAGGGCGCCTTGCAGCAGATAGGGCAGGTTCCCAACGAGGATGTTCATCCGAGCCGTACTGCCACGCGGTACTCGGCGATGCGAAAGAGCGCCCCGAGGATCGTCGTAAGCACCAGATAAAACAGGGCGACGGCGACGAAGATTTCCACCGACGCGGCGCTTCTCTCGATGATCACCTTGCCTGTCATCGTGAGCTCGGCGACGCCGATCGCGGACACGAGCGACGTGTCCTTGACGAGCACGATGAGCTGGTTTCCGAGCGGCCCGAGGATGCGGATCAGCGCCTGAGGCAGGATTGCGACACGAAACGCCTTGAACCGCCCCATGCCGATCGCTTTCGCTGCGTCCCATTGGCGAACGCTGATCGACTCGATGCCTGCGCGATACGTCTCGACGAAGAAGGCGCCGTGCTGAAGCGCGATACCGACCACGCCGCAAGTGAATTCCGACGGATAGAAGCCCAGCACCGGCAGCCCGAAATAGATCAGGTAGATCTGTACGAGGAGCGGCGTATTGCGCATCAGATCGATGTAGCCGATCGCGATAGAGCGCGCGATACGGCTTCGCGACATCCGTGGCGCGAGCAACAACAGCCCGAGCACGAGCGCGAGCGGAATCGCCGCCGCAGCGAGGCCAAGCGTGATGAGAAAGCCCGCGAAGAGCTTCGGAAACTGCGCGATCAGGAACAGCGCGGTCTGCGCGGCGTAATCCATCGAACGCGTTAGGCAGGATGCGCGACGTTACGCGAGACGTTCTTTCGCGGGATGCTGATCGCGCGAAAGACGGGCAGGGCGCGTGCTGCTCGACGCGCCCGGTCTCGCGGAATCGCGGTCAGCGTCCCGACTGCGCCACGCGCGTGCTGCGCGGGTCGACGCCGAACCACTTCCGATAGATCGCCTTGTAGTCGCTATAGCGGCTCCCGCCGGTCATTTCGGCGACGACGGTATCGAGGAACAGCCACCACTTGAAGTCGTTCGGACGCAGGAAGACGGCGTTGCCGGTCACATCGGTCAGCCACTGATCGAGGATGCGGATGTCCGGATTGTCCTTCACGTACCAAAGCGCGACGGGCGCGTCGAGCTGCGCCGCCGTAGCGCGCCCGAGCTTCACCGCGTTGAATTGCGCGGAGATCGAATCGAACGTCAGGAACTTCGCCTTCGGGTAGAGCCGCTTGCCGCGTTCCTCCTGCACCGGCGCGGTCAGGTGAGCGACGGTGTTCGATGACGAATCGAGATCGCCTACCGATTTGATCGCACTGTCTTTCTTGACGACGAGGACGATGCCACTGTCGATGTAGGGACGCGTGAACGCAACGCGCAGCGCACGGTCCGGATAAACGGTCGTCACTTGTGCGCCGAAATCGACGGTGCCGTTCTCGACATTCGGCCAGCGCGCCGCGAAGCCCTGCTTGAAGAGCTCGATCTTCGACTCATCGCCGAAGATTTGCTTGGCGATGAGCTTCGCGACATCGATGTCGAAGCCCACGAGCTGGCCCTTGTCGTCCACGAAGCCGAAGGGCGGCGCTTCGCTCGTCACGCCGACGATCACCTTGCCGCGTGCGAGCACTTCGTCGAGCTTGGATTTTCCGCCCGCGCTTGTCGTCGATTCGGGCGCGGCTGCAGCAGCGCCCTGCGCAATGACCAGTCCCGCACCCGCAATCGTGCCGGTTGCCGTCGCGATGAATTCCCTCCTCGAGCCCATTCTTTCCTCCGTTTGTCGGTGTACAACCAGAGTTTGGGGTCAGAGGCGAAACTCGCGGATGCTGATTGGTCGCATGGCGATGTCGTTCGCGTGAGCTTCGTCTCTGAACCAAACTCGGTTTTGATCACGCAGTCGCTTCGACCTCCTCGTCGACGGGACGATTGCCGACCGCCAACGAGCCCGAGCGGCGAAAGTCGACGTCCTTCGGGAATCCCTCCATCGCACGCCTGACCGCGATATCGAGCCGCCCGACGATGTCCTTGATCTCGGCCTCCGTGACGATAAGCGGCGGGCAGAAACGTACGTAATGCTTGACGGCGATTGTCGCCACACCTTCGAGCAGTGCGTTGTAGCGAATGCGCTCAGCCATGATCGGATCCGGCGTTCGGCTCTGCGGATCCTTCACGATGTCCAGCATCCGGTACAGTCCTTTGCCGCGAATGTCGCCAATGACGGGGTATTTTGCCTTCAGTGCATCGAGCTCACGGACTGCAAGGTCCCCGAGGCGCCGCGCGCGTTCGGCGAGCTCGTCGCGAATCACGATCTCCAGTTGCTTGAGCGCGACCGCTGCGGTGAACGGATCGCCCGAATATGTGCCCGCCCACGGCAGGCCGGCGTCGCCGCGCACCTTTTCGGCGATTTCCGGCGTGGTGATCGTGCCGCACACGGCAAGACCGGCCGAAAGGCCCTTGCCGAACGTGACGATGTCGGGCGTCACGCCATAGTGCTCGAGCCCCCACATCTTGCCCGTGCGCGCCGGCGCAAGCTGCGCCTCGTCGAGAATCAAAAGCGCGCCCCATCGTTTCGCCATGTCGGCAAGGCGTGGCAGCCATTCGGCCGGCGGAACGATCATGCCGCCGGATACGGGAATCGTCTCTTGCAGGATCGCCGCGATGTTCTGGCTCGTGACGAACTCGAGCATTTCCTCGCTCTGTTTCAGGCACGCGATATCGCAATCGGGATGAGATTTGTTGACCGGGCAGCGATAGCAGAAGGGCGGCAGGATCGCGTTCGACTTTGCCGGAAACATCAGCGGGCCGAGGCTCTTGCGGCGATTGCCACCGACGGTCGTGAGCGCTTCGACTGCAAGTGAGCCGCCATGCAGGCCGCGGATCATCGAAACAATGTCGTACTTGCCCGTAGCTGCGAGCGCCATGCGCATCGCGACCTCGTTCGCTTCGGAGCCCGTGACCGCAAAGTTCACCACCTTGAGATTGCCGGGAAGCGTGCTGCCCAGAAGCTCGGCGAACTCGACGATCCAGGGATTCGAGTACCAGGACGACATGTGAACGACCTGGCCCGCCATCTCGCGCATCGTCTCGGTCAGTTCGGGATGAGAATGACCGAGGATCATGCACATCATCCCCGACGTAAGGTCGTAGTACTCGTTGTCGTCCAGGTCGACGAGCTTCGTTCCCTTGCCCGCCTTGAAGATGATGCGCGGCGAGAAGCGCCACCCGAACACCGACTGCGCGTCGCGCGCCTGGAAATCGGCGTGCGTTCTCGAAAACCGAAACATTTTCTCTTCCATCGGGCGTTCTCTCCTTTTTCGCGCACGGCCGCACGGGGACAGCGTTCCATTATATGGAAATCTGGCTTACCGAAAATGGAAAGATGCGGGCGGGCTTCGGGAAGCCATGCCACACCGATGATGCCCGCAAGCTCGTTTGACAACGTCTGGAGTGGTCATAATAATTCCGAATCCCAGATATCCTTTCCGCTAATCGAAAAACTTCCAATCACGAAAGCACAAGTCACACAAGTCACTACAGCCAACAACGAACGTCGTCGCACGCCGCCCGCGCGTGCGACGACAAGATCAATAGGAGGAAACGCATGATGAGCAAATGGACACTCGGCAGCCTTGTCATCGGCGTGCTGCTCGCCGGCACGGCGGCGGCTGCTGATCCCGATTCGCTGCTTTCGCAGATCAAGCAACGTGGCTCGATCATGATTTGCGAGGCCGCCTATCCGCCGTACAACGTCAAGAACCCGAAGAGCGGCGAGTGGGAAGGCCTGGACGTCGACATCGAAGAGGAGATCGCGAAGGACCTCGGCGTCAAGATCCAGCGCGTCGACACGAGCTTCGCCGGCCTCATTCCGAGCATCAGCACGCACAAGTGCGACATGTCGTCGGCGGCGACGTACATCACGCCGGCGCGGGCTGAGCAGGTGCTGTTCACGCGGCAGTTTGCTGCGGAAACGAAGACCATATTCGTGCCGGTGAACTCGACGGCCAAAACGTACGAGGACATCGACAAGCCGGGTGTGACGATCGTCACGCGTTCCGGCACCGCCGAGGAGACTTACGCCAAGCGCTTCTTCAAGCACGCGACCGTCAAGCTTCTCACCTCCGATGCGACGCAGCCCCATCTGCTCGAGGTCGGCGCGGGTCGGGCGGATGCAGCCTTCGCGGGCTACGTCGGCAGTCTGATCTTTTTGAAGCAGAATCCCAATCTCAAGCTGCGTCCGCTTGGCGACAAGCTGCTCGACCCGACGCCGTTCGCGTTCATGCTGCCGCGCGGCGAATATCATTTCCAGCAGTACCTCGACGTCGTCTTCGACGATCTCGAGCGCACCGGCAAGCTCAAGGCGATCACCGACAAGTGGATGTCGAGCCTCAAGTGACGTATCAGTGGCGCCGGGCCGCCCCAAGCCACTGAATGCGCCCCCGTCGGGGGCAGCGAGCGTGGGGGTGTCGTTCCCATGCGGCGGCGGGATCGGTGTCCCGCCGCCTGCTGCACTAAGCGATACGCGCCGCGAAGCATAGACAACGAGCGTGACGAACACCACACTCGGCGCATCCGCGCTTCGTTCCGGCGCACGGTTTCGTTTCGATCTCCAGAGCGTAATTTCGCTCGTCGCGGGCATCGCAATCGTATGGGCGGTCGCGGCCGTCGTCGATTGGAAGTTCGTCGCGACGCTCGACTTTCACGTTCTCGTCGACTATTGGCGGCCGCTCGCGCGCGGCGCGGCGATGACGCTCGCGATCACGGCGACGTCGCTCGCCGTGGGCTTGAGTTTCGGCGTCGTCATCGCGGTCCTGCTGCAACTGCCGATCGGACCCCTTCGCTGGCTGATCGTCGCCTACGTCGAGCTGTGGCGCAACACGCCGCTGATCGTCCAGCTCTTCTGGGTGCATTTCGGATTGCCGGTCCTGACCGGCATCTCGACGACGGCGCTCGAAAGCGGCTTCATCGCACTGACGCTGCAGTCGAGCGCCTACCTCGCCGACATCGCGCGTGCGGGCATCCAGGCAGTGCCGCGCGGACAATGGCAGGCGGCGCGCGCGCTCGGATTGCCGGCGTGGTCGCTGTGGCTGGAGGTGATCCTGCCGCAGGCGCTCAAGATCATGATTCCAGCGTTCGCGAATCTCGCGCTCTCGTTTCTGAACGGCAGCGCGTTGCTCGGGTTGATCCAGGTGGGCGAACTGATGACCGTGGCCGCGAAGATCAGCGACTACACGTTCAAGCCCATCGAGGTGATGACGGTGGTCGGTGCCGTCTATCTGCTCCTCAACCTGTTCGTTGCGCGCCTTGCGCGCTGGCTCGAGATCGCCACGCGCATCCCGCGTTAGCGCCGCTTCGCTTCGATGCATTTCGATACGACCGTCATCGTCCGGAATTTGCCGGAGCTTCTTTCGGGCGTCAGGCTCACGCTGCTTCTCGTCGTGGTGTCGCTCGCGGCGGGCATCGTGCTCGGCATGATCGCGTGCCTCGGCAAGCTCCTGCAGCGCGGTCCGTTGTGCTGGATCGCGTCGACGTACATAACCGTGATGCGCGGCATTCCCGAGATGGTGGTGATGTTCTGGATCTATTACTGCGGACCGCTCATCCTCGGGGCGAAGTTGTCGTCGTTCGCCGCGGCCGCAAGCTCCATGTCGCTTTACGCGGGGGCGTTCCTCGGCGAGATCTTCCGCGCGGGCATCCTTGCCGTTCCTCGCGGGCAGACGGAGGCCGCGCGCGCGCTCGGCATTCCGGAGGTCTTCACGTGGGCCGAGGTGGTGCTGCCTCAGGCGCTGCGCATGATGATCCCGGCGTTCATCGGCGTCGTGACGCTGATCGTCAAGGTATCGGGGCTCGCGTCGGCGATCGGCGTCGCAGAGCTCGTCTATGAGGCGAACATCGTGAGCGGCCAGAGCTATCGCTATTTCGAGCTCTTCACCGCCGTAGGCATCTTCTATTTCGCGATGATCTTTCCGCTGAGCCTGCTTGCGCAGCGCTACGAGCGCGTGCTCGCGAGAAAGACGCGATGAGCGGGGATACGGAAGCGATGCTCGATTCGACGAATCCCGAGGCGTCGATGCGCCAATCGTCGGCCGATGACATCATCGATTGCAGGTCGCTGACGAAGCGTTACGGCGCTTTCGTCGCCCTTCGCGGCATCGACTTCCGCGCGCGCCGCGGCGAGGTCGTCTGCATCGTCGGACCATCGGGCGGCGGCAAGTCGACGCTGCTTCGCACGATCAACGGACTCGAATCGATCGACGAGGGATCGATCACCGTCGACGGCATCCGGCTTCCGGGGAGTCGCGCCGACGTGACGCGAATCCGCCGCGAAGTCGGCATGGTGTTCCAGAGCTTCAACCTGTTTCCGCACATGACCGTGCGCCGGAACGTCGTGCTCGCGCCGATGCGCGCACGCGGCGTGAGCCGCGAGGAGGCGAACGCCCGCGCGGAGCGCTTGCTTTCGCGCGTCGGCATCGGCGATCAGATCGACAAGTATCCGGAGCAGCTTTCCGGTGGCCAGCAGCAGCGCGTCGCGATTGCTCGCGCGCTGGCGATGGAGCCCCGCGTGATGCTGTTCGACGAGCCGACCTCGGCGCTCGATGCGGAAATGGTGAACGAGGTGCTGCAGGTAATCCGCGAGCTCGTCGGCACCGGCATGACGATGGTGATCGTCACGCACGAGCTGGGCTTCGCGCGCGAAGCGGCCGATCGGATCGTGTTCATGGAAAGCGGAACGATCGCGGTCGAGGCGCCACCGGCGCAGTTTTTCTCCAACACCACCGACCCGCGCCTCGTGTCGTTTCTTTCGAAAATTCTGTGACGAGCGCATTGCCAGTCGCCGCAAGCAAGGAGCGCCCCATGACCCAAGACGCATCGCCGTTCACGCTGCGAAGCTTCCTCGCGCAGGTCGAGGCGAGCGATCCGCGCGATCTGTTGCGGGTTCGCGAGCGGGTAAACCTCGACTACGACATCAGCGCGTTCGTGATGGAGATGGAGAAGACGGGCCGCTCGCCGATCGTCTGGTTCGAGAATGTCGGCGAATCGCCGTTTCCTGTCATCACGAACGTTTTCGGGGCAAGGCGGCGTTATGCGCTCGCACTCGGCGTGCCGGAGGAGCGGCTGATCGAGGAATGGGCATCGCGCAACGATCGCACGCTGGAACCGATCATGCATGACACCGGGCCGATTCACGACGTCGTGCAAAGCGGTGGCAACGTCGATCTTCGCACGCTGCCGATCATGCGCCACTTCACCGAGGACGCAGGACCGTACGTCACCAACGCCATCGTCGTTGCCAAGGATCCCGACACGGGCGTGCGCAACGCCAGCTTTCACCGGATGCAGGTGAAGAGCCGCAATCGCATCGGCACGAGCCTGCACAGCAGGCGGCATTTGTGGAACTACGTGCAGCGCGCCGAGGAGCGGGGCGAGGACGTGCCGATCGCCGTCGTCATCGGCGCGCATCCGCTGTTCACGTTCGGCGGCCTGTGGAAGGGGCCGATCACGACCGACGAATACGCGGTCGTCGGCGGCATGATGGGGAAGCCGCTCGAGATCACGCGCTGCGCGACGGTGCCGGTCGAGGTGCCGATCGACGCGGAGATCGTTCTCGAAGGAAAAATCCTGTGCAAGGCGAGGGAGCCCGAAGGTCCGTTCGCCGAGTTCACCGGCTACGCGTCGGCGCGCTCGACCGAGCACGTGTTCGAGGTGTCGGCAATCACGCATCGCCGTGACGCGCTCTATCAGGACATCGTGCCCGGCATCTCGGACGAGCATACGAGTCTGCTCGCGGTGCCATCGGAGGCGCGCCTCTTGCGCACGCTGCGCCAGCATTTTCCGAACGCCACGGCCGTCTCGTATCCGAAGTCGGGCACGTGCCGGTTGCACGCGTACATCGCGCTGCGCAATCCGGCGCCTGGCCAGGCGCGAAACGCGGCCGCGGTCGCGATCGGCGACGATCTGAGTCTCAAGCTCGTCGTCGTCGTCGATGAGGACGTGAACATCCTCGACGATCGCGATGTTCTTTGGGCGATGGCGACGCGCATGCAGGCCGACGATGATATCGATGTGATCCGCAATGCGATGGGCGCGATCCTCGATCCGTCCAATCACGCTGGCACGACGGCGAAGATGATCATCGATGCGACGCGGCCGGGCGGCGATTTTCCGCCGCGCCACACGCTGCCCCGAGACGCGCTCGAGCGTGCGCAGGCATTGCTCGCGAAATCGTTCTCGGGAATTTTGTGACCGCGCTCAGTGTGGAAAGCCCAAGGGCCGCAGGCAGAGTCGCGTTACGGCGATTTCAGTGCATGAGGCCACGAATGTCGCAGCATGTGCGTTTGCTGACTGAAGTTTGCCGACAAATGCATCTCTGGCACTGATTTTCAGGCCGCGGCCGCCGTCTCATCCGGCGACTTGAGCTCCGCCTCAACGCGTGCCGCAATCAATCGCGCCGCGCCTTCGAGGGCTGCGATCACCTCGCGCTTGTCGAAGCGCATCAGCCGGCGCTTCAGCGCGACTATGCCGACGCTATACAGAACGCCGACGCCCGCGAGGTCGATCGGACAGGCGTAGCTCAGCACGCCGGGATCAAGCTCATCGGCGCAAACCGCGAAGCCCTGCATTCGCACCTGTTCGAGCTCGCGCCGCAGCTGCGCCGGATCTACGATCGTCTTGTCGGTGTATTTGCGAAGCGGCATCGCAAGATGCTCGGCGATCGCCGTCTTCGGCTGGAACGCGAAAATCGCCTTCGCCGATGCGGCCGCGTTGATCGGCATGATGTGGCCCGGCTGCACGTACGACTGATGATGGTTTTCAGGCATTGCCGACGCCATCGATTCCACACCGCTCGAATTGAGCTTCGCGACGAATGCGGTCTCGTTGAAGCGTGCCACGAGCTCCTGCAGAACCGGTTGCACGAGCGCCGAGACGGTCGCGCGCGAATGCGCGAGATGGAACAGGCGAATCAGCCGCGGCCCGAGTCGATAGATCTTCTTTCCGTCCTGCTGCGCGAGATAGCCGACATCGAGCAGCGAATTCACCAGCCGGTGCATGGTGCCGCTCGAAAGCCCCGTGGCGCGCATGATCTCGGTCAACGACATGCCGGTGCGGCTCGCGCCGACGATCTCGAGGATCAACGCATATCGCGCGAGCACCCCGCGCGGATGATCGGGCACGCTCGCTGACGATGCGGTTCCAGTTCGTGAAAACACCTTTCGAATTACGTATGCATCGCCGTTTTCGCTTGACACACGTGGTCGCAGCGGTAGCACCCGGCAAACGAAATACTATTTCGATAAACGAAAACTGTAAAGCGATGTGATCTCAAACGGTGTCGCTTTGTGGCCAAAAAACCTTCCGGTCGCGACATTACTCGAACTTGCGACCAACATGGCGTCATCATCCCGGCGATACTTCCTCCCTCACCTCGATCCTGAAATCCCTTCCCTCCCATCGATCCGTTCGCGTCCAACGCAACGTGAGATCGACGTGCTGACCGGCGCGTAGGCCGCTCGTCGCGACATCGGCGACGTGAAGCCCGAGACTGATCTCGTGCGTTGCAATGTCGTCGACGTTCTGCCATCCATCGACACCGACATGCACGAGCGCCGGCTCGGGCACGCAAACGCGAAGCCGTTCGCCGACGTCCAGCACCGCAGCGGGAAATTGCAATGTCCACACGAGCACGCGCGCGGTCGGTCGCTGCCCGTGGTAGCGATCCCACACGGCTTGTGGACGGTCGCACGGCCGACCAAGCGCGATGCTCGTCGCGAGCTTGATGAATTCCGAATGCGCCCATACGAGCGGCATCGCACTTCCGCTCGGCTTGCCGGGAAAGAGCCCGCGCTCGGGAATCGGCTCCGCGTCCCAGACCTGCTCAGGAATGAGGCCGGCGCGACCGGTCATCGCAGCCATCGAGCGAAGGTAGGGCATCGGATCCTCGCCGGCGAGCAGCGCATGGTGTCCTCGCTCGCCAGTGAGAAGCGGCCAAGCCCGGCCCACGCCCGAGCCGTCGAACGCGCTTCCGTCCTTGTGCTCGCCATACCCGTCACCCGTATAACGCCGCCACGCGACGCCGGTCGGCAGCTCGGCCTTCAGCACGCTGTCGACGATCTTGAGGGTATCGACGATCAGCGGATCGTGCGCATCGCGAAGCCCGAAGCGCACGAGCTGCAGGAAATCGGTCGCCAACTGCTCGTCCGCGCGAAGCCCCGGATCGCATCCCTGGTTCTTGATCGGCAGGATGCACGCGAGAATGTGATCGTTTGACAACGGTGATGACGGCGCGATTCGCACGTAGTAACCCGAAACGCCCATCGATCGCGCGAGCGGCGTGTCGCGAACGCTCGTCCAGTCCTCGATCCGCGAATTCCAGCAGTCGGCGACGTCGAGCGCGAGCATGCGCGACGGCTCGTCGAGAAACAGTGCGCCGCAGACGAGCGCGGCAATGCATACGGAAAGCGTGAACGCGTTGATCCCGCCATCCTCTTCCCAGCGATCCTGCGCCGTCGCAGGACCGGTTTGTATGATGAATCGAAGCGCTCGACGCACCATGTCGAACACCTCGATGCCGTCGAGCGCTCCGCGCTCGGCAAGTGCCGCGGCGAGCAGCACCGGAAACGCGCATTCGTCGAGTTGCTGTCCGCGCCAGAACGGCTTGCCGCCGAGCCACTGATTCTGCGACCAATCACCCTCGGCGTGTTGCGTCGCGATCAGGTAGCGAAGGATGTCGGACG
>DATFCW010000357.1:0-6270 GCA_035252665.1 Casimicrobiaceae bacterium | reverse complement strand
GAGACACGGCAGGGCAGTGTCGTCAAGATGACTGGTGACGGCGTCCATGCCGCGTTCGCGGATCCGCTCGACGCGGTGCTCGCCGCCGTCGCGATTCAGCAATCGCTCGGCGAGCTCGGGGAAGATGCGGTGCCGCTACGCGTTCGCTGCGGCATGCACGCGGGCGTCGTCGAGCGCCGCGACAACGACTTCTTCGGCAGCGCCGTCAATCGCGCAGCGCGGATCATGAGCGCCGCGCACGGCGGGCAGATGCTCTTGTCCCAATCCGTTGCCGATCTCATCACCGGTCGATTGCCGGGCGACGTCGAGTTGCGCGACCTGGGCCTCGTGCGGCTTCGCGATCTCGCGCAACCCGAACGAATCTTCCAGGTCGCACATCGAGGGCTTCCTTCGACCTTTCCCGCGCTGCGATCGCTCGAGGGCATCCCGAACAACCTTCCGCAGCAGGTGACGTCGTTCATCGGGCGCGAGCGAGAGCTGGCGCAGACGCGCAAGCTCGTGTTGCAGTCGCGTCTCGTCACCGTCGTCGGAACAGGAGGCCTCGGCAAGACGCGACTGTCGCTGCAGGCAGCCGCCGACCTGCTCGACGATTTTCCCGATGGCGTGTGGCTGATCGAGCTCGCGTCGCTTGCCGATCCGCAACTCGTTCCCCAGGCTGTCGTGTCGGTGTTGGGCATTCGCGACGATGGCACATCGCCAATGCAGGCGCTGATCCGCCATTGCGCCACGCGCACCATGCTCGTGATCCTCGATAACTGCGAGCATCTGATCGATGCGTGCGCGAGCCTCGCCGCCGAGCTCCTGCAAGCCGTCAGGAACGTGAGGATTCTCGCGACGAGCCGCGAGCGTTTGAATATCCGCGGCGAGGCGACGTATGCGCTTTCGCCGCTCGTCGTTCCCGATCCTTCGCGCACCGCATCGCTGTCGTCGCTCGTGCAATCGGATGCGGTGCGTTTGCTGCTCGATCGCATCGCGGCGGCGCAGCCATCGTTCGTCGTAAGCGAGCAGAACGCGGCGGACATCGCGGAAATCTGCCGGCGCCTCGACGGCATTCCGCTGGCGATCGAGCTCGCCGCGGCACGCGCTCGCGCGTTGCCGGTGCAAACGATCGCGGCGCGCCTGACCGATCGCTTTCGCCTGCTCACCACCGGCGATCGTGCCGCCCTGCCGCGCCAGCAGACGCTTCGCGCACTGATCGACTGGAGTCACGAGCTCTTGACGCCGGCGGAACGAACGCTGTTTCGTCGCTTGTCGGTATTCGCCGGCGGGTTCACGCTGGAGGACGCCGAAGCAATCACTGCCGACGAGACGCTCGAACGCGACAACGTGCTCGACGTGCTCGCGCATCTGATCGAGAAATCGCTCGCGGTGCTCGATGCGGATGCCACGCGCTATCGGATGCTCGAAACGGTGCGCGAATACGCCGCGGAGCGCCTCGAAACATCGGGGGAGGCCGGCAAGTTTCGCGATCGACATCTCGATCACTACGTCGCGCTGACCGAAGAGGCGCGCCCGGAGCTCGTGGGTCCCGAGCAGGCTGAATGGCTTGCGCGCCTCGACCTCGAACGCGAGAATCTACTGGCCGCGTACGCGTGGTGCGATCACGCCGCGGGAGGCGTCGAGCTTGGCCTGCGCCTGGTGCACGCGGCGAAGCCTTACTGGATCACCCGCGGCCTGCTCGGCCTGGGGCTTCGACTTGCGACCGAAGCGCTTGTCCGAACGCGCACCGACGATCCATCGCTCGCGCGCTGCCGCGCGTTGTTCGACACCGGGCAGATTGCGTGCTGGCTCGGGCGCTACGACGAGGCGCGCCGATACCTGGACGAGAGCCTCGCGATTGCGCGCGCGCGCGGCGACAAACGGCGCATCGCCGCGGCGCTGCAGCCGCTCGGCATGGCATGTCTTGGGCTTGGCGATACGACAACCGCTCGCGCCCATCTCGAGGAAGCTGTCGCCCTCGCGCGCGAGCAGGGCGATCAGCACGACCTCGTCGCCGCCCTGAACGCGATGGCGCAATTCCATCGGACGCAAAACGACGTTTCCTCAGCCGTGCCGCTGTACGAGCAGGTAATCGCGCTCGCGCGAGGGATCGACGATCGCGAAAGCATCGCGATCGGACTACTGAACCTTGCAATGTCGACCGTCGATCACGCGAAAGCGCGCGTGCCGGCGATGCTGCTGGAAGTGATCGACATCGTCGACGAGACCGGGTCGAAGCCCGCGGCGCAAAGCGTGCTCGAAGTCTGCGCTGGACTCGCCGCGTCGAACGGCGAATGGGAGCGCGCCGCCAGGCTCTTCGGCGCGGCCGAAGCGCATGCACAATCGACCGGCCTTCATCGCGATCCGGCCGACGAGGCGTTTCTCGCGCCGCGTATCGACGCGGCCCGACGTGCGCTAGGCGACGCCACGTTCGCGCCGAGCGAAGCGGCCGGGCGCGCGCTCGCCTACGACGAGGCGAAGGCGCAAGCGCGCGCCTGGCTGGCGGGCCTAACCAGCGCGGCGGTCAGCCGTGGTTGATGATGCCGGGATCGAGCGGCGGTGAGCACGGCACGTTGTTGTGAAGCACTTTGATGCCGTAGTCGATCTTCGTCTGGTCTGACGAATTCTTGTCGTGCAGTTTGAACGTCTTGTCGTTCAGACGCCTGAGATCATCCGCCTGGCCTCCCGCATCGTTCTTGATGAAGATGCCGTCCTCGGGGAAGGAATAGGTGTCAGTCTTGATGTCCCAATGGATTTCCTTTGCTCCGTCGTAGACGTTGATCGGGTCGGCAACGGTTATGCGGCAGTTATCGACGGTTACATCGATCTTGCAAACGCCCGAACCCCTGCAATCTTTTGCCTCCGTCGTATGAAAGCCGCCAGTCGCGCATCCCGCGACGACGAGCGCTGACGCAACGGCAACCAGCTTCGGCTTTGCATTCATATGGTCTCCCTGTTCGTTCGATTCTTCAATCGTTGACGATCCACGGGTCGAGCGACGGGACGCCGCGCGGCCCGAAGATGCTCTGCGGCACCGTGACATTGACACGGTACTTGAAGATGCCGAAGTCGTGATGCCTGTCGGTGCACTGAAACTCACGCGTTTCCGGTTTCGCGGCACATTGAATTTCGGGATCGTTGACCACGATCCCGTTCTGCGCGAATTGTGCGGACGCATCGCCAGCGAGGCGCCAGGCGATGTTCGTCTGCTTGCCGCGCCCTTTTACGAGCACGAGGTCGTAGTCGACCGATAAATCGCAGCCGTAGAAATGTGTGCACGCGACGTTGACGGTGACGACGCAGGCACCCTCGCCTTCGCACGTCAGCATCTTGCTTTCGATGGGCGGCCGCGGATGCATCCCGGCGCAGCCAGCGAGCAGCGTCGACACGAGGAGCAGGCAGGCAAGCCGCTTTTGCATTGTTCTTCTCCGGGGGGATGGCAGCGCATTGTCGACCATCGGCCGCGGAATTGGAATGTCGAAGCAACCGGTGACGCAAGCCGCCTCCCCGTAGGCGGATCGCTCGTCGCGTCGGCGGTGTTCGTCCTACACGAGGCGCCGCCGGTACACATCGGGCCGGTCCGACCGTCCACGCGATGTCGTGCGCGTCGATCGAGACCGCACCGAATCGTCCCGGGCAGGTTCCTTGCATCGACTTTGAGTCGGCGGCGCGAAGGGCGCCTGCCCGTTTCCCAAAGGAGTTGCCATGAATTTCCGCATGACGAACCTCGCATCGGCGCTCGCTGCCATCGGCCTGGCACTCGCCGCGACCACCGCGGGCGCAACGCCCGATTCGATGCTTGCGCAGGCATCGAACAACAATTCGACCACGCCGCCTCCCGCGACACCGGGCACACCGGCAACGACCGCGGCGCCCGCATCGTCGGCCGCGGCATCGAGCAACGGCGCATCGTCGGCGTCGTCTACGGCCGGCGGCAACGCGAACGCAGCCGCCGACGCAGAGGCGCGCAAGGTCTTCGACGAGCTCGACACCAACCACGACGGAACGCTTTCGTTCGACGAGTTCAAGCGCGCGACCATCCGTCCGAAATGAGCATGGCCGCGCCGCTGCGCGCGGCGCTTGGCGTCTCCGCGCTCGCTGCGCTTTCGAGCGCCGCCGCGGCCGATCTTCCCACCCAATGGGCGGAGCTCCGCGCGTCGCGCATTGCGGCCAATGCCGAAAACGTGCGGGCGGACGTAAGCCCGTCGATCACACCTGAAACGATTCGCGACGATCCGGCGGCGACGCCTGCCGAGGATCGCGCCGCAGAGGTGCGGATCGACGCGAGCAAGAGCTATCTCATCCCGGCCGCGGAGATCGTCGGCTTCGAGTTCCTGCTGAACCAGTTCGACCGGCATGTGCTCGGCACCGACTTCGCGAGCAACATCTCGACGATCAGGCGCAATCTGCACAGCAGTTGGGTCGTCGATCGCGATCCGTTCGAGATCAATCAGCTCGGTCATCCGTACGCGGGCTCGATGTACCAGGGATTCGCGCGCGCCTCGGGGCTCAACTACTGGGAATCGCTCGGCTATACCTTCGCAGGTAGCGCGCTATGGGAGATCGCGGGCGAGCGCAGCCTGCCATCGCGCAACGACCAGATCAACACCGGCATTGGCGGCAGCTTCCTGGGCGAAATCCTGTTCCGCCTCGCGAATCTCACGCTCGAGCACGAGAACGTGCCGCCGTTCTGGCGCGAGACGGCGGCGGCACTGATCTCGCCGCCGGTCGGCTTCAATCGTCTCGCGTTCGGTGATCGCTTCAGGACGATCTTCCCGAGTCACGACCCGATCTATTTCAGCCGACTCGAAATCGGATACAGCCGCCGCATTCAGAGCAGCGCGGGGTTGTCGGCGACGGAAGACAAGCCGAACGAGGCAGTCCTCGACTACGCGATCGACTACGGCTTACCCGGCCGTCAGGGATACACGTATTCGCGCCCGTTCGATTACTTCAGTCTCGAGGCCAGCGCGTCGAGCGCGAATGGAGCCGAGAGCCTGCTGACGCGCGGCCTTCTGCTGGGAAAGACGTACGAAGCAGGCGCCAACTATCGCGGCGTCTGGGGCTTGTACGGCATCTACGATTACATCGCGCCGCAAACCTTCCGCGTGTCGAGCACCGCGGCCGGCGTCGGAACGACGGCGCAATGGAAGATTTCCGCTGCGTTCGCGCTGCAGGGCACCGTTCTCGGCGGCGTCGGCTATACGGCAGTCGGCACCACGAGAAGCACGTCGGATCGCGACTACCACTACGGCGTGTCGCCGCAGGGTCTCGTCGCGCTCCGCTTCATCTCGGGCGACCGCGCGGCGCTCGACCTGACGGCGCGCGAGTATTTCGTGAGCAACGTCGGTGCCACCGCGCGCGGTGGCCACGACAATATCCTGCGGCTCGATGCGTCGTTCACGGTGCGCGTCGCGGGACACCACGGGATTTCGCTGCGCTATCTGTTGAATCGCCGCGACGCATTCTATCCCGACGTTGGCGACAGCTCGCAGACGCGCGGGACGATCGGCCTCTACTACACGTGGCTCGGGCACGACCAGTTCGGCTACGTGCCGTGGCAACAGGACCAGGATTCGGCGGTCAGCAGAGAGGCGCGGATGCGGGCTCTGAATCCTGATCCCTAATAGCGCGCGTTCCCCGGCGTCCGCGGAAACGGAATCACGTCGCGCACGTTCGCAAGCCCGGTCGCGTAAGCAATCGTCCGCTCGAAGCCCAAACCGAAACCGGCGTGCGGCACCGTGCCGTAGCGGCGCAGGTCGCGATACCAGCCGTAATGCTCCTTGTCGAGGCCGGCCTCGGCGATGCGCGCATCGAGCACGTCGAGGCGCTCCTCGCGCTGACTGCCGCCGATGATCTCGCCGATGCCCGGCGCGAGCACGTCCATCGCGGCGACGGTTTGGCCATCGTCGTTGACGCGCATGTAGAACGCCTTGATCGCCTTCGGATAGTTCATCACGATCACCGGCTTCTTGGCATACGTCTCGGAGAGATACCGCTCGTGCTCCGATTGAAGATCCGTTCCGTACGCGACCGGAAACTCCCACTTCTGGCTCGCCTGCGAGAGCACGCGAATCGCTTCCGCGTAATCCATGCGCACGAACTCCGATTCGACGATGCCGGAGAGTTTCGCGATCACGCCCTTCTCGATCCGCTGCTCGAAAAATGCCATGTCGTCGGCTCGCTCGTCGAGCACCGTGCGGAAGATGTGCTTGAGCAGCGCTTCGGCGAGCGTCGCATCGTCGCCCAAATCGGAGAACGCGATCTCCGGCTCGATCATCCAGAACTCGG
>DATFCW010000356.1:0-10666 GCA_035252665.1 Casimicrobiaceae bacterium | reverse complement strand
CGGCACCACCAAGTTGTCGCCCACGCGCCGCGCGATGAAATGCTTCGCCCATTCCTTGTCCGAGATTCGCGCGCGCTCGATGTCCCTGGCATCGCCGAACACGCGAGTCCTGAGTAGCGTTTCGGTCAGCGTGCGCGGCGCGACGAGGTTCGGCCAGCGACCGAACCTCTGCCTGTACTCGCACGCGGACCAGGCAAGGTCGCCGGCGCGGTTGTTGGCGAACAACAACGTTTCGGCGATGCGCGCGCGGTAGTAGCGCAGGTACCAGCGCGCTGATCGCGCGCGGCGAAACGGTGGCACCACCTCGCGATGCATCTCGAACGTCGCGTCGAAGAAGGCGCCGCGCGCCTCGCCGTCGCTCGACCGCTCTAGCGATGGATCGACGCGATCGTCGATGATGTCGACGTCGAGACCCTCGCGCCATGCCGCGAACATGAACGTCAGCTGATCCCGCCGGCTGAATTCCTGCACGAGCTGCCACCAGCGTTCCGAGAAGCGGATCACGCGCGCATCGTGATGCAGCCGCAGAAGAAAGTTGTTCTCGGTGAGGCCAAGGTTTCGCGGAAAGCGATTCTGCTTCAGGTACTCGACAAGCCGCAGGACGTTCGCAGCCGTGTCCTTGGCGTTGCGATGCACCTGCAGCGCTTCGTCATAGGTGCAGCGGCGATACGGATGTGCTCGTACCTGGAACGGCCTGCCCGAGGCAAGGAAGCGGTCGAGCAACGCATCGAGGTCGACGTTTCGACGAAACGCGAGCGTCGCGTCGATCCAGATCGACACGTCGTAGCCCGGCAGAAAGCGATGCGGCAAAAGCTTGATGCACTTGCTTGTCTTCGCCTTGTCGTCGGGGCGGAGGTCGTGCTCGACCACGAATGCGTCGGCCGGGATGGGCTGCATCCGCCAACCGGCAACGTCGATCCGTTCCTCCGAGAAGCAGACGTAGTCCCAGCCCCGTTGGGGGTGAACCGGCACCACCGAGTAACCCGCGGTGACGCAGGTGTAGACGACCTTTCGTAGCTTTCCTGTCTGTCGCGTGTTTCCCTCGATCACGCTGGCCGGTCTCCCCATCCGCGCACGGTCGCGCTATCGTTCGCCCTTCGTCGAGACAGAACGGCCTCGCCTGGAATGCTGCGCATTGCGCCGATGCACGATGAATGCTGGTCGCAAGAGGATGAGGCGAGCCGATTTCACCCGTCAAGGCTCGCCGTACGTTTCCGATCGACGGCCGCATTGCCGTGGTGCATATGAGCGACATCTTCTCGGCCGCGGTCCTGCTGCTTCTCGTGATCGATCCCTTCGGCAACGTGCCGATCGTCGTCGCGGCGCTCGCCAATGTTGAACCTGCGCGCCGCGCGCGCATCGTGCTTCGCGAGTGCGTCGCCGCGTACCTGATCCTGGTCGCCTTCATGTTCGGGGGCCAGGCGTTTCTGCGCTGGCTCCAGCTTTCGGAGGTATCGCTCGCGATTGCCGGCGGCATCATCCTGTTCCTGATCGCGCTGCGGATGGTGTTTCGCCATCCGGAAGGCGTGTTTGGCGACCCTCCCGGCGTCGAGCCGTTCCTCGTACCGATCGCGATTCCTTCGATCGCGGGACCTTCGGCGCTCGCCACCGTCATGCTGATGGTCTCGCGCGATCCGACGCATCGGCTCGCGTGGTTTCTGGCGCTCAGCGCCGCCATGATCGTCGCGACGCTCGTGCTGGTCGCCGCGTATCGTTTGCAGCGCGTGCTCGGCGAGCGTGGGATGATCGCGGTCGAGCGGCTGATGGGACTCGTGCTGACCGCCCTTGCCGTGCAGATGCTGCTCGACGGTCTTCGCCACTTCATGCAAACCCTCCACCAGGCGGCCTGACGGGACGCGGAATAGGGCACGTGGACAGGCTGTTACTGCACCGATGAGCGCCGTTCTGCGACAGCAGCATCGAAGCGAAGCGTACAACGCCGGCGCCATCGCGTTGCACTGGCTCACCGCGGCGCTCGTCGTGACGAATCTGCTGCTTGGCCTCTCGATGGTGGCGCTGCCGATCTCCCCGCGCAAGCTGCACTGGTACCTGTTCCACAAGTCGATCGGCATCACGGTCTTCCTGCTGACGTCGCTGCGTGTCGCGTGGCGCGCCGTGCATCCGCATCCGACGCCGGTGCCGATGCCGCGGTGGCAGCGCCGTTCGGCGGCGATATCGCACGCGCTTCTATACGTGCTGCTATTCGCGATTCCGATCAGCGGCTGGCTGTACAGCTCGGCCACCGGTGTGCAGGTCGTTTATCTCGGCGTCCTGCCACTGCCCGATCTCGTCGCGAAGGATCGCGCGCTCGGCGACGTATTGCGCATCGTTCACGTCTCGCTCAATGCATCGCTCTTCGCCGTTCTCGCGGTGCATGTGGCGGCCGCGGTCAAGCATCACCTAGTCGATCGCGACGTCGTGCTGTCGAGGATGCTGCCGCTTCTCAAATCGAACGAGGCTGCGCGTTGAGAATGACGAGGTCACTGCTGTCGCTCGGCATCGCGCTTGCGACGCTCGTAGCGCCCTTCGCGGCCGCGCAAACGATCGTCGCTGACAAGAGCGAGATCGCGTTCACCGTGAAGCAGATGGGCGTCAAGTTCGACGGACGCTTTCGAAAATGGAAGGGCGACATCGTGTTTCGCCCCGACGCGCTCGGTGCGTCGAAAGCCGTCCTCGACATCGACTTGGCGAGCATCGATCTGGCGAGCACGGATTCGGAAGAGGCCGCGCGCGGATCGCAATGGTTCGACACGGCCAAATTCCCCGTCGCGCACTTCGCTTCGACGGCGATCAAGGACTTGGGCGGCGGCAACCGCTACGAAGTCGACGGCAAGCTGACGATCAAGGGCAGCACGCGCGATTGCATCGTGCCGATCAGCGTCAAGAGCGACGCGGCCGGCGATCGCATCGCCGAAGGCGAGTTCTCGATTCGAAGGCTCGATTACCGGATCGGCGAAGGCGAATGGTCCGATCCGGACACCGTCGCGAACGACATCGCCGTTCGCGTTCGCATCGTTCTCGCGCCATCGCATTGAATCAAGGCGCTCGACGCCCATGCCCAACCACGAAGGAGCCGAAACCTCATGAACGCCCGCATCGCATTGGTCGCTTTCGCGTCATCTGTCGCGTTGCCCGCGCTCGGCGCGGACGTCTACGTGTTCGATCCCGTGCATTCGCAGCCGCAATGGGAGGCGACGCACATCGGCTTTTCGCATCAGCACGGCAACTTCGGCAAGCTCGAAGGCAAGGTGACGCTCGATCGCGCGGCGAAGACCGGATCGATCGACGTCACGATCGACACGTCGTCGATCCGCACCTACGACACGCGCCTCGATGCGATCGTCAAGAGCGAGCGGTTCTTCGACGTCGAGAAGTACCCGACGATCACGTTCAAATCGGAGAACCTCAAATTCGACGGAGATCGACTCGTCAGCGCGACCGGCGACCTGACAATGCACGGCGTCACGAAGCCGGTGACGCTCGCTGTCACCGGGTTTCATTGCGCCGCCAACCCGTTCAACAAGAAACCGATGTGCGGCGCGGAGGCAACCGCCACGTTGAAGCGGTCGGATTTCGGCATGACGGCCGGGCTCAACGTCGGCGCGCCCGGTGACGACATCGTGATCACGCTGCCGGTCGAGGCATACCTGCAGCCCCAGGGCTAAGACCGCTTCGACCGGCTGCGCGCCCGCGCGGCGTGCCGTTCGTCCTGCGTTTCGCGCGTTTCGTTGCGCATATCCGCATTGCGTCAGGCCGCGCTGGCCCGCCTCGCGCGGCTGCGGGTAATCTTCGCCGAATGCGAAGCGAGGCGGCAGCGTGAGCGATCCTCTTTCCGGAGCGAAGGCCGAGAGTGCGGCGGCCCGCCGCGCCGACTCGACGCGCCCGCGCAGCCGCGAGCCCCTCCCAACGATCGGCCGCGGCATGGCCATCGCCTGGTGGGGATTCTTCGACTGGCTCGCGGTGGTTTCGTGGATAAAACTCGCCGCCGTCGGGGTCCTTGCACTGACGCTCGGCGGGATCCTCGGGCATCCGATTCTCGCGTTGATCCTCGTCATCGCGTCGCTGATCATCAAGATCGTCGCGGGCGGCAAGCGGCGCGCGGAAGCGACCGCCGAGCAAGCGACGCGACGCGCGGAGACCGAGCAACTCGAGCGAACCGTCGTCGAAGCGAGAATGCAGGCGCTCCAGGCGCAGATCGAGCCGCACTTCCTGTTCAATACGCTGGCGAGCGTCGATCAGCTCATCCAGACCGACCCGCCGCGCGCATCGCGCATGCAGCGAAGCCTGATTCGCTACCTGCGCTCGGCGATCCCGCAAATGCGCGATGCGCGCCGCCCGACGCTCGGGCAACAACTGGACCTTTGCACCGCCTACCTCGACATCATGGCGCTGCGCATGGAAGACCGGATGCGTCTATCGGTGAACGTGTCGGACGGATTGAAGTCGGCCATCTTCCCGTCCATGATGTTGCAAACGCTCGTGGAGAACGCGATCAAGCACGGCCTCGAGCCGAAGGCCGAAGGCGGCACGCTTCATATCGCGGCCGAAATGCTCGATGGACAGCTCGCGGTGCACGTGCAGGACAGTGGCGTCGGCTTCGCGCCGAAAGGTGACGCCGGCATGGGGCTCGCGAACGTGCGGGAGCGGCTGCACGCGCTCTATGGCGAGCGCGCCGAGCTGATCATCGACCTGCCGCTCGAGGGTGGCACGCGCGCGACGATCAAGATCCCATACGAAATCGCATCTTCGGCCGGGTAGAGTCTGTCGCGATGAGACCCGCACCGGCACCGACCGCGATCGTCGCCGACGACGAGCGCCTGATGCGCGAGCAGATCATCTGCCAGTTGCAAAAAGCGTGGCCCGAGCTCGCGATCGTCGGCGAAGCGGCGAACGGACGGGAAGCGCTGGCGCTCGCGCGAAGCGTCGATCCCGACATCGCATTCCTCGACATCCGGATGCCGGAGATGGACGGCATCGCCGCCGCGCGGGCGCTCGCGGGCCGCGTCCATGTCGTATTCGTGACCGCATACGACCAACACGCGATCGACGCCTTCGAGCAGGGGGCGGTCGATTACTTGCTGAAGCCCGCCGAGCCCGAGCGCGTCGCGATCGCATGCGAAAGGCTGCGTGCGCGTTTGGGTCAAGCGGCGCCGACGATGGATGCGCTGCTCGCCGATCTCGCGCAGCGTCTTCGCACGGGCGGCGGCAAATCGGCGACTTTCCTGCGATGGGTGCAGGCGAGCGTGGGCGGCGGTCTGAGGATGATTCCGACGAGCGACGTCCTGTTCTTTCGCGCCGAAGACAAATACACGCGCGTGCAGACCGCGCGCTTCGAGGCGCTGATCCGCAAGCCGATCAAGGAGCTCGTCGCCGAACTCGATCCAGAGGAGTTCTGGCAGATCCATCGCGCGACGCTCGTGCGCGTTGGCGCGGTCGAGCACGTGAGCCGCAACCTGCGCGGCAATCACGTGATTCACTTGAAGGGCAGCGACGAGAAGCTCGAGGTGAGCCGCAGCTTCCATCATCTGTTTCGCCAGATGTAAACCGATCAAGCCGGCAGCAGATCGCCATCCTCGCTTCGTACCGCGCCGAGGCGCGTCAACTCGTCGATCAGTTGCGACGCGAGCGTCGCTGCCGGAAGCTTGAAAAAGCGCGCGTTGAACTCGCGATAGATGCCGATTCGTTCGACATAGTCGGGCATCGTTGCCAGCGGCAGCCGTTCGCGGTCGAGCAGCGCGAACACGAGCACGACCTTCAGCGCGTGTCGCGCGAGGCGCAACGGATCGGCCTCGAACGCTTCCGTGCGGCGAAAGGCGCGTTCGAGCGCGGCCCGCACGTCACGAAACGGCTCGCCATGTCCGGGAATCACGACGCGAACGTCGAGGCCCGCAATCATTTCGAGCGTTGCGCGGGTCGCGGGGAGCGCATCGGGATCGATCTCGGACGGCATCACGAAGCCGTATCCGTTCTCCCAGAGCGCATCGCCGGAAATCAGGATTCGATGCTCGTCGTTGTAGAAGACGAGCGCGCGCATGTCATGTCCCGGCGCCGCGAGCGCTCTCCATTCGAGATCGCCCCATACATGCGTCGAGCCGGGTTCGATCGCGACGTTCGCGACAAAGCGCTCGGCGCGCTGGTCGGCGTAATCGAGCAGCAGCGTGCGCTGGTCCCACGCGGCGATTGGCGCAACTTCGCCGGCGGGTATCGCGATCGGGCAGCCGTATGCGCGAGCGAGCGCCGCATTGCCGCCCATGTGGTCGGAATGGCAGTGCGTGTTGACGATCATGGCGAGCGGCGCGCCGTCGAGACCCATGCGCGATGCGACGAGCGCGAGCGTCAGTGGCGCGTGCTTGCCGTAACCCGAGTCGATGACGACGGCGCCGTCGCGGCTTCGCTGCACGACCTGGTTCGCGGAGAGCCAGTCGCGCACGAAGACGTGCATCTGTGGGGGCAGCCCACTCGTCATTGCAGCTTCCCCAAAAACTCCCGCACCAGCCTGACGCGCTCGTCCAGCGTCGGCGCCGCGCGGTCGATCCGCACGCGATCCTGCCCCGCGAAGCGAATGTGTCCATCCCTTTGCACGAGTTGAATCAACTTGCCCGCGTCGAACGGCGGCGTCTTCACGAATTGAAGCATCGTTCGCTCGGGACCCGCGTCGATCTTCGTGACGCCAAGTTGTCGCGCGAGAAGACGCAGGCGATGGCACGCGACGAGCGCTTGCGCCGGTGCAGGCGTTGGACCGAAACGATCGACGAGCTCCTCGCGCAGGCGATCGAGCTCCTCGACCGATTCGCAGCTCGCGAATCGCTTGTACAGCACGAGGCGCTCGTGAATGTCGCTGCAATAGGTTTCGGGCAAGCGCGCGGGCGCATGGAGATTGATTTCCGTCGTCACGCCGAGTGGCTGCGAGAGATCCGGCTCGCGGCCCGCCTTGAGCGCCGACACCGCAGCCTTCAGCATATCGGCGTAGAGCTGGAAGCCGATCTGCTGCATCTCGCCCGACTGTTCCTCGCCGAGCACTTCGCCCGCGCCACGGATTTCGAGGTCGTGCATCGCGAGGCAGAAGCCCGAGCCCAGGTCCTCCATCATCTGGATCGCTTCGAGCCGCTTCTTCGCCTGCGCGGACAGCGCTTCCGACGGCGGCGTCAGCAGGTACGCATACGCCTGGTGATGCGAGCGACCGACGCGCCCGCGAAGCTGATGGAGCTGCGCCAAACCGAAGCGATCGGCGCGATCGATGATGATCGTGTTCGCCGTGGGCACGTCGATGCCGGTCTCGATGATCGTCGAGCACACCAGCAGATTCACGCGTTGCGCATAGAAATCGCGCATCACGTGCTCGAGTTCGCGCTCGCCCATCTGGCCGTGAGCGACGGCGATGCGCGCTTCGGGCAGAAGCTCCTTCAATCGCTCGGCCGTCGTGCGGATCGTGTCGATGTCGTTGTGCAGGAAGTAGATCTGGCCGCCGCGCTTCAGCTCGCGCAGTGCGGCCTCACGCACGATGCCGATCGAGTACGGCGCGACGAACGTCTTGATCGCGAGCCGCCGCTCCGGCGCAGTCGCGATCACCGAGAAATCGCGGATGCCTTCGAGCGACATCGCGAGCGTGCGCGGGATCGGCGTTGCGGTCAGCGTCAGCACGTCGACTTCGGCGCGAAGGCGCTTCAACTGCTCCTTCTGCCGCACGCCGAAGCGATGCTCCTCGTCGATGATCACGAGGCCGAGGTTTCTGAACTTCACGTCGGACTGGATCAGCTTGTGCGTGCCGATGACGAGGTCGATGCGTCCGCTTGCGAGCCCGTCGAGCACCGCCTTCACTTCCTTCGTCGACCGAAAGCGGGAGAGCTCGGCCAGCTTCACCGGCCAGTCGGCGAAGCGATCCGAGAAGACCTGGAAGTGCTGCTCGGCGAGCAGCGTCGTCGGCACGAGCAGCGCAACCTGCTTGCCGTCGGCGATGGCAATGAACGCTGCGCGAAGCGCGACCTCGGTCTTGCCGAAGCCAACGTCGCCGCAGACGAGACGATCCATCGGCCGGCCCGCCGAAAGATCCGCGATTACCGCGTCGATCGCGCCTTGCTGATCGGGCGTCTCGTCGAAGCCAAACCCTTCGGCGAATGCTTCGTAGTCGTGTGGCTTGAACGAGAACGCGTGGCCGGTGCGCGCGGCGCGCTGCGCGTAGAGGTTCAATAGCTCGGCCGCCGTGTCGTGCGCCTGCTTCGCTGCCTTGCGTTTCGCCTTCTCCCATTGGCCGCTGCCGAGCTCGTGCAGCGGCGCCGCATCGGGCGATGCGCCGCTGTAGCGGCTGATGACGTGCAGGTTCGACACCGGCACGTAGAGTTTCGCGTCGTTCGCGTAGACAAGTTGGAGAAACTCGGTCTCGCCTTCGCCTACGTCGAGCGTAACGAGACCCAGATAGCGTCCGATGCCGTGCTCCTCGTGCACGACCGGATCGCCGATGCGCACCTCGGAGAGGTCGCGTACCATCGCGTCGAGGTTCGAGCGACGCCCCTCGCGTGCGCCGCGGCGAACGACATTCGCGTACAGCTCCGCTTCGGTGACGAATGCGATGCGCGCGGCCGGCCATGCGAACCCGACTTGCAGCGGCGCTGCGGTCAACGCGACCTTCGCATCGCTCGCAACGAAATCGGCGAAGCTCTCGACGATCGCCGGACGCACGCCGTACTCGGCGAAATACTGCTGCATCGTCTCGCGTCGGCCCGGCCCTTCCGCGACGAGGAGCATGCGCCCGTCGAGCATCGCAAGGACGTGCTTCAGCGCCGACAACGGATCTTCCGCACGGCGGTCGACCATGACGGGCGGCAATCGCCGCGTCGCGGCGTCGACGGGCAGCGCTGCATCGGCGGCGGCGAGCGGCACTTCGATCCTCGACATCGGCTTGATCGCGCCGCGCAGCTCGTCGTGCGGCAGGAACAGCGTCGGGGGCGCGAGAAGCGGGCGCGCCTTGTCGCCGCGCATCAGGCGGTAGCGCGATTGGGTGTCGTCCCAGAAGCGGTCGATCGCCGCGTCGACGTCGCCGTGCAGCGCGACGATCGCATTCGCTGGAAGATAGTCGAAGAACGTCGCAGTGCTCTCGAAGAACAAAGGGAGGTAGTACTCGATGCCCCCGGGCACGATGCCCGCGGAAATGTCCTTGTAGAGCGTCGAGCGGGACGGGTCGCCCTCGAACACCTCGCGAAAGCGACTGCGAAAGCGCGTTCGTCCCGCTTCGTCGAGCGGGAACTCGCGCGCCGGCAGCAGCCGAACTTCGCGCATCGGGTAGAGCGTGCGCTGCGAATCGGCGTCGAACGTCTTGATGCTTTCGACCTCATCACCGAAGAGGTCGAGCCGATACGGCAGCGCCGCGCCCATCGGATAAAGATCGATCAGCCCGCCGCGCACACTGAATTCGCCGGGCGACACGACTTGCGCCACGTGCGTGTAGCCGGCGAGCGCGAGCTGAGCACGAAGCGCATCGACGTCCAGCCGCTGTCCTTGCGACAGGAAGAACGTGTGCGCGGCGAGGAACGACTGCGGCGCGAGACGATAGAGCGCGGTCTGCGCGGCGACGAGCACGACATCGCATTCGCCGCGCGTGATCCGGTAAAGCGTCGCGAGCCGGTCGGAAACGAGATCCTGATGCGGCGAGAAATGGTCGTACGGCAGCGTTTCCCAATCCGGAAACGTCGCGATGGCGAGCGCCGGCGCAAACCAGCCGATCTCGCTTGCGAGCCGCGTCGCGGCGAGCGCATCGGCGCAGATGACGACGAGCATTCGCCGCGCGTTGCGCGCATCGAGACCGATTTGCGCGAGCGCGAGCGCATCGGCGGAACCCGCGAGTGGCGGAAGCGTCGCGCGCTGCCCGGCAGGCGGCAAGCGAGGAACGAGCGAGGGCAGCGCCGCGAACGCGTTCGCGGGCGTTGCAGTGTCGGCGACGGGTTCGCGGGTTAGCGGAAAAGGCGCCGGAGCGGCCGTCGCAGCATTGGTCGAGGCCGTTGGCATCGGAAGGTGCGAGTCGCTTCGATTATACGGTGCGGTGATCCGCGCATTGGTGCATTTGCACTGCAAAAGCGATGAGGGGTGAGGGAGGAGAGTGGCCAAGCGAGACGTTTCATCGAAGCCACTCTCATTGCTCACCCCTCACCGCGGTTTTGTACCTCTGCTTTCAGCTGGCATCCTCCCGTACTTGTCATCGAACCGCACGATATCGTCCTCGCCGAGATAATCGCCGCACTGCACCTCGATGATGACGAGCGGCTCGCGGCCGCGATTTTCGAGCCGATGGCGCGTCTCGAGCGGAATGTACGTCGACTCGTTCGGATGCACGTCGAACTCGCGCTCGCCGTTCGTCACGCGCGCGATGCCTCGCACGACGACCCAGTGCTCGCTTCGCCGATGATGGAGTTGCAGCGATAGCGCCGCGCCGGGACGCACCTCGATCCGCTTGATCTTGAATCCCGGCGCTTGCTCGAGCAGCGTGTACGTCCCCCACGGCCGGCTCACCGTGCGATGCAGTTTGTACGCTTCGTGGCCGCGCGCCTTCAACTCGCCGACCACGTCTTTCACGCGCTGCAGATGATCGCGATGCGCGACGAGCACCGCATCGGCCGTGTCGACGATGACGAGATTCTCGACGCCCACGGTCGCGACGATGCGATTCGCCGCATGC
>DATFCW010000355.1:0-12929 GCA_035252665.1 Casimicrobiaceae bacterium | reverse complement strand
CGCAAACGCGCGAAGAGCACGAGCAGAACGGCAAGCAGCACGATCGAGAAGACGCCGATGCCGAGCTCGTTCATCGGGTAAGTTGCGAACTGCGGCCGCGGGATGTTCATGATGCCGTTCCAGCCGCCGGTGAGTCCCTTCATCTCGGCCGCGCTTTGCTCGATGACGAAGCCGAACGCGATCGTCACCATCGCGAGATAGGGTCCCCGTACGCGAAGCGCCGGGACGGCGAGCAGCGCGCCCGCGATTGCCGCGACCACGCCCGCCAGCGGAAGCAGAAGCCAGAAGCTCACGCCGTAGCGCGCGCCGAGAATCGCGCACGTATATGCGCCGATCGCGTAGAAGCCCACGTGGCCGAGCGAAAGCTGACCGGCGAGTCCGAGGAGAACATTGAGGCCGACACCGACGATCGCGGTGATCGCGACCATCGCGATCACGTACTGCTGATAGCTGTTTGCGAAAAACGAAGCGGCGCAGCCGGCGAGCGCAAGCGCGACGATCGTCGGAAGAAGGCAGCGTCGCCAACGATCGACGCCCGGGCGCGCTGCGCTGTCCGCGACCGCGGGCGCCGTCTGCGCGGGTTCGGTCGCCGCGGGGGCAATGATGCTCTTGCTCATACCTTCTTCACGCTCGCACGTCCGAACAATCCGTCGGGTCGCAATGCAAGCGCGACGATGACGAGCCCGAACGTCACGATCTGCGTGTATGTCGATCCGAACGCGGCAGTGATCAGCGACTCGGCACTGCCATAGATCAATCCCGAGACGACGACGCCCCACGGATTGGCGATGCCGCCGAGGATCGCGACGGCGAACGCTTTGATGCCGAAGAGCGTCCCCATCGTCGACGACACGGTGAAAAGCGGCGCGATCAGTAGCCCCGCGACGCCGGCGAAAAGTCCGGACACGGCGTACGACGCGACGATCGCCGCCCGCACATCGATGCCCATCAGCCGCGCCGCTTCCGGGTTCTGCACGATCGCCAGCATCGACTTGCCAATGCGCGTATACCGCGTGAGCGCATGGAGCCCGAGCGCGATCGCGAGTCCGACGAGCGGAATCGTGACCTGCAGCACCGACACGCGAAGCCCCGCGAGCGAGAACGCCTGCGCGGTGAGGACGGATTGCGGCATCCCGCGCGGGTCCTTGCCGAACGTGAACAGCACGACGTTTTCGAGCACGAGGCCGAGCGCGACGGTCGCCATCAGCCAGAGATCCGATCCTCGGCGCGCGAACGGACGCACGCCGATCGCCTCGACGACCACGCCCCACAGCGCGCACACGAGCAGCGCAGCGGCAATCGCGAGCGGCCACGGCCAGCCGAACGTCACGCCGAACGTGAAGCCCGCGACCGCGCCCAGCATCATCGCGCTGCCTTGCGCGAAATTGACGGTGTTCGAGACGGCGTACGTGACGTAGTAGCCGAGCGCGAGCAGGCCGTACATGCTGCCGAGGCCGACGCCGGTGACGAGGGCCGAAGCGAAAAGGTCCATGGCCGTGAAGCGAACGTGCGCGAGGCGTAAAAAGCCGCCGCGGGCGCGCTGCCGCGGCGGCCTTCGAGTGCGTTAGTGCACGGGCACGATCCTCGTGCCCTCGAAGCGCACGAAGATGTAGTCGTCGGGCGAGAGCGCGTCGTGGTTCTGGTCGCTGAA
Organism: Casimicrobiaceae bacterium; assembly: GCA_035252665.1. Taxonomy (GTDB): domain Bacteria; phylum Pseudomonadota; class Gammaproteobacteria; order Burkholderiales; family Casimicrobiaceae; genus VBCG01. Next base: position 11,278 of record DATFCW010000355.1, on the reverse strand, counting down.
CGGCTTGTGGTACGTCTTGATCAACCCCTGGTACTGATCGATGTCGAGCAGCGCCTTGCGCACAGCGTCACCGTTCGTGCTGCCCGCCTTCTTGATCGCCAGCGCGACGAGGTGCATCGCGTCGTACGCGTCGGCGACGCCGACCGGCGAGATGATGCCTTCGGGCCCGCTGACCTTGTACTTTTTCTCGAGCTCGGACAGAACCTTCCTGCCTGCAGGTTTCTGGTCGCCGAAGAAGCTGTAGGTCTGCACGAAGACGACGTCGCCTGCGGTCGGGCCCGCGAGCTCGGGGAAGCGGCCGCCGGAGACACCCCAGTGCGAGATCACCGGCACCTTCCATCCCATCCGCTCCCGCGCTTTCATCACCTGCGCGCCGGGTGCTGCGTTGGCGACGAGGATCAGCGCATCGGCGCCGGCATTCTTGAGGCGCGTCAACTGCGGCACGACGTCGACGTCACGATCCTCGAACTTTTCCACCCCGGCGAGCGCGATGCCGAGATGCTTCGCCTGCTCGGTCAGTCCCTTCTCGTTCGATTCGCCCCACGGATTGTTGATGAGAATCAGTCCGGGTTTCTTCGCGCCGCTCTTCTGCGCGTATTTGAGCAGTGCCTCGTCGACGAGCACGTCGACCGCCGAGACGCGGAAGGCGAAGTTCGGATTCGCGCCGTTGCGCGTGATCGGCGTGCCTGCCGCCCATACGCCCATGTACGGGACGTGATCGCGGTTGGCGATCGGCACGATCGCGAGCGACACCGGCGTATCGAGGCCGCCGAAAATCGCGGTGACCTTTTCATTCGCGATCAACTCGCGCGCAGCCGTGGCGCCCTTCGGCGGGCTCGATTCGTCGTCGCGCTTGACGAGCTCGAGCGGACGTCCGAGCACGCCGCCCGATGCATTGATCTCGTCGATCGCGATGGTGAGACCCTGCGTGATCGCTTCGCCGGATTGCGCCGATGGTCCGGATAGCGCGGCAACGAGCCCGATCTTGATCGGCTCGGCGGCAAAGGCCGATGCGGCGAAGCCAAGCGCGGCGGCGGCTCCGATCGCGCCGAGCCACGCGCGGCGAGCATTACGTGCAACTCCCATGTTTGCCTCCAATGGATGTGCTGCTGGTGCGGTTCGCGCGCCCGGTTGCTTTCCGCGCGCCGTTGTTCGGGCATCCATCCTGCCGCAAGTCGCCAAACCTGTCACGCGGCGGCTTTCCAGCGCGCGGTGTCCGCGACGAAGCGCGCAAGGAGAGCGAGCGCGTCGGGTCCCCGCGGATCGGCGAAGTCGAATGCGCCGTCGCCGCCGCTCCATGCATGCGCGAGACCTTCGACATGCACGTAGCGCACCATGAGCTCGCCATTTCCTAGCCAGTCGTCGACGCGCGCCTTGTACCTCCCGCTTTCCGAAGTGCGCGTGGAACGATCGGGCGGCCGCTTCGCGTTCGCTTGTGAATCGTCGAAGCGAAGAAACTGCTCGACAAGCGCGTCCGCGTTGACCGGTGCGACGACATCGTCGCGATCGCCGTGGATGACGAGGAGCGCAATCCTTGCGTCGTCGCGTGGGCGAGCGGCGTTTCGCGCGTCGTCCGCCACGCGCAGCACGTCGTTGTCGGGACCGCGGCGCATCACCGACAATGCGGTTGCCGCCGACTTCGCCGCGCCGCACGCCAATCCCGAATGAACGAGAACGCCGCGCACGAGCCGCGGATAGCGGAGCGCCAGCACCGCGGCGAGCGCGCCTCCTGCGGAAAGTCCCGCGATCCAGACGCGCTCGCGCCGGGCGCGATAGCGGCGACGAACATCGACGATCTGCGCCGCGACGATCGCCGCTTCGCCGGCGCCGCGCTCGGTATTCGCCTCGAACCAGTTCCAGCAGGTCCATGGATTCGCGTCGCTCGTCTGTCGCGGCAACAGCACGAGCGTGCCTTCACGGTCGGCACGAGCCGCGATGCCAGTAAGCGCCGCGAATTCCTCGGGGGTCTCGCGGCAACCATGGCACATGACGCGAAGCGATGCGCGCTTCCGGCGCGTCCATCCGCGAGGGACGTAGACGAGGTAGTCGCGTGCCGGGTCGACGAGCGGCGCGGTCGTGACGTAGCCGCGCCACGAGGATGTGCTCCCGCTCTCGAACCGGCCGGGCGCCGGCTCGCGACGAAAGAGCCGCGCGAGGAAGCTGCGGACGCGGACGACGAAACGTCTCGACGCCGCTTTCCATCGTCCTCCGGTCATGGGTCAGGCGTCGCCATGCGATTGCGGCATTCCGGCGATCCGCCATTCGTCGCAAGCAGCTCCTCTCGTGCGCCAGTGCTCAGGCGAAATTTGGGGCAAGCAAGCGCACGAATCAATTCGGAATCCTTACTTCATCCATCGCCGCTAGATCAGCACCACGTCGTACTGCTCCTGCGTGTACAGCGTCTCGACCTGCAGCGAGATCGGCTTCCCGATGAAGTCGCCGAGTTGCGCGAGGCTTTGCGACTCCTCGTCGAGAAACATGTCGATCACCGATTGCGACGCGAGGATGCGAAATTCGCGCGCGTTGAACTGCTTCGCCTCGCGCAGGATTTCGCGCAGGATCTCGTAGCAGATCGTCTGCGCCGTCTTGAACTCGCCGCGCCCGGCGCACGTCGGGCACGTTTCGCACAGCACGTGCGCGAGCGATTCGCGCGTGCGCTTGCGCGTCATCTCGACGAGGCCCAGTTGCGTGAAGCCGTTGACCGTGAGTCGCGTGCGGTCCTTCTCGAGCGCCTTGCCGAGCTCGGCGAGCACGGCGTTTCTATGGTCGGCATTCTCCATGTCGATGAAGTCGATGATGATGATGCCGCCGAGATTTCGCATCCGAAGCTGGCGCGCGATCGCCTGCGCGGCCTCGAGGTTCGTCTTGAAGATCGTGTCGTCGAAGCTGCGGCCGCCGACGAAGCCGCCGGTGTTGACGTCGATCGTCGTCATCGCCTCGGTCTGGTCGATGATCAGGTAGCCGCCCGACTTCAAATCGACGCGTCGCGCCAGCGCCTTCTCGATTTCGTCCTCGACGCCATGCAGATCGAAGAGCGGGCGCTCCCCCGCGTAGTGCTCGATGTGGTCGATGAGTGCCGGGGTGTATTCGCGCGCGAACGCCTGCATCCGAAGGAACGTCTCGCGCGAATCGACGAGCACGTGCGCGGTCTCCTCCGTTGCCATGTCGCGCAGCACGCGCTGCGCGAGGCTCAAGTCCTGGTACAGGAGCGTCGGCGCCGGCACCAGCGCAGCACGCTCGGTGAGGTCGTGCCAGAGCTTCGTCAGGTATTCGATGTCCGTCGAAAGCTCGCGTTCCGCCGCGGCCTCGGCCATCGTGCGGATGATGAAGCCGCCCGACGACCCTTCGGGCAGTAGCGTCGTCAGTTTTCCGCGCAGGCTCTCGCGCTCCTGCTCGTTCTCGATTCGTTGCGAAATCCCGATGTGCGAATCCTGAGGCAGATAGACGAGCAGTCGTCCGGCGAGCGAAAGCTGGGTCGAAAGCCGCGCGCCTTTCGTGCCGATCGGATCCTTGATCACCTGCACGAGCAGCGTCTGTCCTTCGTGCAGGATGCGCTCGATCGGCCGGTGTTCGCCGTGGCCGTTCTGGCGATGCTCCCAGATGTCGGCGATGTGAAGGAAAGCCGCGCGCTCGAGACCGATCTCGACGAACGCGCTCTGCATGCCGGGAAGCACGCGTGCAACGCGTCCGAGGTAGATGTTGCCGACCAGGCCCCGCGCGCTGGCGCGCTCGATGTGCAGTTCCTGCACGACGGCCTGCTCGAGCATCGCGACGCGCGTCTCCTGCGGCGTCACGTTGATCAGGATCTCGTGGGTCATGTCAGTTGCGAAGGGCCGCCCCGAGCAACTGATCGCGCCCCCTCAGGGGGCAGCGAGCACAAGGCCGAAGGCCGCAGGACAGCCGAAGGCTGGTCCCGCGAAGCGGGATGCGGCGTAGCCGCGCAATGCGAGCGTGGGGGTCGTTCATCGATCAGACGACCGGCATCCCCACGCGCGCGAGCAGCGACGCCGTCTCGTAGAGCGGCAGCCCGACGACACCCGTGTAGCTACCCTCGAGGCGCGAGATGAACGCCGCCGCGCGGCCCTGCACCGCATAGCCGCCGGCCTTGTCGAACGGCTCGCCGCTGGCAACGTATCGCTCGATTTCCGCCGCGCCGAGCCTTCGCAGCGTCACGCGCGAAATCGAGATCTCGACGTCGGTACGGTCATGGTGAAGCATCGCAACGGCGGTCAGCACCTGATGCGTTCTGCCGGCGAGGCGCTTGATCATCCGGGCGGCGTCTTCGGCGTTGCGCGGCTTGCCGAAGATTTCGCCGTCGAGGATCACTTCCGTGTCGGCGCCGAGCACCGGACGCTCCGCGAGCCTTCGGTCGTGCATGCGCCGCCAGCCGACTTGCGCCTTGGTGCGTGCCATCCGCTCGACGTAATGCGCGGCCGGCTCGGCATCGAGCGTTTCCTCGACAACGTCGCGCTCGCGGCCGGGCGCTTCGCGCAACAGCAGCAACTCGAACTCGATGTCGAGCTGGCGCAACAGCGCCTCCCGGCGCGGGCTCTTCGATGCGAGATAAAGCAGTGGTGCGCTCACGGGACTGCCCTCCGCGCTTGCCCGACCCGGCACCGGCGAGTCCGTCGCGTGCCGGTCAGCCGCGATGATAAGGGTGACCGGCGATGAGCGTCGTTGCCCGGTAGATTTGCTCGGCGAGAACGACCCGCGCGAGGCCATGGGGCAACGTCATCGTGGAGAGCGACATCACGGCATGCGCCTTCGCCTTGACTTCGTCGGCGAGGCCGTCCGCGCTCCCGATGACGAACGCGACGTCATCACCGCCATCGCGCCAACGGGCAAGACGCGCCGCGAATTCCCGGGTCGACCATGCTTTTCCGCGCTCATCGAGCGCGATCAGCCGAAAGCCATCGCACGCGGCGAGGATTCGCGGCGTTTCGGCGTCGAGGACTTGCGCCACGCTTGCGGTCGATACGCGCGGCCGCGGCTTGATCTCGATCAGCTCCAGGGTGAACCCACGCGCAAGCCGCTTCGCGTATTCGTCGAAGCCGGCGCTGACCCACGCCGGCATCCGGTGACCGAGCGCGACGACGCGGAGCTTCAATCAGGCCGATGCGGCGCGACGAAGCGGTACCTGCGGCCCCCAGAGCTCCTCGAGATTGTAGTAGTCGCGAACCGCGGGCTGCATCACGTGGACGACGATGTCACCCGCATCGACGAGGATCCACTCGCCGGCATCCTCGCCCTCTATGCCGAGGATCGACGCGCCGGCCTCCTTGAGCTTGTCGCGCACGTGGCCGGCAAGCGCCTTCGCCTGCCGATTCGAGTCGGCCGAGGCGATGATCATGGTGTCGTAGAGGCTGGTTTGCGGACGGACATCGAAAATCTTGATATCGCGGGCCTTGATGTCCTCGAGGGCCGCGACGGCGACCTCTTGCAGCTTGTCAACGCGCATGCGGTGGATGTCGATAGAGTCCGTGCGATTCAATATAGGCGAAAACCGCGGGCGGGAGCAAACCGGCAAATTCGACCGATTTGACTTCGCCTCGGGCGATGGCCGCGCGTATCGCCGTCGACGAAGTCGGTTGCGGCGCGACCGGCTGGACGTAGATGGCGCCGGCGATTCTCGAGCGCAAGCCCCGCGCATCGTCGATTCTCCGCGAGCGCCATTGCGCGTCGAGCTCCGGCGACAGTCCGACGTCGAGCGCGACGCCAGGACGCGGCACGACGACGAGATGCGCGAGATCGAAGAGCGCAAGCCAGCGGTGCCACGAAGGAAGGCCGCGGAACGAATCGGCACCGACCAGCAACAGAAGGGGGGTGCGCGGCTTGTCGCCGCGAAGCTCAGTGAGCGTGTCGACCGTGTAGCTCTTGCCTTCGCGACGAACCTCGCGCGTATCGACGACGATGCCGGGGAAATCGCGCACGGCGAGATCGAGCATCGCGACGCGGTCGCGGATCGACGCCCAAGGCTCGTTCCGATGCGGCGGATCGGCAGCGGGAACCAGCAGCATCTTGTCGAGATGGAGCGCGTGACGCACATCCCGCGCGAGACGCAGATGGCCGTAGTGCACCGGATCGAACGTTCCGCCGAGGATCGCGAGCGGCGGGTCGAGCGATGCCGAAGCCACTTCGTCCATCAGAAGCGCGACCCCGGCTCCGCGAGAAAGGCGATCTCCTTTGGCGTCGATGCGCGGCCGAGAATCTCGTTGCGGTGAGGGAAGCGGCCGAAGCGCTCGATGATGTCGCGATGGCGCCGCGTCCACGACAGCGGATCCGATAGACCGGTTTGCGCGGCGAGCGACGCGAACAGCGCGACGGCGCGTTCCTGCTCGGCGAGCGCTTCGCTGTGCACGAACGGCATGTAGAGAAACCAGCGCTCCTGAGGCGCAAGCTCACCATCGAAGCCGCGCGCGATGGCGTCCTTCGACGTTGCGAGCGCACGAGGATCGCCTGAAAACGCTTGCGGCGTGCCGCGGAACGCGTTTCGCGTGAACTGGTCGAGGAGGACGACGCGCGCGAGGCTACCGTGCGGGCTCACGCACCATTCGCCGTACGCGCCGGCGACACCCGCAGCGATCGCGACCGCGAAGCGAGCCCGAATCTCGGCGTCGAATGCATCGTCCTTGCGAAACCACACTTCGCGGATCGGCACGCCGACCTCGGCCGAGGTGCGCTCATCGATCGCCTCACCGGGTCGGGGCACGAACCAGAAGTCGAGGATGGCCTGTGCGAGCGGATCGACCATGATGCCCCCTTATCATACGGACTTTCGCGCGGCGGCCGGTCGCGCATCAATAGCCCGCCCTCGTGCAGACTTCCCGCCGCAACATCTTTCTTCTCGCCTGCTGCCAGGCGTTGCTGCTGGTCAATTCGTCGGGCTTGACGTCGATGAACGCGCTCATCGGCTATTCGCTCGCGCGCACGAAGACGCTCGCAACGTTCGGCGTCACGACGTACGTGCTCGGCTCGGCGCTCGCGGCGATGCCGATGGCGCTTTGGATGGCGCGTGTCGGCCGGCGCGCGGGCTTCATGACCGGGGCGCTCGTCAACATCGTTGGCTGCGTGATCGGGGCATGGGCGCTTTCGATCGCAAGCTTCGCATTGTTCTGCTTCGCGACCGCGCTGATCGGCGTCTACAACGCGATCGGATTGCAGTATCGCTTCGCGGCCGCCGAAGTGGCGACGCCCGCCGACCGTGCGAAGGCGATCTCGCTGGTGCTCGCCGGCGGCGTCGTCGGCGGTTTCGTCGGTCCGCAATCGATGCGCGTCGCGCGAGGCTTTTTCGCGACGCCGTTCACCGGATCGTTCGTCGCGCTCGCCGCGTTCGCGCTGGTCGCGCTCGCCGTTCAGTCGCTCGTCGACGTGCCAAAGCCGGCGCACGCCGAACGCACGAGCACGGGACGGCCGCTGATGCAAATTGCGGCGCAGCCTGCGTTCATCGTCGCAGTGCTCGCGGCAGCGCTTGGCTACGGGCTCATGAACCTGCTGATGAGCGCAACGCCGATCGCGATGGATTTCTGCGGTCATCCGTTCGGCGCGACGGCGCTCGTCATCGAGTGGCACGTCGTGGCGATGTTCGCACCGGGATTCCTCACCGGATCGCTGATTCGCCGCTTCGGCACGCTGTCGATCATCCTCGCCGGGGCCGGCCTGATGACGGCCGGAGCGTTCGTCGCGCTCAACGGAATATCGGTCGCGCATTTCGTCGTCGCGCTGGTCTTCGTCGGCGTCGGTTGGAACTTCATGTACACGGGCGGCACGTCCCTGCTGATCGAGAGCTATACGCCGAGCGAGAAGGCGCGAACGCAAGGGCTCAACGATCTCATCGTCTTCGCGACGATGGGCGCGTCGTCGCTCGCGTCAGGCGCGCTCGTGACGACGAGCGGCTGGGAGACGATGAATGTCGCGGCGCTGCCGATCCTCGCGATCATCGCAGCGAGCGCATTGTGGCTCGCGTGGTCGCGGCGACGTGCCGCCGCGCCGGCGATCTGACGTAGGTCTACACGCGAGCGGCGTCCCGGCTTGGGACGGCAGTCTTCGGAAACTTCCAGTACACGGCGTCGACGTGCTTGCCCGACGCGGCGAGAGCGTGCGCGGCAAGCGCCTCGCCGATCGCGTGCGAGTCGTCGACGTCCGACTCGGGTCGCACGAACAGAAGCGCGCTGTCGTCATCGAGCACCAGCGAATGGACCTCCGCGGCAATCGCGTGCTCGCGCAGCCACTGCAAGGCAGTGCGATCGAGCAGCGGGTCCGACGTGTCGATCAGGATGCGCCGGTTGATCGCCGCGAGGAAGATCGCCATCACGCCGAGCAGCACGCCGACGACGATCGCGATGCTCGCGTCGAATTCGGGTCGCGGCCCGATGAAGTAACCGCTGACCGCGACGATCAGCGTCAGCACGATGCCTAGCAGCGCGACGGTGTCCTCGAGCAGCACCGCGAGCACCGTCGTGTTGTGGCGGTTGCGACGAATGCCGGAAAAGCCGCCAAGCTCGCGATAGGCGACGACGAACGTCCATGACTCGAGCACGAGCGCGAAGAGCAGAAGGCCGATCACGAGCAGCGAAAACTGGCCGCCCGGCTCGGGACGGACGAGCGCCTGGATGCCGTGGGCGAGATTGATGCCGCAGCCGACGAAGAACACGCTGACCGCGGAAACGAGCGCCCAGAAGGACTTCTCCTGGCCGTGGCCGAACGGGTGCTCCTTGTCCGGCCCCTGCCGCCCTCGCACCTCGCCGATCTTCAGCAGCACCTGATTGCCGACATCGGCGAGCGAATGCACGGTTTCCGCGAAAAGCGTCGGCGAGCCGGTCAGGAACCAGCCGATGCCCTTGGAGATCGCGATCGCGGTGTTGGTGCCGATCGCGATCGATACGGAGCTCGACATGCAGAATCAACACCTTGCGAATTGGTGCCAGAGATGTATTTCCACCATGCGGAAATACATCCCCGGCACCAATTAAAAATACATCTCTGGCACCAATTACGTTCGCAACTGGCCGCTGCCGAGCACGATCCACTTGCGGCTCGTGAGACCCTCGAGACCAACGGGACCGCGCGCGTGCAACTTGTTCGTCGAGATGCCGATCTCCGCGCCGAGGCCGTACTCGAAGCCGTCGGCAAGGCGCGTCGACGCGTTCACCATCACCGAGCTCGAGTCCACCTCGCGCAGAAAGCGCATCGCGTTGGCGTGGTTTTCGGTGACGATGGCGTCGGTATGTCGCGAGCCGTAGCGGGCGATGTGATCGATTGCGGCGTCGAGCGAATCGACGACGCGGATTGCGGCGATTGGCGCGAGATACTCGGCGTACCAGTCGTCCTCCGAAGCGTTCTTCACCGACGGCACGATCGCGCGCGTACGCGCGTCGCCGCGCATCTCGACGCCCTTCGCCTCGTAGATCGCAGCGATTCGCGGCAGCACGCGCGGCGCGATGTCGGCATGCAGGAGCAGCGTCTCCATCGTGTTGCACGTCGAATAGCGCTGCGTCTTTGCGTTGTCGGCGATGCGCACGGCGATGTCGACGTCCGCATCCGCATCGACGAACACATGGCATACGCCATCGAGATGCTTCAACACCGGCACGCGCGCCTCCCGCGTGACGCGTTCGATCAGCGATTTGCCCCCACGGGGAACGATCACGTCGACATGCGCGTCATCGGCGAGCAGGTAACCGACCGCGGCGCGGTCGGTCGTGTCGACCAATTGCACAGCCTGCTCGGGCAGCCCGCTTCTGCGAAGTCCCTCGCGAATGCATTGCGCAATCACGCGATTGCTCTCGATCGCCTCGGACCCGCCGCGCAGAATCGTCGCGTTGCCCGATTTGAGACAAAGGCCGGCAGCATCGGCCGTGACGTTCGGGCGTGATTCGTAGACGATCGCGATCACCCCGAGCGGCACGCGCATCATGCCGACCTGAATGCCCGAGGGCCGGGAGCGCAAATCGGAAATCTCGCCGACGGGATCCGGTAGCGCCACGATCTCCTCGAGCCCGCGCGCCATCGCTTCGATGCCCGATTCGAACAGTGTGAGTCGATCGACGAACGCATCATCGTGCCCGGCCGCGCGCGCCGCGTCGACGTCGCGTCGATTCGCTTCGAGGATCCGCGTAGCGTCGGCGCGAAGCGCCGAGGCGGCGTGCGAAAGCGCGTCGTTTTTCGTTCGCGTGTCGGCACGAGCCAGCACCCGCGAAGCTGCGCGGGCAGCTTCGCCAACATCCCGCATGTAGCGGGCGATGTCTTGTGCCACGCCGTGGTCGACGATGTCGTTCATGGGGCCATTCTAGCCCGTTGCACGCGCTACCTTCACCGTTTCCACGCCGCGCTTCGTTCCGACCAGCACGATATCCGCGCCGCGTCGCGCGAACAGGCCAACGGTCACGACGCCGGCGATCCGATTGATCCGATCCTCGAGCGCAACCGGATCGTCGATCCGCAAATCGGAAACGTCGAGGATCACGTTGCCGTTGTCGGTCGTGAATCCCATCCGCCATTCGGGACGTCCGCCAAGCCGCACGAGCTCGCGCGCGACGTAGCTTCGCGCCATCGGGATCACCTCGATCGGCAGCGGAAACGTACCAAGGCGCTCGACTTTCTTCGATGCATCGACGATGCACACGAACTTCCGCGCGACGGCGGCGACGATCTTTTCGCGCGTCAGCGCGCCGCCGCCGCCCTTGATCATCGCGCCGGACGGCGTCACCTCGTCGGCGCCGTCGATGCAGACCGGAATGTCGGCGACATTGTTGAGCTCCTCGACGTCGATCCCGTGCGACGCCAACCGCTTCGCCGTCGCGACCGAGCTCGCGATCGCGCCCTTGATGCGAAGCCGGCTTTTCGCGAGCGCATCGATGAAGTAGTTGACGGTCGAGCCGGACCCGACGCCGAGCCACGCGTCCTCGACGACGTAGCGAAGCGCTTCGCGCGCGACGAGTTGCTTTTGTTCGTCCTGCGTCACGACGCTGCGCGCCGCGTGCTAGGGAGTCCGGGAGCTGGCTGCCGCAACGCGCGTCGACGTCGCGACCGATGCGCCGCGCGTCGGCGTCCGGATGTAATCCCAGTAGTACAACTCGTAGATGCCGCGCGTGCGCTCCACGAAACGGCGCAGCGCTTCAGGTCCTTGCGCCGCCATTTCGCACGCGCGTCGGTCGACGCTCCCTTGCGGGTTGTCGCAGCGATAACCGGTCGCGACCGGGCGCGTGGGAGGAAGCGTTGCACAGCCGACGATCGCCAGGCACCCGGCGAGCGATGCGAGCAGACGCGTAAGTCGACGGTC
>DATFCW010000354.1:0-26735 GCA_035252665.1 Casimicrobiaceae bacterium | reverse complement strand
GTCGTGGGGCGGCTGGAACACTGCTGCGCGATGCGAGGCGTTGTCTGCGTTTCTTCGCCGGATGCCGGAAGCACGGCTCGACATCATCGTGCACGACACGCGCTGGATCGAATCGAACGGCGCGCGGCTCACCACGCTGCTCGTGCGGCATGCGCATGCGATGAAGATCTACCGCACGGGCGTGGCGGCGCGTTCCGCGATGGACCCGCTCGTCATCGTCGACGACCTGCACTTCGTGCATCGGCACCACATTGACTGGCCGCATGGCGCGCTGTCGATCGGCAGCCCGGAGCGCGCGAAGTCGCTGGTCGAGCGCTTCGGCGAGATCTGGGAAACGGGCGAGCCGGGGATTACGGCGACGGTGCTGGGATTGTAGCGTTCAGTTTCGATTGGCGCCGGTATTCGTTGTGCGCTAGCTCAACCGGCTGGCGTCCGAAGCTGCGGCAAGCCTCGCGTCGAGCGTGACAAGCGCCGCTTGGCGCACTAGTGCGAGTTGCAAGTACGCTGCGTCGTACACCGAGAGATGCCAGCGGGAGCCGAGTTCCGGCAGCGCGTCGAAGTCGGGTTCGACCAGCTCGATGGCAAGGCGTCCGGCCTCGCGAAAGCGAGAGACGACGGTTTCAGCTTGAAGTGGATGCCGGACGATCTTCGTCAAGCAGACACCCCTATCCTCCGCCCCACTTCCCGATAATGCTCGATCACCTCGCCAAGATCGCGCCGGAAGCGATCCTTGTCGAGCTTCTCGCCGGTCTTGGCATCCCACAAGCGACATCCGTCCGGGGTGAATTCGTCGCCGAGCACGAGCGGCCCATGCGGATCGTCGAGCGGATGGCCGAATTCGAGCTTGTAATCGACGAGATCGATGCCGGCGTTGGCGAACATCGGCTTCAGCACGCGATTCACGCGGTGCGTGAGCGTCTTCATCTGCTCGATCTCGTCCGCGGTTCCCCATCCGAGCACGCGAATGTGATCGTCGTTGACGAGCGGGTCGTGCAGCGTATCGCTTTTGAGGAAGAACTCGAAGATCGGCTCGGGCAGCCGCAACCCCTCGTCGAGCCCATAGCGCTTCGCCATCGAGCCCGCGCAAATATTGCGCACGACGCACTCGACCGGAATCATTTTCATCGCCTTGACGAGCGATTCACGCTCGTTCAAAAGCTGCACGAAATGCGTGCGAATGCCGGCGTCGGCGAGCTTGCCCATCACGAACGCGTTGATCCGGTTGTTCGTCTCGCCCTTCCCTTCGAGCTTCGCGAGCTTCGCGCCGTCGAACGCCGACACGTCGTCGCGGTAATGCATGATCAGTAGCTCGGGATCGTCGGTCGCGTAAACGGTCTTCGCCTTACCTCGATACCGCTCTTCGCGTTTTTCCATGATGGTCTCCTCCTCGATTACAAGTCTCGCCACGCGAAGCCATCGTGCTGATCGGCGATGCCGATCCAATCGGCCGTGCAGTTGAGCGCGCCGGAAAGCGCCGCGCGCGCCTTGTCCGGCGTGTTGTTCTCGCGCGAAAGATGCGCGGCCACGACGTGACGAAGCCGCGACGTGTCGATCGCGCAAAGAAGGTCGGCCGCGGCTTCGTTGTGCAAATGTCCGAGCCGGCTCGCGATTCGCTGCTTGAGCGACACCGGGTAGTCGCCATCCTCGAGCATGCCGAGGTCGTGGTTGCATTCGAGCACGAGCGCGTCGCACCCCGACAGGCTCGCCTCGACGTAACGCGTCGGCACGCCGATGTCGGTCAGCACGCCAAGCCGCTTCGCGCCATCGCCGACGACGAATTGCACCGGCTCGCGCGCATCGTGCGGCACCGGAAAGGGTCGCACTTCCACCATGCCGATCGCGAACACATCGCTGCTGTCGAAGCCGAAGACACGGGGCAGCCGTGCGACGCGCTCTCCCGCCATCGTCAGCGTGCCGAACGTGAGCCATACGGGGATGCGAAAGCGCCGTGCAAACGACGCGACGCCGCCGATGTGATCGGCGTGCTCGTGCGTGACGATGATGGCGCTGATCGAATCGGGCGGGATGCCGAGGCGCCAAAGGCGCACCACGGTATCGCGCACGCGGAACCCGCAATCGATCAGGATCCGCGTGTCGCCGACTTCGACGATGAGCGCATTGCCTTCGCTGCCGCTGCCCAGGGAGGCAAAGCGCATGACGCGCGATGCGTCGCTACTTGAGCTGGTCGCGCAGAAGCGCCAGGATGCGGTCGGACGCGGGCGACTTGTCCGGCTTGCCGGTCGTATCCTCGACGACGACAGTGCTGTTCGGAGCGCTCTCCGCCACCTTGATCCGGTATTGCTCGGGCTTGTCCTTGTCGTCGTCCTTGCGGAACACGTTGATGAACTTCGACAGGAATCCCTTCTGCCGATCGAGCTTCGCCATTTCCGTATCCGGATCGGCAAAGCGCACGTAATAGGTCCCGCTCGACCTATCGCGATCGACGACGGTGAATCCCGTGCGGTCGAGCGCGAGACCGACGCGGCGCCAGGCGCGATCGAACGGATCGTCGACGATCAATTTCGAAATGCCGTCGGCCTTTTCGAGTCGGGCATGCACGGGCGCGTTGGCCATGGCGGTCTTGGACGTGGCCGCTTCAGCGACCGTCTGCGGCGCGCCGAAGCGCATCATGAGTCGCGACAACATCTCGGCTTCGAGATCGGGATTGGGCGGCATCAGCGCCCATGCGAAGGCGGCCGGTTGCACGTTGTCGATCTTCGTCGTCGGCACTTGCTCCATCCCGCGGTGCGACACGTAGATCTCGACGGTGCCCGGCTCTACGCCACGCTCGATTCGCGTCCTGAATTTGTCACGCTTGTACGTCGTGTAAAACACGTCGATGTACTTGCCGATGTACTTGCGGAAAATATCCTGCGGAATCTCGGCGCGATTCTCGGCCCAGTCGGTTTCCATCACGCCGATGTCGGGCTGCTCGCTCGCGATGACGAATCCTGTGTCCGTCCAGAACTTGCGAACGATCGACCATGCCTGTTCCGGGGTCGCCTTCACGACGAGCCACCGTTCGGTGCCGCCACGCACGATGTGCGCATCGGCGTTCGTCGGCAGGAGCTCGGTGTTCGGATGCGCCGCCTTTTCCGCCGCGAATCCCGACGCGGTCGAAACCGAATAGCGATCGTCGTACGAGGGGGTCGTGAGACCCGGAGGCAATTCGAGCGAGGGCGCGGTGCTCGCCGACTTGTAGTCGATGCGTTTGCCGATCGTCCCCATCGATTCGCACCCGGTCAGGGTTAACAGGACGACGCACGCCAGCGCCAGGGAACGCGCATGGAAAATCGAGAAAACGTTCATCAGGAGTAAGCCTTGAGTGCGGAACGATCGAGGCATTGCGCGTCGCGCAGGGCCGCGCGCAGCGACTCGTGGTGCTGCGGTGATAGCGGCGTGAGCGGAAGCCGCAATTCGTTGTGGATCAATCCCATCTCGGCGAGCGCCCACTTGACCGGAATCGGATTCGCCTCGACGAAGAGGCGCGCATTGAGATTCGCGAGCTTCGCGTTGTGGCGGCGCGCGTTGACGACGTCGCCCGCAAGGGCGGCCTTGCACATTTCCGCGACCTGCCGCGGCGCAATGTTGGCGGCGACCGAGACGACGCCATGGCCGCCGAGCAGCATGAAGGGGAGCGCCGTGTCGTCGTTGCCGGAGTAGAGCGCGAATTCGCGGCCTGCCGGCAGGCGGTTCTGCAGATGAACGAGGCGTACCAGGTCGGATGTTGCGTCCTTCATGCCGACGATGTTCGGAATCTCGGCGAGCCGCAGCGCCGTTTCGGTGGAAAGATCTGCGACCGTCCGGCTCGGCACGTTGTACAGAAGCAGCGGCACGTCGACGGTTTCAGCGATCGTGCGGAAATGCCGATACAAGCCTTCCTGCGTGGGCTTGTTGTAGTAGGGAACCACCGAGAGGCACGCATGCGCACCGGCGGACTTTGCGAAACGCGTCAGCGCGATCGCCTCCGCGGTGGAATTGCCGCCCGTGCCGGCGATCACCGGAATGCGGCCGGCCGCGTGCTCGATCGCTGTCTGGATGAGCCGGCAATGCTCATCGACGTCGACGGTGGGCGATTCGCCCGTCGTGCCGACGATCACGATGGCGGCGGTCCCGTTGTCGACGTGGAAGTCGATCAGCCGGCGAAGCGCCGCGAGATCGAGAGCGCCGCCGGGCTGCATCGGCGTGACGATCGCGACGAGACTGCCAGAAAGCATGGCGCCCATCCTGCAAAAACGCGAATTCTACCCGATCCGCCCTGGGAAGCACGCCTTCATCGGCGTCGCGACCAGGCGACGCATGCCGCGTTCACGCCGGGAGCACCGGAGGCCACGGGCGTGAACGTCCCACGGCCGCGACCCGCTGCACGACCGCCCGTCGATCGCCGGCAACCTCGCCCTGTTCGAACGCGACGATCGCAAGCCGCTCGCGCACCCACGTGAGCAACTCGTCTTCGCGCAGCAGGAACGCCGGATTCGACGGCCGGCCAAACCGCTCGTTGCCAACGGCGAACGTTTCGTAGATCAGCACACCATCGGGCGCAAGCGACTCCAGAAGCGCCGGCAACAGCGGCCGATGGAGGTAATTCACGACGACGATCGCATCGAACGTATCGCCGGCAAACGGCCATTCGGCGCCTTCGAGATCGGCAACGCGCGTCGTGACGCCGGAAACGTGGTGCAATGCCGCGAGCGCCTCCGCATCGCGATCGACGGCGATCACCTGCGCATTTCGCGTCGCGAAGAAACGCGCATGTCGTCCGCGTCCCGCGGCGACGTCGAGAACGCGGGTTCCTTCGGCGACCAGCGGCGCGAAGCGCCGAACCCATGCGGATGGCGCGAGCGCGCCGTGGATATCGTGGTTTGTCGGTGTCACGCGCGCCTCGCTTCCTCCAGCAGCCAGCGCAGGAACGCGGCAACGTCCTTTCGCTCGGCGGCACGCGCTGCGACAAGCGCGAAGTAGCTTCGCGCGGTCTCGTATTTCTTCGCGAACGGTGCGACGAGCCGACCGTCGCGCAGATGCTCGGCGATCATCGGCAGGCGACCAAGCGCCACGCCTTGCGCGCCGACCGCCGCCTGCACGACCTGATCGTACAGCTTGAAGCGCAACGCGCCGGCGGGCTTGAGCGCCGGCTGGCCGTTGGAGATCAGCCAGCTTCGCCAGTCGAGCCAAGGCGTGCGACCTTCGGGATCGTCGAGATGCACGAGCACATGCTTGGCGAGATCGGCCGGCGTGCGCAGTGGCGGTTTGGCTGAAGCGATCTTCGGACTCGCGACCGGCGTCATTCGCTCGCCGAACAGCCGATGCGAATCTTCGGGCGCCGCCGAGTCCGGCAGGTAGCGCACGGCGATGTCGACGTCGCTTCGCGTGAGATCGACGACGCGATCGTCGGCCGAAACGTACACCTCGACATCGGGATGACGCGCGCGAAACGTCGCGAGGCGCGGAATCACCCAAAGCGACGCGAACGACACGGTGGTCGACAGCGTGACGCCCGGTGAGCGCGCCGCTTCGTGAAAGCGCGATGCGGCGGCGGCGAGCGATTCGAGCGCTTCCGTCACGTCGCGATGAAACGCCGCGCCCGCGCTCGTCAACGCGAGCGCGCGATGGCGCCGCTCGAAAAGCGCAACGCCAAGCGCATCCTCGAGCGCCTTGATTTGGCGCGACAGCGCCGATTGCGTGAGGAACAGCTCCTGCGCCGCGAGCGTGAACGAAAGCCTGCGCCCGGCCGCTTCGAAGCCGCGCAGGAAGTCGAGCGACGGCAAGCCTCGCAGGGTTCTATGCATGCGTTCCATGCATGCAACCCATTCGAATTCGACGTTTGAGCAAGGCGCTCGCTCCCCTCAGAATGTGCTCATCGGCGCACGGCAATAAAGCCTGTCGCGTCGAATGACCTGAGTGCATTCTACCGGAGGTTGTGCCATGGCCTGCTATGAATCGGGAACCGTCATCAGTCTGGCGAACCGGGAAGCGATCACGCTGCCCGACGTGCGTGGCGCCACGGTGCGCGTCACCAAGGGAACGCTTTGGCTCACCGAGGAGCACGATCGTCAGGACATCGTGCTGCGGGCAGGCGACAACTTCGTCGTGGAATTCGATGGCGACACCGTCGTCGAAGCGCAGAACGACGCGGTCTTCTGCGTCGTCGGCAACGGAACGAAGACGCTGAAGCTGCCGCAACGCGCACGGCGAAGAAACGGTCTGCTCGACACGTTGGCCGCGTTCTTCCGCGCGCCAGTCCGTCCACTGCCGTACTTCTGAAACAGCGTTCGCGTGTCGCGGATGTATGCTTGCATGCGTCCGCGATCCCGTCTCCCCACCGCCGATTCCATCGATCGCGCTTACCTCGCTGCGCCACGCTTTCCCCGGCGGATTCGCCTTCGTGATGGCGACCGGGATCGTGTCGATCGCCATGCAGGAAGTCGGTCTTCCTGCTGTCGCGCACCTGCTCTTCGGACTCAACATCGCGGCCTACGTCGCGTTGTGGGCGGCGGGGGTGCTGCGCATCGCTCATTCGCCGCTTGCGGTGGCCGCCTCGCTCGCGGATCACGTTCGCGGCCCGGCATTTCTTACGATCATCGCCGCGACGTGCGTGCTCGGCGTGCAATGCGAGGTGCTGGCGAACGCGAATGCCGCCGCGGTCGCGCTGTGGATCGTCGGATTGATTGCCTGGGTGGTGCTGATCTACGCGTTCTTCGCGGCGGTCACGCTGCGCGAACCGAAACCGCGGCTCGAGCACGGACTTGACGGTTCATGGCTTCTCGCAACCGTGTCGACCGAATCGATCGCCGTGCTCGGTACGATGATCGCCGGCCATTTCTCGCGCGCCGACGTCGCGATCTTCGCCTGCCTCGCGTTCTTCCTCGCCGGCGCGATGCTGTACGTTCTGGTGATCGGGCTCATCTTCTTTCGCTGGACATTCCGCCCGATGGGCGCGCACATGCTGACGCCGACGTATTGGATCAACATGGGCGCGGTGGCGATCACCACGTTGGCCGGCGCACGGCTGATCGACGATGGCAATCGCTATCCGTTCCTCGCTGACATCCATCACTTCCTGTCCGGGTTCACGCTGTTTTTCTGGGCGACGGGCACATGGTGGATCCCCCTGCTCTTCGTGGTTTTCGCATGGCGGCATCTGCATCAACGCGTGCCGATCCGCTACGATCCGCAATACTGGTCGCTCGTGTTCCCGCTTGGCATGTACAGCGTCGCGACGCACGCATACGGGCAGGGCAACGGGCTCGGCTTCCTGTATCCGCTCGCGCAGGTCGCTGCGTATTTCGCGCTGCTCGCCTGGCTGCTGACCGCTGCCGGGCTCGTTCATCGATTGCTCCCGCGCCGTACGGAAGCGTCCGGCGCGGGCTGACACGCTGCCACGCTTTGCTCGCGTGACGAGGCATTTGTTGCTTCGTCTGCCGTGGCGTGAGGAACGTCTCTGGGGAGAAGTGACATGGCCGTGCCCGGTACGGAACGTGCGTGCTTCAGTTCACCTTTCGTCGGAGGCTCATCATGGCGTCCACCTTTGTCGCGCGCGACAATAACGGCATCGATTGGAGCATCGCTTTGGCGGCGGGCGTGATCGCGATGGTGGTGTTCGGTGCGATCGAAGCGGCGTTCTCGTGGGGCGGCCGCGGCGTTTCGGCGATGCATCCATTCGTCGTGTACGGAACCGCGACGCTGCATGCGCTCGCGCCGAATACCGCCGTCGGTGGCGGCATTCGTACGGCGATCGTCGGCGGCGCGCTTCTGCTCGCGCTCGGCGCGTTGTCCGGCGTGATCCTCGCGTATTTCGTCGATCGAATCGGCTTGGCAACAGCCGCGCTCGTGGGTGCGGTGTTCGGGCTCGCGATGTACGTGATCGATATGTACGGAATCGCGAAACTGTTGCCGGTTTTGACCGACCTTCGCGATTGGATGAGCGCGCTCGCGTACGTGCTGGAGGGCTTGCTCGCGGCAGCACTCTACAAGGTGCTGACGCGCGAAGATGCGGTCGAGCCGGTGAGCGGACCGGATCTTCGCGATTTGCGGCATGCGCCGCTGATGTAGTGACCCTCACCCGCCCTCCGGGCAGCCTCTCCCGGATGCGGGAGAGAGAAGGCGCCAGCCTTCCTGCACCCAACTGCCGCGTGCGGGAGAAGGCCGGCGTGAGGGAATTACGCCTCCACCAGCTGCGCCTCCACGCTCTTCTCGAACACGATCCGGCCGTCCTTCACCCGCACGTGCACCGTGTCGCCTGGCGCGAACCCGCCGGACAGGATTTCCCTCGCGAGCGGGTTCTCGATCTCCTGCTGGATCGCGCGCTTGAGCGGCCGCGCGCCGTACACGGGATCGAAGCCCGCTTCTGCAACGTGCGCGAGCGCTTCCTTGCTCGCGTCGAGATGAATGTCGAGCTTCGCAAGCCGCTGCTCGAGCGCACGTAGCTGAATGCGCGCGATGCTCGCGATCTGCTCGGGCGCGAGCGGATGGAACACGACGATCTCGTCGATCCGATTCACGAACTCGGGCCGGAACGTCGCCTTCACTTCGGCCATCACGGCGACCTTGATCGCGCCGGGATCGCGACCTTCGTTCGTCATTTCCTGGATACGGTGCGACGCGAGGTTCGACGTCATGACGATCACCGTGTTGCGAAAGTCTACCGTCCGCCCCTGCCCGTCGGTAAGCCGACCATCGTCGAGCACCTGCAAGAGCACGTTGAAGACGTCGGGATGCGCCTTCTCGATTTCGTCGAACAGGATCACCGAATACGGCTTGCGGCGCACCGCCTCCGTCAAATAACCGCCTTCCTCGTAACCGACGTAACCCGGTGGCGCCCCGATCAGTCGCGCGACCGAATGCTTCTCCATGAACTCCGACATGTCGAT
Source organism: Casimicrobiaceae bacterium (assembly GCA_035252665.1). Taxonomy (GTDB): domain Bacteria; phylum Pseudomonadota; class Gammaproteobacteria; order Burkholderiales; family Casimicrobiaceae; genus VBCG01. The sequence goes on along the minus strand of DATFCW010000354.1, from coordinate 17,868 downwards.
CCGCACCATCGCCTGATCGCTGTCGAACAGGAATTCGGCGAGCGCGCGCGTGAGCTCGGTTTTGCCGACACCGGTCGGACCGAGGAACAGGAACGAGCCATACGGACGATTCGGATCGGCGAGGCCCGAGCGCGAGCGGCGGATCGCATCGGCAACGAGCCGCACCGCCTCGTTCTGCCCGACGACGCGCTGGTGCAAACGCTCTTCCATGTGCAGAAGCTTCTCGCGTTCGCCCTGCATCATCTTCGATACCGGAATGCCTGTCGCGCGCGACACGACTTCCGCGATCTCCTCGGCCCCGACCTGCGTGCGCAGAAGCTGCGGCTTCTTCTCCTGCTCGCTTTGGAGCTTGCTGTCGAGCTTGCGTAGCTGCGCTTCGAGCTGCGGCAGCTTGCCGTATTGAAGTTCGGACATCTTCTGCCAGTCGCCCTTGCGCTTCGCCTCGTCCATCTGCAGCTTGACCTTGTCGATCTCCTCCTTGATGTGCTGGCTGCCGGCGACCTGCGCCTTCTCCGCCTGCCAAACCTCGTCGAGGTCGGCGTATTCGCGCTCGAGCCGCCCGATCTCTTCCTCGATCATCGACAGGCGCTTGCGCGACGCCTCGTCGGTTTCCTTCTTCACCGCCTCGCGCTCGATCTTGAGCTGAATCATGCGTCGATCGAGCCGATCCATCGCCTCGGGCTTCGAGTCGATCTCCATCTTGATGCGCGCGGCCGCTTCGTCGATCAGGTCGATCGCCTTGTCGGGCAGGAAGCGGTCGGTGATGTAGCGATGCGATAGCTCCGCTGCGGCGACGATCGCCGGATCGGTGATCTCGACGCCGTGGTGAATCTCGTAGCGTTCCTGAAGGCCTCGCAGGATCGCGATCGTCGATTCGACGGACGGCTCGTCGACGAGCACCTTCTGAAAACGCCGCTCGAGCGCCGCATCCTTCTCGATGTACTTGCGATATTCGTCGAGCGTCGTCGCGCCGATGCAATGCAATTCCCCGCGCGCGAGCGCCGGCTTCAGCATGTTGCCGGCGTCGATGGCGCCTTCGGCCTTGCCGGCGCCGACCATCGTGTGCAATTCGTCGATGAAGACGATCGTACGGCCCGCGTCGGCGGCAATGTCCTTCAGCACCGCCTTGAGCCGTTCCTCGAATTCGCCGCGGTACTTCGCCCCCGCGAGCAGCGCCGCCATGTCGAGCGACAGCACGCGCTTGTTCTTGAGCGTTTCCGGCACCTCGCCGTTGACGATCCGCTGCGCGAGTCCTTCCACGATCGCCGTCTTGCCAACGCCCGGCTCGCCGATCAGCACTGGGTTGTTCTTCGTGCGCCGTTGCAGGATCTGGATCGTGCGCCGGATCTCGTCGTCGCGCCCGATGACCGGATCGAGCTTGCCCTCGCGCGCGCGCTCGGTGAGATCGAGCGTGTACTTGGCGAGCGCCTGCCGTTGCCCTTCGGCCTCCTGCGAATCGACGTTCGCGCCGCCACGCACGGCATCGATCGCCGCTTCGAGCGACGCGCGCGTAAGGCCGTTGTCCTTGAGAAGGCGCCCGACCGGGCCTTTGTCGTCGGCGAGCGCGAGCAGAAAGAGCTCGCTCGCGATGAACTGGTCGCCGCGCTTCGTGGCTTCCTTGTCGGTCAGATTGAGCAGGTTGTTGAGGTCGCGCGAGATCGTGATTTCGCCGCCGGTGCCGGAAACCTTCGGCAGGTTGTTGATTTCGGTGCGAAGTCCGGACTGCAGGCGCGGCACGTTGACGCCGGCGCGCGCGAGGAGCGCGGCGGTGCCGCCGTCCTCCTGGGCGAGCAGTGCGGCAAGAAGATGCGAAGGTTCGATGAACCCGTTGTCGTGGCCGAGCGCAAGGCTTTGCGCGTCGGCCAGGGCCTGCTGGAATTTGGTGGTGAGCTTGTCGAAGCGCATTTTTGGATGAAATCGGCGATTTTTGGACGAATGCCGAAGAAATGAGGCGATCGGCGCGAGGTTTCAAGCATCGGAACGCGAAATCCGGTCAGAAACCGACTGCGCCCCGGATATCGTTCGCGGCTCAAGGCACCGGATGCTACGATCGTACGCCTCTCGGGTCGCGATCGACGCGCGCGGCCCCTCTCCATGACTGATCCTGTCCCAGGAAAGCCGCCCTCCGACGAGCGTGGCACAACGACCGCCGAGCCGAAGCAGGCGTCGCTACGCCAGGTAGCGGCTGCGGTCCTGTGGAGCTTCTTCGGCGTGCGCAAGGGCGAGGCGATGCAGCGCGACGTCGGGACGATCAGGCCACATCAGGTCATCGTCGTCGGTGTCCTGCTTGCCGCGGTGCTCGTCGTCGTGCTGCTGATCGTCGTCCGATTGATTACGCGCAACGCGTAAGGCGGTCGTTCACCTGGCGATTTCCGCGAGCGCATCGACCGCGCGCGCAAGGTCCTCGCCGGTCGTCACGATGTCGGGACAGATGCGCAGTTGTCGGCCGCGTGCGTCAGTGACGATCTCGCGTGCAGCCAGCGCCTTCTGCCATTCGCCCGCGCGCTCGTCGACGACGACGACGAAGGCACCGTGGTCCTCCGTTCCACCGTGCACGTCGAAGCCGCGCGAGTGCAGTGCGTCGACGAGCCACCGCTGATGTGAAAGCGAATACGCGCGGACGCGCGAGACATCGATCGCGAGCGCGAGACGCTGCCCCGCGCGCGCCTGGTACCAGGTGAGAATCGGCGGCGTCGATTCGAGGAACGCATCGCCACCCGGCAACAGCTGCGGCGGATCCGGTCGCTCGTAGGCAAATCGGTCGCGCTTGGCGAACCAGCCGATGTCGAGCGTGCGTAGCGATCCATCGAGATGGCGCGGGTGCACGTAAAGAAAGCACGCGCCCGGTCCGCCACGCAGGTACTTATAGCTGCCGCCGACGGCAAAATCGATGTCGAGTCGGGACACGTCGACCTCGAACACCCCGAGCGAATGATAAACATCGAGCAGCACGTGTCCGCCAGCGCGATGCGTGCGCGCGACGATTTCGTCGATTCGATCGAGCCGCTGGCCGGTGTTGAAGATCACTTCCGATACGACGACGAGATCGGTCCGCTCGCCGATCGCGGCGAGAATGTCTTCGCTGTCGAAGCGAGCGTCGGAACGCGCTTCGACGAAGACAAGCTCGATGCGTCCGCGTCGCGCATATTCGCGAAGAATCACGTCGAGCGAGTCGAATTCGCCGCGCGTTGCAACTACACGCCACCGATCCTCGCGGCTATTCAGAATCGCGCGCAGTCCCTGTCCCGCGCTCGTCTTCGGAATCACGCAGTCGCTGCGGGGCGCGTGCGTGAGTCGCGCGAGACGGCTGCGATACGCCTCCATCTCGGCGAGCCATGCGTCCCACGCGCCACCCATCGCCGCATACCAGGCGGCGAGACCTTCGCGCAGGTCCGCTTCCATCGCATCGAGCGGACGGCCGAGCGAGTGATTCGCGAGATAAATCCGGTGTGGCGCTTCGTTGCGCGATCGCGAGAAGAGCGGCGCGATGTGGGCCTGAAGCGCGTCTTCGGTGAGCGGACCATCGCCGAGCGCAGCAGCGCGCGCCTCGATCGTCCCCTCACCCGCCTCGCATCCGCTCGACTGCCTCGCCCGATCGGGAAGAGGATGGGGCTGAGGGGCATGCATGCCGTTCATCTCGCCCCGATCACCGTCCGCACGTCGATGAGCTCGGGGAAGAACGTGCGATCGAGCGCGCGCCGCAGGAACGCAACGCCCGACGACCCTCCGGTGCCCGGCTTGTAGCCGATGATCCGCTCGACCGTCTTCATGTGGCGGAAACGCCAGAGCTGAAACGCTTCCTCGACGTCGACGAGCTTCTCGCACATGTCGTACGCATCCCACCAATGTTCGGGATCGTCATAGATGCGCGCAAGCACCGGCACGAGATCGGCATTGCGCTCGTACGGTTGCGTGACGTCACGCGTGAGCGACGCGAGGGGAATCGGCAAGCCGCGTCGTGCGAGAAGGCGCAGGAACTCGTCGTACAGCGACGGCGAATGCAACAGTTCCCCCAGAAATGCGAACGTCGCCGGCTCGTGGCGAAACACGTCGAGGAGCGCCGCCTGCTTGTTGCCGAGCAGAAACTCGATGGCGCGGTATTGCGCGGATTGAAATCCCGACGCCGTGCCAAGCGCCGGTCGAAACGCCTCGTATTCCGATGGCGTGAGCGTCTCGAGCACCGCCCACTGCTCGAAAAGCTGCTTCTGGATCAACTTCACGCGCGCGAGGATCTTGAAGCACGGCTCGAGCGCGTCGGCGCGAACGTTGGCAATAGCCGCGCGAAGCTCGTGAATCATGAGCTTCATCCATAGCTCGGACACCTGATGCTGGATGATGAACAGCATCTCGTCGTGCCGAGGCGCTTCGCCATCCACGCCGGAGACCGGCTGCTGCGCGTCGAGCAGGCGATCGAGGCGCAGGTATCCGCCGTAGCTTTGGCGGTCGCGCAAATCGGTGACAATACCCGGCTCGAGCTCCACGTTGACCTTTCTCTTGTAGAAGATGAACGACGACGATCGGCCCCGACGACCCGTGTTTCATCTTACCTCCGGCGCCGTCGATCATCGATGACGATGCCGATCGGGCCCGTGCAGCGGTTCGCGAGCTGGCTGCTGCTGTCGTGCAGTGTTTGCGTGCTCGTGGGTTGCGGTGACCGCGCCTCCACGCGCCACATCAAGCTCTCCGAATGCCGGCTGCCGAAGGTCGCGCAAGCCGTGCAATGCGGCACGCTCGAGGTGCCCGAGAATCGCGCGCGTCCGAACGGACGGCGCATAGCCATCTTCGTTGCAATTCTGCCCGCGAATACGTTGTCGCCCTCGCCCGATCCGCTGTTCCTGATCGCCGGCGGTCCCGGCCAAGCCGCGTCGAGCCTCGGTCCTTTCGCGATGCAGCTCGCGCAGGTGCGTCGCACGCGCGACATCGTGTTGGTCGATCAACGGGGGACCGGTCGCTCGTCGCCACTTGCCTGCCCCGCGTTCGCACCCGACGAGCACGTCGAATTCGATACCGATCCGGTGCCCAAGGCGACCCTTTGCGCTGCGCAGCTCGCGAAGGCCGGTGTCGATGCTTCGCAGTACACGACAAGCGCATGGATCGAAGACCTCGACGCGATTCGCGAGGCGCTCGGCTATCGGCGCGTGAACCTCTGGGGCGGAAGCTACGGCACGCGCGTCGCCCAGGAATACCTGCGGCGCCACGGCGATCAGGTTCGCAGCGTCGTGCTCGACGGCGTCGCGCCGTTCTCGATGCGCATTTCGTTCGACGTCTGGCGCACGCGCGCACAGGCGCTCGACGCGCTCTTTGCCGCATGTCGCAAGTCGCTGGCATGCGCGAAAGCGCATCGTGACCCGGCCGCGGCACTAAATGAGCTGCACGCGTCGCTCGCGAATGGCAAGGACGTCACGGTTCGCGATCCGCGCACGGGTGCGATGCAGCCGATGCACATCGATTTCGATGCGATCTACGCCGCGCTGCAGCCGCTCACTTACTCGCCGGAGACCGCGAGCCTGGTCCCCGAGCTGATCGCGCTTGCGAAGGACGGCGAATACGGACCCGTCTTCGCCACGGCGGTTAACGTCGTCGGCGACTTGACCGACGAATTCACGCCAGCGCTCTTCTACTCGGTGACCTGCGCCGAAGACATGCCACGGATCACATCGGAGGAACGGGAAAACGGCGTCGCGAATCCGCGCGCACGCGGTCTTGCCCGGCGATCGATCGACGTCTGCGATCACTGGCCGAAGGGAAGTTACCCCTCCGATTTTGCAACGCCGGTCAGAAGCGACGTTCCTGTCTTGCTGTTGTCCGGCGGTCTCGATCCCGTCACGCCGCCCGACTACGCGGCCGACGTGGCCAAAGGATTTCCGAACAGTCGCCAGGTCGTCGCGAGCGGCTTCGGACACATCGTCTCGCCGCATGCATGCGCGCCACGCCTCGTCGCCGCATTCGTCGACAACGCGGGCTTCGACAAGCTACCGTCCGACTGCATCGAGTTCTTCGCGCACTCGGCGCGGCCGCCTTTGTGGCCCGATCGCCTCGCACCTTTGCCATGATCCGGATCGATCGCGTTTCCAAGGCGTTCGGCAGGCGCCGCGAAGTACGTGCGGTGCGCGACGTGACTTTCGATGCACCGGATGGGTCGATCACGGGGATGCTCGGCCCAAACGGCGCCGGCAAGACGACGCTCTTGCGCATCGTCGCGACGCTGGTCCTTCCGGACGCCGGGCATATCGTCGTCGACGGGCACGACGTCGTCGACGATCGTTACGCGGTACGAGGCGCGATCGGCGTGCTTTCCGATGCGCGCGGCCTTTATCCGCGATTGACCGCGCGCGAGAACATCCGCTACTTCGGAACGCTGCACGGACTGTCGGGGTCGCGACTCGAACGGCGCATCGACGCGCTTCTTGCGACGCTGGGCCTCGCATCGATCGCCGATCGGCGCAGCGCCGGTTTTTCGCAAGGCGAAAAGATGAAGGTCGCGATCGCGCGCGCGCTCGTGCACGATCCCCACACGATCCTGCTCGACGAACCCACGAACGGACTCGACATCATGAGCGTGCGAACGTTGCGCAGCGAGCTTCGAGCACTGCGCGCGTCGGGCAAGTGCGTGCTCTTCTCGTCACACGTGATGCAGGAAGTCGCGGCGCTTTGCGATCGGATCGTCGTGCTGTCGCACGGCAGCGTCGTCGCGATCGGCACCGCGAGCGAGCTCATCACCGGCGCCGGCACGTCGAGTCTCGAGGATGCGTTCGTCGCGCTGCTGGGGACAGAAGAAGGAATCGCCGCGTGAAGATCCCCTCGCCCGCCTCGCTGCCGCTCGGCTCCCTCTCCCCGCGGGGGAGGGACCTGGCGTGAGGGGCGCGATGCGACGTGCGTTCGCCGTGCTCCGCAAGGAGCTCACCGACATGTTGCGCGACCGGCGCACGGGTACGGTAACGCTGCTGTCGTCGATCCTCGCCGGTCCGATATTCCTGATGCTGATCTTCAACCTGATCGCCAATCAGGCGGAGCGTGCGCGCGAGCTGACGCTGCCCGTCAAGGGCGCCGAGTACGCGCCAGCGATCGTCGCATTCCTCGAGCGCCAGAAGGTCGCGATCACGAAGGCGCCCGACGATTACGAAGCGCGAATCCGACGCGGTGACCTGGACATCGTGCTCGTCGTCGACGACGCGTTCGCGGCCGACGTCGCGAAAGGCAAACCAGGCACGGTCCGGCTCGTGTTCGATCGTTCGCGCGATCGCGCCCGCGGATCGATCGACCAGACCGAAGCGCTTCTGCGCGGCTACAACGGTCTCTGGGGTGGCGAGCGGCTGATGCTTCGTGGCGTCGCATCGAGCGTCGCCAATCCGCTTCGCATCGAAAGCGACGATCTCGCTACGCCTCAGCAATCCGGCGCGCTCGTGCTGTTCCTCGTCGCCTACTACGGCTTGTTCGCTTCGGTGATGGGCGGCATGGCGGTCGCGCTCGACACGACCGCCGGCGAACGCGAGCGTCAATCGCTCGAGCCGCTTCTGATGACGCCGGCGCGACCAGCCGAAATCGTGCTCGGCAAATGGCTCGCGGTAGTCGCGTTCGATGGCCTCGTCGTGCTCCTGACGCTGAGCGGCTTCTACCTGACGCTCGCATTCGCGCCTTTGCCGCCTGTCGGCGTGCCGTTCCTGTTTGGCGCGCGGGAGTTCGCACGCTTCCTGCTCGTGCTCGTGCCGATGATGCTGATGTTGCCTGCGATCCTGCTCTACGTCGGCAGTCGCGCTCGCGCATACCGCGAAGCGCAGGCGAACGTGTCGGTGCTGCTCTTCGTCGTATCGCTGATTCCCGTCGTGCAGCTCTTCATGCAACGCAAGGAGCCCGGCTGGCTGATGCTCGTGCCGGTATCGGCGCAATACTCGCTGCTCAACACGTCGCTTCGCGGCGAGGCGCCGGCGCTTTCGCAACTCGCATTGTCGTGGTTGGCGCCGCTCGCGCTCGTTGTAATCGCGCTTTATGCCGTTGCGCGGCGCATTTCGCGCGAGTCGATCCTGAGCGGGAAATGACGAGCAGACGCGTTCAGCGATCTCCGGCTCCCGCCACATCGGGCCAAGCCGAAATGATGGACACGCGCGAGGTGGCCGCGTATCTGCGCTTGAAGGAGCGGCGGATCTACGATCTCGTTCGCAATCGCGCGATTCCGCATGTGCGCGCGACCGGCAAGCTGCTCTTCCCGCGCGCGCAGATCGATGCATGGCTCGAAGGCAAGGCCGAAGCGCCCACTGCGCCGGCACGCGCTCGGCCACCCATCATCGCCGGCAGCCACGATCCGCTGCTCGAATGGGCAGCGCGGGAATCGGGTTGCGGCCTGGCGATCCTTTCCATCGGCAGCCGTGCGGGCGTCGAGACGCTCGCGCGTGGCGAAGCGACCGCCGCCGCGGCGCACTGGATCGATGACGCGAGCGGCGAGTACAACGTTCCGCTCGTGCGCACGCTTCTCGCGGGAGCCGACGTCGTCGTGCTCGAATGGGCGCGGCGAACGCAGGGATTGCTCGTACGTGAAGGCAATCCGCATCGCGTGCGAAAGATCGGGGATCTCGCGCGAAAGCGGCTGCGCGTCGCGAAGCGTCAGCCGGAAGCGGGCAGTCACCGATTGTTCCTGCACCTTCTAGCTCGAGCCGGCATCGATCCATCGTCGCTCGATTGGGCCCGGCGCGCCGTGCATGCGGAGACCGAGCTCGCGGCGATCGTGCGCGACGGCGATGCCGACGTGGGTCTGGGCATCGAAGCGGCAGCACGTGCGCACGGGCTCGGGTTCATTCCGCTTGCAAGCGAGCGCCTCGATCTCGTCGCGTGGCGTCGCGATGCATTCGAGTCGCCGCTGCAGCGTCTTTTTTCCTGGACGCGCACCGCCGAATTCGCGGCAAGGGCCGATGCGCTCGGCGGCTACGATGTGCGAAAGACCGGATGCGTCGTGTTCAATGCGTGAACAACCAAAGAGCCCGCGTCGCGCGCGACTCGAGCAGCGGAGCGGCAAGGGGCAAGATATTCCATGCGGTGAGCGCGATTCAGCGCATACTGTCGCATCTGCTCCGTGCGGGAGCGTCCGGGGATCGGGAATCCGGACACCCCGTGAAACGTCAAGGATCGAGGTCGAATCGACTTCGATGTCTCTTGATGCGTGCGCGTGGCCGTAGCGCAATGTATCGGCGCGTCCCGCGACGCGCCTGACGCCGTTTCTGAAAGGAAGGCAATGACCGAAGGCTACGCCTCGCCGGCGATCCGCGATCGCTTTCTCGATGCGCTCGACGCGGGCGATCGGACACTTTCGACAGAGCTCGCACGCGGCCTCACCTACTGCGGCAATCCGCTCCCCGGCATGACGTGCCGGCAGCTCGGTCTTCCCATTGGCAGCACTTACGGATCGGCTGCGCTTCGCGTGCTGTTGTGGTATTCGGAGCCGCGATAGCGACCGAAGGCGCAGTTGCAACGATGACCAGCATCATGGATTGCTTGCGTAAGTATGGTCAGCGACTCGATCTCGAGATCGCCGCGGAGACCGGTGTGCCGTTGGAAATCGTGCGCGAGCGGCTCGCAGCGCTTGCGGCGGAAGGTGCAGTGATCAGATGCACGCTAACGCGTTTCCAGAACGGCAAACGTATCGACGCCTGGCAGTGTCGTGTCGCGGGCTTCGTACCCCCACGCGCGCCGGGTCGAAAGCCAATTCCAAAAGAGTAGCGGCGCAGTCGAAGGTCGCATCAGCATCGCCGCACGCCGCTCGTGGAGGCATTCGTCACCGCATCCTCGTTTGCGTCGTGCCGGTTGACGTGGCATAATATGAGCCGCGATCGTCAAGCAGTGCCGTTGCTGGTCTTCAGGTAGCCGCGATTCCGCGGCTGCTTCTCTTCCTCACCTGCCATCTTGATTCTCGCCCTACCCAGGGGCAGCGTCCCCTTTATCGTTCATTCAGGAAATCAAGACATGGCAACAGGTACCGTCAAATGGTTCAACGAGTCCAAAGGCTTCGGCTTCATTACGCCCGCGGACGGAGGCAAGGATCTCTTCGCGCATTTTTCCGCAATCCAGGAACAAGGCTTCAAGACGCTGAAGGAAGGTCAACACGTCAGCTTCGACGTCACAATGGGCCCGAAGGGGCAACAGGCGTCGAACATCCGCTCGGTCGCCTGACCCTACGGGCAGACAGGGCACTCTCGCAAAAAACGACGCGCCATGCAGCAAGGCCCGGCGGGTTGCCGGGCCTTTTTCATTCACTCTCAGGAATCTTATGGCCAAAGAGGAACTTCTCGAAATGAACGGCGTGGTGGCTGAAGTCATGCCCGATTCGCGCTATCGCGTCACGCTCGACAATGGACACGACCTGGTCGCTTACAGCGCAGGAAAAATGCGCAGGAATCACATTCGCATCATCGCCGGCGACAAGGTTTCTTTGGAGATCTCGCCATACGATCTCAGCAAAGGCCGCATCACGTTTCGGCATATCGATACGCGACCGAGCGCCGCCGCGCCGCTTCGGGCTGCCAACCGAAACCGCAAGTTCGTTCGCCGCTGATCGAAGCGGTCCGGTCGACGCGCCGTGCACGGCTTTCTTTCGAACAAGTTTGTCTCGAGCGAAACCGGTAACGCTTTACGCGGCGAAGCCGCGAAGCCGCGCGAGCGCAAAACCGAGCTCCGAATCGGCGCCCGCTGAAACCTCAGCCGCGATCTGCTCGGCAGCCCGCAACGAATCGGTTGCCGCCGAAGCAGAGCCGGCAAGCTGCTCGGCTTCGCATCGATTGCAAAGCAGGAGGCCGACGCTGACTCGATCATTGACCGCGCGCAGCAGCGATTCGCCGGCATCGAGACGGCCACGCGCCTCGTCGAACTTGCCGCAGCGCGCGGAGAGGACTCCCGCGTAGCCCAGGATTTGGCCTTCGAGCCGACGAAGCTCGAACTCGCGCGCGATGCCGAGAGCGCAATCGTAATTCCGCTCGGCTTCGTCGAATTGTGCGAGCGCGTCATGCACCATGCCGAGGTTGCATAGCACGATGCCCTCCGCCTCGACATTGCCGATCTCCCGCGCCGCGACCAATCCCATGTCGAGGTGCTGGCGGGCGTCGTCGAACCTTCCCTGGAGGTAGTTGAGCAACCCCAGATTGCACAAGGTGTTGCTTTCGATCATCCGGTCGCCCTGATTTCGCGCCATCGCAAGCGCTGCTTCGCAATGGACGCGGGCCTTGCCCGCACCGGACACTTCGATCGTTCCGAGGTTACCAAGCGCGCTCACTTCGCGTCGCGGGTCGCCCGCATTTCGCGCGAGGGCGAGCGCTGCCTCGAAGTGCCGCCGCGCGTTGTCGGCCTTGCCGAGCGAGATTTGCAGATTTCCCAACGTGTTCCTCGCTTCGCTTTCGAGCCCGCAATCGCACAGCTCGCGCGCAGCAGCGAGCGCGAGGTCGAGCACTTCATGTGCTGATTGCGCACGGCCGACGCGAATGTCGAGCGAGCCGAGGTTCAAGAGCGCCCGCGTCTCGCAAACCCGGTCGCGTGCCTCGCGCGCTTGCTCGAGCGATCTCTCCAGCGCGATGCGCGCTTCAGCAACCGTTCCAAGAAGTCGCAGCGCGGCGCCGGCAACGCCGTGCGCGATCGCAGCCGTGCCCGGCGTGAGGCCCGGAATCGCCTGAACCAGCGTTGCCAGCTCGACGCCGACGCGAAACGGTCCGCACAGCGCGAGTGCGTTCCACGCGGCCTGCAATGCCCCGGCGGCCATCGTCGCGTCACCGCGCGCCGCGGCGCGACGACACGCGATGACGAGATTATCGAGCTCCGCGCTGGCACGCTCGACCACGGTGCGCTGCCCGAACGAAGCGAAGTAAGCGCCGTGTCTCATCTCCGCAGCGAGCGCTGCCGCGGGCCCGCTGCCCGCGTAACGCTCGACAGTGCGCAGATGCTCGGCTGCGTATTCCTGCACGGTGACCAGGAGATCGAACCGCTCGTCGGTCACCTGCCTGACGAGCGATTTCTGCACGAGCGATTGCAGCACGTCGATCGCCCACGGCGCGTCGTCGCAGCCGTCGAGATCGAGAACGGCTTCCGCTGCTTCGAGCGTAAAGCCTGCCTCGAACACCGAAAGCTGCGCCAACGCAGCTTTCTCCGCCAACGACAGCAGATCCCATGACCAGTCGAACACTGCGCGAAGCGTCGCCTGGCGATCGAGCCGCCCGCCCATGGAGGACAGGAGCTTGAAGCGATCGCTCATGCGCGCGAGGAGCGTGCGCGGCGGCATCACGCGTACTCGTGCCGCGGCAAGCTCTATGGCGAGCGGCAGACCATCCAGCAACTTGACGAGGGGGCCGATGGCCGCCTGATCCTCGGCGCTCGGGACAAATCCGGACTTTGCCGCTTCTGCTCTCTTCACGAACAGAGCCGAAGCATCGTGCATTGGAAGCGGCCCGAGCGCGAGGATTTCCTCGCCGGGCAGCCCGAGGACTTCGCGCGTCGTCACGAGAAACCGGGCGGAACTCGCCCGGTTGAGCCACCGGCCGAGCGTTTCTTCGGCGAGGCGCGCGACCTGCTCGAAGTTGTCGAGGATCACCAGGCATTGCCGGCGTCCGGCAATCGCACTGGCAATGCGCGCGATCGGCTCGTCGCTGCCAAGAGGCACACCAAGACCCGCGGCGACCGCGGACACGACGCCATCCAGCGTTCGCGCCTCGGAGAGATCGCAGAACCACACACCCCCCGGAAAGGCATCGAGCGCGCTCCAGCCGAAGCGCGTGACGAGGCGTGTCTTCCCGGTGCCGCCGACACCGAGGACCGATACGAGCCGCGCATCCCCGCGCAAACGCTTTGCCAATTCCGCGAGCGACTCGTTTCGCCCCACGAAAATGTCGCGTTCCGCAGGGAGACTGTAGACGGCCTGCGAAACCAGGGGCGGAAAATCCGCGCGCAGTCCTGATGCTACGACCTGAAGAATTTGCTCCGGATTGGGCAAGCCCTTGAGCCGGTGCTCTCCCATTTCGCGGAGCGTCACTCCATCGGGAAGCTCTCCTCGAAGCAACTCGGCCGTCGTCGAGGAAAGCAGCACCTGCTCGCCATGGGCGACGGACATGATGCGTGCAGCCCGATTGAGCGCCGGTCCGAAATAGTCTCCGTCGCGTAACTCGGCGGCGCCGCTGTGCAACCCCATACGCACTCTGAGCGTGACCGATGATTGGGCCGCGTGCGGCGTGGCGCGTGTCGCATCGATCGCCGCTGCCTGCAGATCGCGTTGCGCCTGAAGGCTCGCCGTGATGGCGTCCTTGGCGGTGCCGAAAACCGCGTAGACACCGTCGCCCGTCGTCTTGAAGACATATCCGCCCCACGATTCGATGACCGAGCGCAAGACGCGATCGTGCCATGCAAGCAGAGCCCGCATCGCTTCGGGCGCTTGCTCCCACAACATCGTGCTGCCCTCGATGTCGGTGAAGAGGAACGTCAGGGTTTGGGTCGACGCGGCGTTCGGCATTGGTGGGCAGCCCGTGCGGCGTCATTGTCCGGCAAGTCGGGGGCTTGCGAGAGATTCGAGGCGCCGCAGCGTCTTCCGCATGCACGCGCACCGCCGAATTTGCAGAGGGCGATGCGGGAGGCTGCGGCGTTTACGTCTTGTAGTCGGGGTCGATCCGGTCAAGCTTTCGCAATAGTGCCGGCCACGCGAGCTCGCAACCTTCTCCCTTGAGCACCTGCGTGAATTGACGCGCAGCACCACGAAGAATCGCGTCGTCGATCAATCGCAGCGAAGACCCGCCTGCCTGCGCTTTTATCTGCATCGCGCACGCAGTCTCGAAGAAGTACATCGCAACGAACGCGTCCGCAATCGTTCGACCTACGGTGAGCAGCCCATGGTTGCGGAGCATCAGGAACTTGTTCGAGCCGAGATCGTGCACGAGCCTCGGCTTCTCTTCCTCGTTGAGCGCGATGCCTTCGTAGTCATGGTATGACAACGAACTCAGCACCAGCATTGCATGCTGCGACAACGGCAACACGCCGCGCTCCTGCGCCGACACGGCGACGCCGTTGACGCTATGCACGTGGAGGACACAGGCGGCATCGTGCCGGGCGGCATGCACCGCGCTATGGATGGTGAATCCGGCAGGATTGATGTCGTGTGCGCTCGGACTGACTTTATCGCCCTGCGAATTCACCTTGACGAGATCGCAGGCGCGGATCTCGTCGAACATCATTCCGTACGGGTTGATCAGAAAATGATGCTCGGGACCGGGCACGCGTGCCGAGATATGCGTGAAGATCAGATCGTCCCAGCCGAACAGCGCGACAAGCCGATAGCATGCAGCCAGGTCGACGCGGCGCTGCCACTCCTCTGCCGCCATGGCAGGGGCCGAAACCCCGCGCAGGTCGCTCACGGTTGCCTCCCTTCGATTCGTCCGGTAGTCCATGTAGACCAGTCTATATGAGCTGTCAACTTGGAAATACGGGCGGGCAGCCGCGACAAGATCCTGGAAGCCGCCATTTCGCTCATGCGACGCAAAGGGGGCTTTCCGGCGCAGGCATCAACGAGGTCGTTCGCGAAAGCCGGGCACCGAAGGGTCGATGTACCACTACTTTCCGGGCGGAAAGGAGCAGTTGGCGGCCGAGGCGAGCGAGCTCTATGCGCGTCGCGTGCGCGATTTTCTGCATGCGACTTTGTCCGGCCCAAAAACCCCGGCAGGAAAGGTTCGCGCACTTTTCAAGGCGTATGCACGACGCATCGAAGATGCGCGGTTGCCTGCAAGCTGCGCGGCAGGTACGGTATCGCCGCGGACTCCTTTGCCAGCCTCGTGCTGAGCACTATCGAAGGCGCCTACATCCGCAGCCGTGCCGCGCAATCGGCCGAACCGTTCAGGGAAGCGGGTCGGTGGCTAGCGGGACTTGCGCAAAGGACCTTTGGAAAGTGACCTGCATGGTCGGTGGTCCGCGATGGTCCGGGCAGACATGGACCGACTCCAATGAGTGAATGCGGCCACAGGTGCGATCGGCTACGAGGATGCTCGGCATCCGCGAGAATCGCCCGACGTACTTGCGCGCCGTCCGCCTCGCGCACCCTTCATACAGCGAGGCGCGCCGCACAACGGCAGCGCGACGCTCGTCAGCGCGTTTTGACGCGAAGCGGCAGTTTCGTGACGGTCGCGCTGTCGACGTCGATCTCGTAGCGCTCGACGACCTTGGGCTTTTCGGGCGGTACGAGGCCGAGCTTCTCGGCTGCCCGTCGCGCCTTGAATTCCTCCAACGCCTTCGACGCCATGCCCGTGGGCTTGAACGTGGAATTGGTGTGCGTGGCGAGCGACGTGCCCATCTTTCGAAGCGCCGCCGCCAGCTTGCGTTTGTGAATGCTGCTCGATTTGCTCGACGACATGATCGACACCGGAATTTGTGCTTCGACGCGCTTGTTCGCGTAGCGACGTTCGTGCCGGCAGACAGTACGCTCGCTATGCCGCTGTCATAAGTATGCGCGGTTCGTGCATCCGTTTGCGCGAGCGGCGACGGACGTACGCTCGTCGGCTTCGCGTGCTGTCGCATTCGCGCGAAGAGCTGTGCACGACAGCTTGTTCAGCGCCGCGGGACGCACGCATACGAGCGCGCGTCGATCTTCACGAGCTGCACCTTCGTGTCGTAGAGACGCTCGATGTTTTCCGGCGTCAGCGCGCGCTCGGCGCTGTCGAGCGCCAGCATGCGGCCTTCGCAGAGCAGCAGCGCGCGATCCGCATGCGCGAGCGCCTGGTCGGGCTCGTGCGTCGAGAAGAGAATCGTCATCCCGCGAGCGCGCAAGCGATCCACCTCCGCTAGCACGCGCAAACGATTGCCGAAATCGAGGCTCGTCGTCGGCTCGTCGAGCACGAGCAAGGGCGCGGCCTGCGCAAGCGCACGCGCGATCATCACGAGTTGTCGTTCGCCGCCCGAGACTTCGCTGATCGAGCGCGTCGCGAGCGTGCCGATGCCGAGTGTGTCGAGCGCGTCGTACGCAACGTCGTAATCGCCACGCCCCGGTCGCGCGAACGCGCCGATGCGTGCCGCGCGTCCCATCAGCACCGCTTCGAGCACGCTGAAGCCGAACGCCGATACATGCTGCTGCGGCACGTACGCGAGCTTTCGCGCACGCTGTGCGGGCGCGAGCTTCGCCACCTGCTCGCCGTCGATCGCGAGCGTGCCGCCCTGGACGGGCAGCAAGCCGAGCAGCGTGCGAAAGAGCGTCGTCTTGCCCGCGCCGTTGCCGCCGAGCACCGCGAGCGTTTCGCCAGGCGCGAGCGTGAACGAGACGCCGGCGCCGATGCGCCGCGCGCCGATCCCGAACGCCAGATTGCGAACGTCGAGCAAGGCTTCCCGTGAATCAGTCGACTGCGACGATCACGTTGCTCGCCTTGACGAGGGCATGCGCGCGCTTGCCCTTCGCGAGCCCGAGCGCGTGCGCGGAACGTGTGCTAATCGTCGCGACGATGTCGATGCCCGAGGCAACGGTTATCGTCACCTCCGTGGTCACCGGACCCTGGACGAGGTCCTTCACCGTGCCGCTGAAATGATTCCGTGCGCTGGTTTTCATTGCGTTTCTCCTTGAAAGGAGCGAATGGACAGTTAGAACATGCGTCGCGCCCGCGCGAGCAACGCGATGAACACCGGCGTACCGACGACCGCGGTGAGAATGCCGGGCGGCAGCTCGATCGGTGCAATGGTTCGCGCGATCGTGTCGATCACGAGCATGAACGCGGCGCCGAAGAGTGCCGCCACCGGCAACAGGCGCGAGAAGTCGGGGCCGACGACGAGCCGTGCCATATGCGGGACGACGAGTCCCACCCAGCCGATGATGCCGGAGACGGCGACGCTCGCCGCGGTAGCGAGCGTCGCGGCCGCGATGACGATCGCGCGCAAGCGCCTCGTGTTGATGCCGAGCGCGCGTGCCTCGTCCTCGGCGAGCGCGAGCACGTTGATGCGCCATGCAAGCGCGAGCAGCACGACGAGCGCGAGCGCGACAGCGGGCAAAAGGCTCGTCGCTTCCGTCGGCGACGACGACGCGAAGCTGCCCATCAGCCAGAACGTGATCGCCGGGAGTTCGTTGTACGGATCCGCGAGATATTTGAGCATCGAGATAGCGGCGCCGAGCAGGCTCGCAACGACGATGCCGGTCAGGATCAGCGTGACGAGCGGGTCGTGCGCGCGCAGCCGCCCGGCAATGAGCATCACTGCACCGACCGCCGCAAGGCCTCCGACGAATGCGGCGCTCTCGATCGCGAGAAAGCCCGCGCCGAGGAAGATGCCCAGCACGGCGCCGAGCGCCGCACCCGACGAAACGCCGAGCGTATCGGGTGCGACGAGCGGATTGCGAAAAAGATGCTGGTACGCGCTCCCCGCCGATGCGAGCGCGGCGCCGACGAGCATCGCAACACCGATCCGCGGCATGCGAATCTGCCAGACGATGGCATCGGCGGTGGTGCTCGCCGCGTTGCCCGACGCGTGATTCCACAGGATGCGGGCGACGTCGCCGATCGTGATCGGATAACGACCCGCTCCGAGCGCGATCAACGCAAGTGCAAGAAGCAGAAGCGTCGCACCACCAATTGCGATTGTCTGTGTCGAACGCGCGCGCGAGGTCGCGCGTGACGAAGGCGCTTCTACCGCGGAAGGCCCGCGGCCTGCACGAGTGCGCGACTCTGCGCGTCGGTCGGCGTTCGGTGGTAGTACAGCGTGTGAAGCGCCTTCACCGCCGGGCCGAGCGGTTCGGGAAACAACGCCGGATGAAGAAGACGGACGAGCCACTGCACTCCGAGCAGGCGATTGAGGGATGGCGGCGCATCGAACCAGCCGAATGGTACGTCGGGCGACAGTCACACGCGACCATTGCGCACGGCAGCAACTCGCGCCAGCGGGGCAACTCGC
>DATFCW010000353.1:0-15143 GCA_035252665.1 Casimicrobiaceae bacterium | reverse complement strand
GCAACAAGATGGATCACGTCTGCCGCAAGGTGCGGCTCGCGGCCGGCGAGAGCTTCATCGACGTCGGCTGCGGCTGGGGCGGTCTGTTGTTCCATGCGTACGAGCACTACGGCGCGCTGGGTACGGGCATCAACACGACGACCGAGCAGGTCGCCGAGCTTCGCGAGGACATCGAGCGACAGGGACTCGCCGAGAAGATTCGCGTCGTCGAATGCGACTTCCGCGAGATGCCCGGGCAGTACGACAAGCTGCTGTCGATCGGCACGCTGGAGCACGCGGGCCCCGCCTGTTTGCGCGAAGTCGTGCGCGCGCACGCCAATGCGCTGAAGCCGGGCGGCCTCGGCGTCATCCACTTCATCGGCCACGTCGGCTCGTTCGACACCGAGTTCTGGATCCGAAAATACATCTTTCCAGGCGGCTGGATACCGAGCCTGCACGAAGCGATCGACGCGATGGACGCGTACGGCCTCGAAGTGCTCGACGTCGAGAACCTGCGCCGGCACTACGCGTTGACGCTCGACGAATGGGCGTCGCGCTTCGACGCGAACTGGGAGGCGATCCATGCGCTCGACCCCGAGCGCTTCGACGAGCGCACTCGGAGGATCTGGCGCACGTACCTTTGGTCGTGCGCGGAGATGTTCCGCTCGCGCACGTCGCGCACCCATCTTTTCCAGGTGACGGTCAGCAAGGGCAACGTCACCGATTACCCGATGAGTCGCGCGTTCCTCTACGCGTCGTGAGCGGCGCAGAGCCGCCTCGAGCCGCGAATCGCGCCCCCGGCGGGGGCAGCGTAGCCCGTGAGCCCGACGGGCCGCCCCGAGGGCGAACACGTGAGTGCGAAGCACGAACTTGCACCGCCCGGCGGCCAGCGTGGGGGGGCCACACCATCGGTTACGCGGAGAAGTGCGCGCAACTGCTGTCCGCGATCGCGCAGGCGCCCGCGGCGGACGGCCCGGTAGTCGGGTTATCGAAGCGCACGTCGAACCTCTTTCGCGACCGCGCGCCGCGACGCTCGCGGGTCGATCTCGCGCATTTCGACAATGTCATCGCCGTCGATCCCGATGCAGGCACCGTGGAGGCCGAGGGAATGACGAAGTTCGTCGACCTCGCTGACGCAACGCTCGCTCACGGGACGATGCCCGCGGTCGTGCCCGAGCTCAAGTCGATCACGCTTGGCGGCGCGGTTGCGGGCGTCGGCATCGAGGCGACGTCGTTTCGCCAAGGATTGGTGCACGACACCATCGTCGCGATGGACATCCTCACCGGTGATCGGCGCGTCGTTCACTGCACCGCAAACAACGAGCATCGCGATCTTTTCTTCGGCTTTCCGAATTCATACGGCACGCTGGGCTATGCGTTGAAGCTCGTCGCGCGCACGTTGCCGGTCAAGCGGCACGTGCGGATCGATCATGCGCGTCACACGGACCCGAATCGCTTCTTTGATGCTATCGCTCGCGCGTGCGCCGACGATGCGAACGATTTCGTCGAGGGCGTCGTCTTCGCTCGCGACGATCTCGTGCTCTCGTCCGCGCGCTTCGTCGATGTGGCGCCGTGGGTCAGCGATTACACGTACAAGCGCATCTACTATCGGTCGCTGCGCGAGAAGACGACCGATTACCTGACCACGCGCGATTATCTGTGGCGCTGGGATACCGATTGGTTCTGGTGCTCGAAGAACCTCGGCGTGCAGAATCCGCTGCTGCGTCGCGTCTTCGGCCGCAGGCGGCTCAACTCGATCACCTACCAGCGGATCATGCGCTGGAACACCCGCGTCGGTATCACCGCTTTGATCAATCGCTGGCGCGGCATTCATTCTGAATCGGTGATCCAGGACGTCGACATCCCGATTGCGCGCGCGGCCGAATTTCTCGACTTCCTGCACGACGAGGTCGGCCTTCTGCCGATCTGGGTATGTCCGATTCGCGCGCCCGATCCGAACGCGGAGGCGACGCTTTATCCGCTTCCACGCGGAACGCTGTCGGTGAACTTCGGCTTCTGGGATACGGTGCCCTCGCGCGAGCAGCGCCCTTCCGGCTTCGTCAATCGAAAGATCGAGCGCCGCGTGCAGGACGTAGGCGGCATCAAGTCGCTCTACTCCGATTCGTATTTCGGCGAGGACGAGTTCTGGACGATCTACAACCGCACCGCGTACGAAGCGCTGAAGGCGCGCTACGATCCGCGCAACGAGCTCGGCGACCTGTACGCGAAGGTGGTACTCAGGGGTTAGCGTTCTGCTCGCGCGCCGCGACGTTACCGGAACTGCGCGTCGTCGATCGTCGCGAGGAAGAACTTGCCCTCATCCTCGAAGCGCCCGCTGCCGAAGTACCAGCCCACGCGCATTCGCACCGGAATCGTATAGCCGCCGAACGTGCCTTCCTGGTCAACGGCCGCGCCAAAGTCGACTTGGCGGAATTTGCGGCCATCCGGGTTTCCCCAGCGCGGCAGGGCGACCGATTGCAGCGCGCCGCCGGAGATCGTCAGCGTAAGATCCTCGTCGTGCGCATCCACGACGAAGTGGGCGCGTGCGATCGACGCATCGTCGGCGCTCCAGGTGACATCGTTCGCGAGGAGAAGCGACGGCAGCCACACGCACTCCGCGGCGAAGCGCCCTGCTGCCGAGCGTGTGATGTCGGGCCCGGACGCGCGCATGATCGGCATGATGCCAGCGAGCCGCCACTGCATCGCGCCGGCGCCGTCGACGAAGCGGTCGACGCCGCGGATCGACGTCCCGGCCAGCTTCACGTTCGCGCGCCAGATCATGCCGCGGTCGCGGACAATCACTTCTTCGGCGGTGAATCGCCGCCAGCGCCGCAACTTGATCGCGCCATGCATGCGCAGGCGCACGGCCGACGCGAGCGGCGTATCGGGGGCGATCGCGTGCGACAGGTAGCGCTGCGCAAGCGGCGGCAAATGACCGAGGTCCGCCGGGTTGAATCGTCGTTCGGATTTTGGCGCTGCTTTGAAGAAGGCGTCGAGGTCGAAGGCTTCGCGACTCATCTATCCTGCCACGCAAGGGCGGACGAAACGTCAGGCGACTGACGCGGGTCCGAGTATCAGTCAACGGGAAGCGCCGGGAGTTCGACGCGGCGCGAAAAGCCGGGAACGCGCCTTGCGACAGGCGGGCACGCGAGCGATCTGCGAGAATCGAGCGTTGTCGTCGATCGCAGACGCTGAACGCCTGATCAGCGGCGCCAATGCGGATGCGTCGCCGCTACGTGGAGGATTCGATGCTGAAGCTCTTGTTGCCCGTGGACGGCTCGGCGAGCGCCGTCAACGCCACGCGCAAGCTCGTCGATACGCTGGCCTGGTATCGCGCGACGCCGTCGATCGAGCTTTGCACCGTCCATCTGCCACTGCCGCGCATGGGAAACGTGGGTGCGTTCGTCAGCAAGGAGATGGTGCAGAAATACTACGACGACGAAAGCGACAAGATGCTCGCGCCGAGCCGCAAGCTGCTCGATGCGGCGGGCGTTGCGTACACCGTGCAGAGGCTCGTCGGCCAGATCGCCGAATCGATTGTCGAGCGCGCGAACGCATCGGGCGTCGACATGATTTTCATGGGCACGCGCGGCATGTCACCGCTGGCCAACATGGCGATGGGATCGGTGGCGACGCGCGTCGTGCATCTCGCGCACGTGCCCGTGGTCCTGGTCCACTGAACGCGCCGATCGTCAACGCGGCACGTGCCGCGCCACCGAAAACGCGGGCGCATCTGACAACTGTCAACCGACAACTGTCACCTGAAATGAAAACAGCCGCGCCCTCGCAGTCAGGACGCGGCCGAAAGAAGATCGTGCTCGCGCGTTATGGCTTGAGTTGCGCGCGCACCTCGCCGCCCGGGTGGGCGGCGCTATGGATGTTGACGTAGAGGTCGCCCTCCTTGAACGCCTTCATCTGATCGGGCGTGAGCTTGGCGCCGGGCGGCGCGCTGAAGGTGTCGCCGTTCTTGGTGAACGGAACGATGACTTTGCCATTGGTGCCCGCCTTGCCTTCGTGAATGTGCGCGGCGGTGGGCGTGAAGCCGCTCGCGGTGACGCTGCCGCTCACGCTGCCGTCGTCGTTGATCGTGATCGATCCGCTGCCGGAAGCGCTCCCCTGCACCGGCGGCACTTCCTGCTCCCCTGAAAGCTTTACCTGCATCGTCTCGGCGAGCGCGGCGGCGGATACGAATGCCAGCGCGGCGGCGAACGACCAGCACGAAATCCTCGTCACACTCTTCGATTTTAGAAACGCGTTCATCGTTGACCCTTCATGAATGGTGGAAGCCGGCGCGCGGAGGCGCGGGTACACCTGGCGACGCTCGGCACGTTGGGTGACGGCAAACCCGATCCGAACAAACACGCGGCCCGGCCGCACTATTCCAGTGCGGGGCGCGAAAGCAGTGTACACCTGTGCCACCCGGGCAAACGCGCGCAGGCACTGCGTCGCCGATACAATGGGCGCGCTGCCCGGGTGGTGAAACAGGTAGACACAAGGCACTTAAAATGCCTGGCCGGCAACGGCGTACCGGTTCGATTCCGGTCCCGGGCACCAAAGTGGCATCCGGCTCGGGTGCCGTGCCGCGAACGCCGTGGGCACGACGGAGCGCCATCGTTGCAATCGAGCCGATAGTAGGCGTTTAGCGAAGTGGCGTCTCGTGGGATGCTCGCCGGCTTGGATGCCGCTCCAGGATCAATATTTCGATTGGCTGCTAACGCGTACTGCCGAGGCGGTCGAACATAGCCGCAAGATAACCGCGGTTGCGATCACATGCCCGACGCCGGGTTGCTCGCGTGGCGGGTACACCGCGCGCCGCTCGATGGTTACGCCGTATGAATGAAGCGCCACGTCGACGCCGGCTTCGCGCTCGCCGACGCGCTTGTCGATGCGAACGCGTGCCGTTCCGACCGTGCGCTTTCGCAAACGCGCGCGCTCTTCGATGATCGGAATCTCGGCTTGCGTGCCGACCGCTGCAACGCGGGCGGTGCCGACGTCTTCCCCTGCTCGTGCCTTTCGCAGGCGCGTCGCTTCTCCGAACGAAGTTTTCTGCGGGCGCGTCGTCGAACGATTCCGCGCGAGACTTGACCTAGGGTTTGCTCGGCGCGTGCGCCTGCATCAGCGCCGCGAAGCCGCAGGCAACCGCATAGGCAAATGCGGTCCAGTACCAATGCGCGAGAAACATCGAACCGAGCACTGCGAGATCGAACGTCGCCGCCGCCGTCGGAGGCACGCCGGTGCGCGCGATCGCGCGCCACGCGCCGCCGCTTGCCACTGTCCAGAGATTCGATACGAGCGGCAGCCAGACCAACGCCACGATCACGTACTGCAACCAGCCGATGCCGCCTACGATGGCGAAGTACAAAACGATCGCGAGCACGCCCTTGCGCGCGACCCAGTCGAGCCGATGATCCATCCCACACTTCTCCCTCTACAACCCACCTCGAGGATCCATCGTACCAGCCTTTGCCGGCTGGCCCGGAAGATCGATGTAACCGGCTATGTCGGCGGGAGAGAACGATCAGCGCTACGTACGCCCCGCCCCGTATTTCACCGCGGAGCGCCCGTCTGCGCGAGCTTCGTGAAGTCGTTCATCACGCGCTGCATCGACTCGAACGCGGAGCCGCTCGACGAGACGACGCCCTGCATCGCCTCGACGACCTTCCGCATCTGCGTCATGTCGGGCAGCATCGCCATCGCCGCGCGGGTCTCCTTGACGCCCGGCACGCTGTCCGCCTGCTCCTCGAGCAGTGCGAAAAGGCGCTTCTGGATCTCGACGATCAGGTCGAACATCTCGCTCCAGTAGCGCATCGATCGCTCCATCGCTTCCTGTGCCGCGCCCTGCCCCGCGGCAACGAGCGCCTGCGCGTCGCGGGCCTGAGCGGCCTGCTTCGCATGGCGTTGCTGGAACTCGCGCGCTTCCTGCTCCCCCTCGAGCTGCTTCCTGTGAAGCCGCGCGGTCCCTTCGATCGCGGTGTTGATGATCGAAAGCGCGAGCGCGGCGTTCGCCTTGTAGAGCTCGATCGCCTGCGCGGGCGTCATGAGCTTCGCGTTTTTCGCGGCGTCCGCGAAATCGGGCATCGCCGATCCGCCAGACGACGACGTGCGAGCAGATTGGTGCTTCGCCGATTCGCGCGTCGATGTCGACATTTCGTCCGCGCCCGACTGGGATTGCGACTTCGCGCGCGTGGTGCGCTTGCGCGCGCCGCGGGCGCCCTTCGACGTGCGTGCGTCCTTTCCGGCCATGATGTCGCTCCTCGACCCGTGAGGGGAAACGGGTCCCTCGCGCCATGAGACGCCGCACGCCGGCTTTCGTCAAGCGGCGTGCGATAACGATGGCCCGAAGGGTGTCAGAGCAGCTTGTCGAGCGTCATCGGCAGATCGCGCAGCCGACGGCCCGTGGCGTGCCAGATCGCATTGCAAAGCGCGGCCGGAACGCCAGTGATGCCGATCTCGCCGATGCCGCGGATGCCGAGCGGATTGAATGCGTAATCGGGATAGTCCGCGAACGATACGTCGATCTCGCCCACGTCCGCATTTACCGGCACATGGTATTCGGCGAGATTCGCGTTGGCGATACGACCGGTGCGCGGGTCCATCTCCGCATCCTCGAGCAACGCGAAGCTCATCCCCCAGACAATGCCGCCCTGCATCTGGCTGGTCGCCGTCTTGAGATTGAGCGGCCGGCCGATGTCGTAGACAGCGACGACGCGCGGTACGCGGATGACGCCGAGGTCCGGGTCGACACGCGCCTCCGCGAATACCGCCCCGAACGAATGGAGCGCGAGGCGCTCGCGCTCGTCGCCCGGCTTCGCCTCCGCCATCGCTTCGAGCGGCGCATCGACGCGACCTGCGAGCGCCGCAATCGTCTCGCGTCGCACGGGATCGTCGCGAACGGCGACAAACACGCCGTCGACGATGATGTCCGATGCCGATGCACCATGCAGCGGCGATGCGCCATCGGAGACCGCGTGTGCGATCAGTTTGTCGCGTAATTGTCGGCACGCAGCTTGAACGGCAGGTCCGACGCTCGCCGCAGTCATCGAGCCACCCGAAACCGGCGCGTGCGGCAACTCCGTATCGCCGAGCTCGAAGCGCACGCGCGACGGCGGCACGCCGAGCGCGTCCGCGGCCACCTGCGTCATCACCGTGTAGGTCCCCGTGCCGATGTCCTGCGAGCCCGATTGAACGACGAACGAGCCGTCGGGCTGCATGATCGCGCGTGCGCTGGCGGCCATTCGATGCGCCGGATACGATGCCGTCGCCATGCCGAAGCCGACGAGATCGCGTCCATCGCGCATCGAGCGTGGCGCCGCGCTGCGCCGCGACCAGCCGAAGCGCGCAGCGCCCTGCGCATAGCATTCGCGCAGATGCTTGCTCGAAAACGGCTTGCCGCTGTCGGCCTCCTTCTCGGCGTAATTTTTGAGACGGAGCTCGACTGGATCGATCGAGAGCGCGATCGCGAGCTCGTCCATGGCTACTTCAAGCGCGAAGTTGCCCGTCGCCTCTCCGGGCGCGCGCTGGAACGTGGGCGTTCCGACATTGAGCTTCACGAGCCGGTGCGTCGTGATGCCGTTGGGACACGCGTACATCATGCGCGACACTACGGCCGAAGGCTCGCTCCAATCCTCGAACTCCGACGTGTTCGCGACGAGATCATGGCGAATCGACGTCATCGTGCCGTCGCGGCGGGCGCCGAGCGCGACGCGCTGCAACGTCTGCGGGCGTCCACCGACGGGACCGAACATCTGCCGGCGGTCGAGCACGAGCCGCACGGGTCGCCCGACCTTGCGTGCGCACATCGCGGCGAGCACGACGTGTGACCACGCCGATCCCTTGCAGCCGAAGCCGCCCCCGACGAACGGCGAGACGACGCGCACGTTGTCGGGCGAGATACCGAGCGTTTTCGAGGCAGTATCGCGCACGCCGGACACGTATTGGGTCGCGTCGTAGAGCGTCAGATGCTCGCCTTCCCAGTGCGCAATCGTCGCGTGCGGCTCCATCGGATTGTGGCTTTGCATCGGCGTCGTGTAGCTCGCGTCGACGCGTACCTCCGCTGCTCGCTGCCCGGCGTCGTAGTCGCCCCAGCGCACGTCGGGCGGCTTGCCGTTCACGTTCTTCGGTGCATACGCATCGGCACGCGCACGCTCGAAATCGAGCACCGGCGCCTGCGTCGCGTAGCGAACATCGACGAGCGCGGCGGCTGCGGCAGCGTGCTCGAACGTATCGGCAACCACGACGGCGATCGGCTGACGGTTGTAGTGCACGATGTCGTCCTGCAAGAGCGACATCGCGCGTCCGGCGGGCGGATTGAACGCCGCGCGCCCGCCTTGCGGAAGGCTTTGCGCATTGCGATGCGAGAGCACGAGCAGCACGCCGGGTGCGCGCTCGGCGCGGGCGACATCGAGATCGACGATCTGTCCGCGCGCGATCGTCGACAGCACCATCACCGCATGGCAAAGATCGGGCAGGCGGAACTCCGCCGCGTAGCGCGCGCCTCCGGTCACCTTGAGCGGACCGTCGGTCCGATCGAGCGGTCGACCGATCACGGTGTCGTCTGCTTTCATATCTGTGCTGCGTCGTGCAGTGCGCGAACGATTGCTCGCTGCGCGAGCGTCACTTTGAATGCGTTGTCGCGATGAGGATGCGCGCCCTGCGTCGCGGCAAGCGCCGCCGCGGCGAGCGTCGCGTCGTCGAGCGAACGCCCGACGAGCATATGCTCTGCGCGCAGTGCCCGCCACGGCTTGGGCGCGACACCGCCGAGCGCAATGCGAACGTCGCGCACGCGATCGCCGTCCATGTCGAGCGCAGCCGCGACGGACACGAGCGCGAATTCGTAGCTCGCACGATCGCGCACCTTGAGATAACGCGAATGAGGTGCGAACGGCGAGCGCGGCAGGATCACGGCGGTGATGAGCTCGTCGTGTCGAAGTTCGGTGTCGCGCTCGGGATGATCGCCTGGCAGCCGGTGGAATTCGCTCATCGCAATTTGCCGTGTGCCGGCGCTGCTTCGCGCCTCGACGAGGGCGTCGAGTGCCGCGAGCGCGACCGACATGTCGGACGGATTCACCGCGATGCACTGCTCGCTTGCGCCGAGGATCGCGTGGATGCGATTCGGCCCGTCGAGCGCTGCGCATCCCGAGCCCGGCTTGCGCTTGTTGCACGCCTCGAAGCCGACGTCGGTGAAGTAATGGCAACGCGTTCGCTGCAGCAGGTTCCCACCGACCGTCGCCATGTTGCGCAATTGTGGTGACGCCCCCGCGACGAGCGCCTGCGAAAGCAACGGATAGCGCTCGCGCACCGTGCGATCGTTGGCAAGGTCGGTGTTCGAGACGAGCGCGCCGATTCGCAAACCGCCATCCGGCAACGTTTCGATTCCGTGCAGGGGCAACCGTGCGATGTCGACGAGACGCGTCGGTTGCTCGACGTAACCTTTCATCAGATCGAGAAGGTTCGTGCCCCCTGCGAGACAGCGCGTGCCGGGATCGGACAGCGCCGCGATCGCATCGTCGACGGTTGTCGCGCGCAGGTAGTCGAACGCACGCATCGCGTGGCTCAGCCTTTCGCGACCTTCGCGGCCTGGCGCACCGCGGCGACGATGCCGACATACGCACCGCAGCGACAGATGTTGCCGCTCATTCGCTCGCGAATCTCCGCGTCGGTCAGTTGGACCGGCCCCTTGCGGCGCACGTCGGGCGTCGCAGCGCTGACCGTGTCGGCACGCGCTTCCTCGAGCATCGCAACGGCCGAGCAAATCTGTCCCGGCGTGCAATAGCCGCATTGAAAACCATCGTGCTCGACAAACGCGCTCTGCATTGGATGAAGCGCGATGGCGCCGGCGAGCCCCTCGATCGTGCGGACGCGATCGCCTTCGTGGGCGACGGCGAGCGCGAGGCACGAATTGATGCGATGACCGTTGACGAGCACCGTGCACGCACCGCACTGGCCGCGATCGCATCCTTTTTTCGTGCCGGTAAGACCAATGTAATCGCGCAGCGCATCGAGCAGCGTCACCCGAGGCTCGAGCGAAAGCGCATAGTCGTAGCCGTTGACGTTGAGGCGAACCGGCCTCGGCGCACCGCGAGCACTGTCGCCGCGCGGCGTCATCGGCGTTGCGGCTTCATCATTGGCATCGGCAGCAAGCAACGGCGTGGCATTGGCCAATGCGGCGGTGAGCAAACCCGTGTCGAAAAGGAAGCGACGCCGCGCCGAGCCTTTCGCTGTCAATCCATCGGTGTCCATGAGAGCCGATGCCTGCAACGTCCGTTCCGGATTGGATACGAGAGCGACCACAGACGTGGGCGGTACGCACATCGCGACGAGTGGCATTTCTTACGCCGTTGCAGCGAAAGTTTTACGCTGCATGCGTAGCATCATCCCGACATCGATTCGCAAGTTGATGTCGAAGCGAGCAACTCGCCGATCGTCGCAGCGTGGCTTCCGCTTGACGCCGTCGCGCCAGCGCCTATAATGGCCGCTACCGCATATCCATACGGTACTCTGAAATGCCGCCACGCCGCCTTCCGCTGTCGCGCTCCACTCGCGAGCCGAACTCCGCGCCGATGACGCTCACCCCGCGCCAGCAGCAGATCCTCGAATGGATAAGCGATTACATTGACGCCACCGGCATGCCGCCGACGCGCGCCGAAATCGCGGATGGCCTCGGTTTCTCGACGCCAAGCTCTGCCGAGGATCATCTGCAGGCGCTTGCGCGCAAAGGCGCGATCGAGCTCTTGCCCGGCGCATCGCGCGGCTTGCGACTCAAGCTAACGTCCCGCACACCGCTCGCCGGCACGCTGCCACTCGTGGGCCGGGTCGCCGCGGGACATCCTATCCTCGCCGTCGAGAACATCGAATCGCGCTACCGCGTCGATCCGGCGCTCTTTTCTCAGCGCGCCGATTACCTGCTCCGCGTGCGCGGCGACAGCATGCGCGACGCAGGCATACTCGACGGCGACTTGCTCGCCGTGCGTCGCAGCGCGGAAGCGCGCAACGGCCAGGTCGTCGTCGCGCGAATCGGCGCGGCAAGCGGCGATGAAGTCACGGTCAAGCGCTTCCGAAAGCGCGGACGCGAAATCGTTCTGCTGCCCGAAAATCCCTCGTTTCAACCGATCGTCGTCGATCCGCGCATCACTGCGTTTGCGATCGAAGGCATCGGCGTCGGGCTCGTCCGAAGCGCAGGTCTTTGACGCTGCTTGCTTGCGCCGTTGCCCGATCCTTCCTTTCACCTGCAAGGAGACATTCATGGTCCAACCGATTCCCGCCGGCTACCACAGCGTGACGCCGTATCTGATGATTCGCGGCGCTGCGCACGCGATCGACTTCTATCGCGAGGCGTTCGGCGCGAGCGAAGTGATGCGCTTCAACGAACCCAACGGCCGCATTGGCCACGCCGAGATCAAGATCGGCGATTCGTACGTGATGCTCGCCGACGAGACCGACACTTTCCGCAGCCCGCAATCGCTCGGCGGCGCGGGCATCAGCCTGCTGCTGTACGTCGAGGATGTCGACAAGACCTTCGCGCAGGCGGTCGCTGCGGGCGCAACGGTTCAGCGTCCGGTCGCCGATCAGTTCTATGGCGATCGCATGGGAACGCTCGTCGACCCGTTCGGCCATGTCTGGTCGATCGGCACGCACAAGGAGGACCTGTCGATGGAAGAGGTGCAGCAACGCATGGCGAAGCTCGGAGAAAAGGGCGGCGCCTGACGTCAGCGAGGAGGGTTGCGTGTACACGCTCTATGGCAAGACCGGATCGGGATCGGCCGCCGTCGAAGCGGCGCTCGTCGTCGCTCGCGCACCGTATCGAATGATCGAAACGGCATCGTGGGCGCAAAACGACGCGTATCCAGAGCTGATCGCCGCCAATCCGCTCGGGCAGGTGCCAACGCTCGTGCTCGACGACGGCACGGCGATGTCGGAAAGCGCGGCGATCCTCATCCATCTCGGACTCGTGCACGAGGATGCCAAGCTGCTACCGTCGAGCGCGTCAGAGCGCGCGCAGGTAGTGCGCGGGCTCGTGTTCATCGCGGCGAATTGCTACGCAGCGATCAGCATCATCGACTTTCCCGAACGCTGGTGCGAAAACGCGGAAGGCGACGAGACGGTGCAGGAGCGCATTCGCGTGGGCACGCGTGCACGATTGCATCGTCATTGGGAGATGTTCGCCGACGTCTTTCCTGCGCATCCCTGGCTTTCCGGCGACAACCTCGGCGCGCTCGATCTGCTCGCTGCGGTCGTGTCGAAATGGTCGGGAACGCGGCAGCACCTGGCGCGCCATCGTCCTGCTTTCTCGGAAACGCTGGCGCGGATCGAGTCGCATCCGGCGGTGGTGGGGGTGTTTGCACGAAATTGGCCGTGACGCGTATCAGTATTGGGACAAGGGAAGCAGTTTGCGGGAAGGCGTGTTGACGACGGTTGTCGGGTAATCGTTGACAGTTCTCGAAGCGGGTAGATAGTTGACGGCGGTTACGCCGGGGGAACGTAACCGCTTAATCTCGCGACTGATACCCGATACCTGATCCCTGACACAAGGAGGACTCATGAACTTCACGCGTTTCGCCGGCATGCTTTGCGTCGCGCTGTTCGCATCGCTCGCGCTGCCGGCATCGGCCTGGAATCGACTCGAAGCCACGCGATTTGCAACGTTGCCGCCGGGCACCGCGCATCCCGAAGGCATCACCGTCGACGCGCGCGGC
This sequence comes from Casimicrobiaceae bacterium, assembly GCA_035252665.1. GTDB lineage: Bacteria > Pseudomonadota > Gammaproteobacteria > Burkholderiales > Casimicrobiaceae > VBCG01. The sequence goes on along the minus strand of DATFCW010000353.1, from coordinate 2,472 downwards.
AATTTTTACGTCGCCGATTTCGACGTAAGCGGTGAAACGAGCGTCGGCAACATCATCGTGTTCGATCGCAGCGGCCATGTGCTCCGCACGCTTTCGATTACCAACGGCAGCGCGCTTCTGCTCGGCATCGCGTTCAATCCGGTGACCGGCGATCTGCTCGTCTGCGATCTCGGCGGCCAGCAGGTGCTGAAGGTCGATCCACAGACCGGCGCATCGTCGCAGTTCGCGCCGATTCCGGGTGGCAATGGCGGACCGAACGCGCTCGCGTTCGACGCCGCAGGGAACGTCTACATTTCCGATTCGTTCCAGGCGACGATCTGGCGCGCACCGCCTAACGGCGGCGTGCCGACCGCATGGGTCGTCGACACCGCGACGCTCGGCACCACGGGCGTTCCGCCATTTGGCGCGAACGGCCTCGCGTTCAACAACGAAGCGTCGGCGCTGTTCGTTGCCAACACCGGCAACGACACCGTCGTTCGCATCCCGCTGCCGAGCGGTCCCAGCGGCACGCCGGGTGCGCCCGAAGTGTTCGTGAACTCGATCAATGGCGCCGATGGCCTCATCATCGACAAGTCCGACAACCTGTGGGTCGCAGCAAACCAGGCGGACGAGATCGTCGTCGTCGATCCGACGGGCAAGGCCATCGCGAAGCTCGGCGATTTTGACGGCATCGATCGCAAAGGCGCGCCGATCGGCTTGCTGTTTCCGGCCAGCCCGGTGTTTTTCGGCGATTTCGTTTACGTGACGAACCTGTCGCTCGACTTGCGCGATTTCAAACTGCCGCAGGCAGTCGATTCGCAATGGGCGGCGCAAGTCACGCAGCACACGATCGCGCGGCTGCCCGCGCGCATCCCGCCGATTCGCGGTCGTTGATGAGAAATACATCTCTGGCACCCATTTCCGCTCGGGCACCCATTTCCCACCCGGCCATCTGGCGCGGTGGCGATTGCGCGCCGGAACCTGCGAGCATCGCCACCGGTTTTGCCGAGCTCGATGACGCGTTGCCGGGAGGCGGCTGGCCGCGCGCGGCGCTCACCGAAGTGCTGCTCGCATGCGAAGGCATCGGCGAGTTGCGGCTCACGTTGCCGGCGCTTTCGCGCTTGCAGGCGGAAGGACGCAGCGTCGTATGGATCGCGCCGCCCTACCGTCCCTACGCGCCGGCATTGGCGCGCGCCGGTCTCGATCTCGCGCGTCTCGTCATCGTGCGAGGCATCCCGCGCGCCGACGCGTTGTGGGCCTACGAGCAGGCATTGCGCGCGCCCGAATGCGGCGCGGCCTTCGCGTGGACGGGCTCGCACGACGAGCGCGTGCTGCGGAGGCTTCAGGTCGCGGCGCGCGAAGGCCGTACGTGGGGCGTGTTGTGGCGCCGGCCGGGACAACGCGCGAGCGCCGCTGCCGCACCGCTGCGGCTCGGGCTTGCGCCTTCACATGAACGTCTCGCCGTGCACGTGTTGAAGCGCCGGGGCGCCGCGCTCGCGCGACCGGTCATGGTCGATCTTTCGCGTGCGCCGGGCGCGCCGCTTTATCCACTGCCCGACGCTTGCGCGATGCAGCACGGAGCCGCGCAAGCGCTCATTCCACGCACCTCCGCGTCGCCATTGCCGATGTCCCGGCACGGCACGCGAACCACGCACAGGAAAGCATCGTGAACTTCCATCTCGGTCGCCTGATCGACCACGTGCATCTCGTCGTCGCCGACCTGGCCGCAAGCCAGCGGTTCTATCGCGCGGTGCTGCAATCGCTCGGGCGCGATTTGTCCGGCGAAGGCGACGGCTATTTCTTCGCGGACGAGCTCTTTGTGAGCGAAACCGAAGGCGGGCCGACATCGCGCGTGCACATCGCCTTCCAGACGCCCGATCGCGCCACCGTGCAGCGCTTCCATGCCGCCGCGCTCGCCGCCGGCGGCCACAACAATGGCGCACCCGGCGAACGGCACTATCACCCCGGGTATTACGCGGCATTCGCGTTCGATCCCGATGGCAACAACATAGAGGCCGTCCACCATGGGCCGGCACAACGCTCGGCGACGTCGGTCGTCGTGACACCGGCAGAGTGACCGGCAGCGGATGCTCTGGGTAGGCCTCTTCTTCCCGTCGCTTCCGCTCGACGTGTTCGCGCGCGCAAGCGATGCGAGCGATGCCGCGCAGCCGTTCATCGTCACGAGCGGCGGTCATTACCCGCGTGTCGGCACCGCGAATGCCGCCGCGCGCGCCGCGGGCATCCGCCGCGATCAACTCGTCTCCGCCGCGCTCGCGCTTGCCCCCGATGTCGCGATGCGCGAGCGCGACGTCGCAGCGGAAGAAGCGGCCCTCGCCGACATCGCGACGCTCGTGCTCGCCTTCACGCCCGACGTGGCGCTGGCGCCGCCTTGCGCGATCGTCGCGGAAATCGCCGGCAGCGCGCGTCTTTTCGGCGATCTGTCAAGGCTCGTCGAGCACATCCATCGCACGGTGCGATCGTGCGGCTACGACG
>DATFCW010000352.1:0-4094 GCA_035252665.1 Casimicrobiaceae bacterium | reverse complement strand
CTTTCGCCGCCGTTGCTTCCGTTGGCGGCCGTGCCGTTGCTGGCCGTGCCGTTGCTACCGCTGCTGATCGTCCCGCTGCTGCTGGTAGTGCTGGTACCGCTGCTCGTGGCACCGCTCGTATCGCTGCTGCTGTTGCTGCTGCTGTTGCTGCTGCTATCGCTCGCACCCTTGCTCGCGGCACCGTTTTCGGTGTTGCCTCCATTGCCGCCGCCTGCCGCTGGCAGTCGTCGGTTGGCGTTCTGCTGCGCGTTCGTCTCGGTCTGCGCGGTTTCGGCCTGGGCGCCCTGCGTCGCGGCGGCCGCGGTGTCATCGGATGGTGACGTTGCATTCGCTTCACCCTGCTCCGGCGTCGACGACGTCGCGTTCGCACTCCCGGCGCTCGTCTCGTTCGATGGTGTCGATGGCGAGGTCGCTTCGGCCGACGTGCCGGGTTGCGGGCTCATCGCGCCGTTGTTCTCGGCGTTCGCCGATGCCGCGTTCGCCGTGGGCACGAGGACCAGCCAGTATTGCTCGACCGCCACCGGATAGCCGGTGACATCCGCGTTGCCAAGCGCGCGGCTCGTGTCCATCTGCTCGGGGCTCGCGTTCAGCACCACGTCGTGATGCATGCTGTTGAAATCGAGCGCCGCGATCGGAACCGCCCAACGTTCGGCTTCGAGGCTCGACGGCTTGTCGTATTGCAACAGCACGTAGCGAACGTGGCCGTTGCGCATATTGACGACGAGATCGTTGATCTGGCCGACATCGTCGCCCTGCTTGTTGTCGACATCCTTGCCGATCAGGCGGCTAACGCGCCAAAGCGCACCCGATGCGTGCGGCCACGAACCTTCGTGTCCGGGCTGCGTGGCGTTGCTCGCCTGCGATCCGGACGAGGCCTGGCTCGCGTAGTAACGATCGACGCGGCTCGTGTAGTCGCTCGAATTGAAATCGGGCCATTGGTCACGATTGAAGCTCGGCGCGTGCTCGAGCTTGTCGTTGTCGATGTTGACGATGAAGCCGGATCCGTCTGCGGCCGGCCGGAATGCGGTGATCGGAACCGCGAACAGGTTGTCGCCGACGTTCAGCATTCCTCCGTAGTCGAGCACGGCGTAGCGGATGCGCCCGTCGTGCACGTCGATCAGCAGGTCGCGGATTTCACCGAGATCATCGCCCTGCGGATTCGTCACGTCGACGCCGATCAGTCTGCTCGCTCGAATGGCCTGCACCTGTGAAAGCGGTTGACCCGCGGCGCGCGTATACATGGCGCGTCCATTCATCGGACGCAACGCCGACGCAAGCAACTGACGGTGTGCATCGAACTCGGCGCGGCTGATCTGGCCATCGCCGTTGGTATCGAGCGCCTTCCACAATCGATCGAGGCGCGATTGGATGGAATGCGCGCCGTGTTCCCACGCATTCGCGTTCGACGCGTTCTGCCGTGAATCGGTGCTTGCCGGGGACCCGCTCTGGTTCATCGAGCCCGCGACGGCGGGCAATGCGACGGCGACGACCGGAATGAACAGCCTCGCGAGAAGGCGGGGCCTGAAGTTGCATTTTTTCATCGTGGTGCTCCTTGCAAAGAAACGATGTCCGGGACGATTTCCCGGACTTGCCCGCCGCTGCAAGCATCCTGCCACGAGGTTGTCATGCGCCGGTCCCTACACCGCGAACCCCGATCGATGCGGCACGCACAAGTTGCCGAACGCGATCGAAGTTTTCACCACCGTGTCAGGCGGTCGATGACAACGCTCCTCCCGTCGCTCGACAGACCGATCGAGCGACGCAAACCTTGCAACTCCTTGCGCCCTGCGCTAAGGAGACGACATGCGGCGCTCCGTTTTTGGCGAAAGGCGAGCGCGGCGAATCGAACGATTCGCCGCGCGCTTTCGCCTGACGCGATCAACCCAGGCTGATCGGCCTGATCTTCGTTCCTTGCAACGACACGCCTGCCATCAGCCCTTCGTTGTTGAGCACGAATTCGATCACCGGCTTCTTCGCGGATTCGGTGTTGATGGAGGCGTTCGCGCCAAAGCTTGCCACGGCGAGCGTCGCATCGGCACCCACTGTCCAGCCGTTGCTGTTACGGAAGTGGTCGAGCGCCCCGGGCGTCATGAAGAGCAACACGACCGCCTTCGATTGCGCGCCCGCCTGATAACCGATCGACCCGCCGCCGATCGTGTAGTACCCGACCGGCTCGTTTCGCACGCGCAATACGCCGTCGCCGTGCTCGCCGCCGACGATGAAGCTGATCTTGTTCACGTCCGGAAAGATCAGCACGCCGTTCGCGCGGGCGACAAGCGCACGTGCGTTTGGCGACACGTCGTAGAGGCGGGTCATGGTCGCGTCGGCGCTCGCGTTGATCTCGCGCCGCGCTGCAGCCGCCGTCGGCTGCGTGTGAAAGCCCGTCGTCGTGCAGGCCGCAAGCAGCACGCAGGCGGAGGCAAAAACGAAAGCAGCGCGAAATACGCGCCGTGGTGCGGCTGTCATTTGTTTCATCATCGAAAGACTCCTTGCCAATGAGTTGAACCGAAGGCGGCGCACGGATCCCGCGCCCGCCCGGTGGAGTGCTTCGCACAATCCGACAAGAATGGGCGCAAGAGGCGTGCCGCCGCGCATTCGATTTAGACAGCGCGGCGGCCTCTGCGTGTCAAGTTTGCAGCGGCTGCCGGTTAGAGTTGCTGCCCGGTGCTGCGGTCGTCGCTGCGCGCGACGAATTGCCGTTGCACGATTCGGCGAATCGGGCGCGGAACGCGTCTTGCAAGATCGGCAGGACGAGAAACCCGATGTCGATCAAGGAGCATTCCGATGCCGAAGTCACCCAATGCGCTCGAATTGTTGCGAAAGGACCACCGCAACGTGCTCACGCTCATTCGCAAATTCGAGAAGAGCAGCGACGCACGCGAGCAGCACGAGCTTTGCGGCGAGATCGTCGCCGAGCTCGACGCCCATGCAACGCTCGAGGAGGACTGTTTCTATCCCTACGTTCGCGAGTCGACGGACCGATTCGACCTGATCGAGGAAGCGACGATCGAGCACGACACGGCGAAGGAGCTGATGGACGAGCTTTCGGCGGGCAATGCCGATCCCGCGCGATTCCACGCGCTCGTCAAGGTGCTTGGCGAATATTTCACGCTCCACGTGCGCGAAGAGGAAGAGCGCATCTTTCCGCTGGTCGAGAAGCTCGGCATCGACCTCGAGGCGCTTGGCGAGGAGCTCGCGGAGCGCAAGGCGCAGGCGAACGGAGACGAACATCGCGGCTCGCGGCGCGCGAGCCGGCGTACCGAACGAGGCAACGGGCGCGAATCAACCGCACGTCGATCTGCGTCGCGGAACCACCGAGCGAGCCCGGATCGCGGCGCGCGCGAGCGCGGAGCGGAGACATCGCACGGTGAAGAAGAGACGACGCGCGAGGACGAGCACTTCGTCAAGGCGCATGGCGACGAGCTGTCGAGAAGCGCGCAACACGCGAAGTGGATACATTCGACCGACGATCATGAAGATCACCATGGCCAGACACTTGCCACGAGAAATACCGACGTGATCCGACAGTGGGCGGAAGAGCGCAAAGCCCAGCCGGCAACGACGCCCGGCGGCGATGCCGACCGGCCGCGCGTGCTGCGCTTCGATTTCCCCGGTTACGAGCAGGAGCTGCAACCGATCTCGTGGGACGCCTGGCTTCGCACGTTCGAGGAACGCGATCTCGTCTTCCTCTACCAGGAGCACTTGAAGGCCGGCAACCAGAGCAATTTCTTCAGGCTCGACAGCCCGCATCGCGAGGAAGGCTGACGACGCCGGGTTCGTGCGTGCGAAAGGTCGGCGGCGCGGCGCGGCGATGACCGAGCTTGCGCAAGATGCGGGCGAGACGTCGCGCGCAGAAGTCGACGTGCTGATCCCGACGTTTGGACGCGAGGCGGCGCTCGCCGTCACGCTCACGTCGCTTCTTGGTCAGACGTTTCGCGATTTTCGCGTTGCCGTGTCCGACCAATGCGAGCATGGGAACGCTGCCGATGCACGCGAAGTGCAGGCGATCGCGCGCGTGCTTCGCGTACGCGGGCACGCGGTCGTCATCTACAAGCATCTGCCGCGTCGCGGAATGGCCGAGCAGCGCAACTTCC
>DATFCW010000351.1:0-2889 GCA_035252665.1 Casimicrobiaceae bacterium | reverse complement strand
AGCAGCGCGATGGAAAGGTTTACGTTCGCACGAAGGAAGAACGCGCGCCTCGCGTTCGCGTTTCGCCAGGCAGCGCACGGCCGCAGCGCGTCGTCATCGTCGGCGGCGGCGCCGCGGGATTCGCGGCGGCCGAAATGCTGCGCCGGCAGCAATACGACGGCAGCATCGAGATCTTGAGCGACGATGCCGCAGCTCCCGTCGACCGGCCCAATCTCTCGAAGGATTACCTTGCCGGGACGGCGCCCGAGGAATGGGTGCCGCTTCGCGACGCGAGCTTCTATGCCGATCAGCGGATCGATCTGCGGCTCAATTGCAAGGTGGCGGCCATCGATCCGGGCAAACGAGAAGTCATCATCGCAGATGGCAGTCGCGTTTCCTACGATCGCCTGCTGCTTGCAACCGGCGCCGAACCTGTTCGCCTGCCGCTGCCCGGCATGGATCTTCCGCACGTGCACACGCTTCGCACGCTGGCCGATTCGCGCGCCATCATCGCGCAATGCGCCGATGCGCGCGTCGCGGTCGTCATGGGCGCCAGCTTCATCGGCCTCGAAGTCGCGGCATCGCTTCGTACGCGCCACATCGACGTGCATGTCGTCGCGCCGGAGAAGATTCCGATGGAACGCGTGCTCGGCGCGCGCATGGGCGATTTCGTGCGCAGCCTGCACGAGGAGCACGGCGTCGTGTTTCATCTCGAGGACACCGCGACGGGCATCGACGCTCACGACGTGAAGCTCGAGAGCGGCGGGAAGCTTGCGGCCGATCTCGTCGTCGTCGGCGTTGGCGTGCGGCCCAGATTGAAGCTTGCGCAGGACATGGGACTTGCGATCGATCGCGGTGTCGCCGTCAACGAGTATTTGCAAACTAGCGCACCCGATATTTACGCCGCCGGCGATATCGCGCGCTGGCCCGATCCGCGCAGCCGGGCGCCGATACGCGTCGAGCACTGGGTCGTCGCCGAGCGCCAGGGGCAGACGGCCGCGCTCAACATGCTCGGCGCCCGACAACGATTCGACGCCGTGCCGTTCTTCTGGAGCCAGCACTACGACGTGCCGATCAACTACGTCGGGCATGCCGAAAGCTGGGACCACATCGCGATCGACGGCGATATCGCGAAGCGCGACTGCGTCGTTCGGTATGAGCGCAACGGCCGCGCACTCGCCGTCGCGTCGATCTATCGCGATCGCGAAAGCCTCGAAGCCGAGCTCGCGATGGAGCGCGACGCGGCCTGAAGTCTCGCGGTGTCGTTGCCGACATGCTGAATCGCAACGGTCGGTTGCTGCTTTCGCCGACCGACCTCAACGATTATGTCGAGTGTGAGCACCGCACGACGCTTGCGCGTCAGGTCGCGCTGGGCGAGCGCGAAAGACCGCACGTTGCCGACGAAGGCGCGAAGCTCCTCGCCGAAAAGGGCGGCTTGCACGAGCACGACTTTCTCGCCCGTATGCGCCACGAGGGCCGGGAGGTCGTCGAGATTCCCATGGGCGAGCAGTGGGATTTCGGTGCAGCCGCCGCTCATACCATCGATGCAATGCGTGCGGGCGCCGACGTCATCTCGCAGGCAACGTTCATCGACGAGCAGTGGCGTGGTCGTGCCGATTTTCTGCTCCGGATGCCGGGTGCATCGAAGCTCGGCGCATGGCGTTACGAAGCGCTCGATGCGAAGCTCGCGCGCGCCGAGAAGCCGACCTATGTGCTGCAGCTCTGCTTCTACAGCGATGGCATCGCGGCGATCCAGGGCGAGCAGCCCGAGCACATGCACGTGTTCCTCGGCGTCGGCGAAACGCGCACGCTTCGCTACGATGATTTCGCCGCGTACTACCGGCGCGTGCGCACGCGTTTCGAGTCGGCAATCCGATCGCCCGTCGCCACCGTGCCGTATCCGGTCGAGCACTGCGCGTTGTGCGACTTCCACGGCGTCTGCAATGCGCGCTGGCGTGCCGAGGACAGCCTGGTGTTCGTCGCCGGCGTTCGGCGCGCACAGGTTGCGCGGCTCCGCGATGCGGGATTGGCAACGCTCACGGCGCTAGCGGAAGCGCCGGAAGAAACGGCCGTGCCGCAACTCGAGCGAAACGCGTTCGACGCGATGCGCGATCAGGCTGGGCTGCAGCTAAGAACGCGCACGAGCGGCCGTCCCGAATGGCATGCGCTCCAAAGCGCGGCCGGTCGCGGCTTCGCGCTGCTGCCACGGCCTTCGCCCGGTGACGTGATCTTCGACATCGAAGGCGACCCATTCTGGGAACCCGCGCGAGGATTGCATTTCCTGTTCGGCATCGTGCTGCGCGATGGTGACGCGTGGCAATACCGCGCGATGTGGGCACACGACCGCGACGGCGAGCGCCACATGTTCGAGGATTTTGTCGATCTCGTGCACGCGCGGCTCGCGGCCGATCCGGCGATGCACGTGTACCACTACGGCACGTACGAGAACGCCGCGCTGAAGCAGCTGATGGGCATCTACGCGACACGCGAGGACGAGGTCGACGAGCTCCTGCGCCGCGGCGTGCTCGTCAATCTCCACACGGTGGTGCGCCAGGGGCTTCGTGCGGGCATCGAAAGCTATTCGCTCAAGGAAATCGAAGCGCTCGTGCCATTCGAGCGCCAGGCCGACGTGCGAAGCGGCATCGGCGCCGTGCTTGCGTACGAGCAATGGATGAGGGCTCACGACGACGCGTTGCTCGCGTCGATCGCCGAATACAACGAGGACGATTGCCGCGCGACGCTCGCGCTTCGCGACTGGCTCGTCGCGCAGCATCCCGATGACGGGCCCTGGCGCCAGCCGCGTGCGAGCAAGCAGGAGGAGGATACCGAGGAAGCGGGCGCGCGTGCCGAGCTGCGACGACGTCTCGTCGACGGCGAGACGCCCGGATCGCCGCGATGGCTCGCGGGTGA
>DATFCW010000350.1:0-15753 GCA_035252665.1 Casimicrobiaceae bacterium | reverse complement strand
AGACGACGCATTCGCAGCCCGACGACATCGCCGCGATCCTCTACACGTCCGGGACGACCGGTCGCTCGAAAGGCGCGTCGATCACCCATCGCAATCTCGCGTCGAACGCGCTCGCGCTCGTCGAGGCGTGGGCATTCACGCGCGGCGACGTGCTTTTGCACTCGCTGCCGATCTTTCACGTGCACGGTCTTTTCGTCGCCGTGCACTGCACGCTGCTCGCCGGCGCCAGGATGCTCTGGCTGCCGAAATTCGACGCGCACGAGGTGGCGGAAGCGCTGCCTTCGGCGAGCGTCATGATGGGCGTGCCCACGTATTACACGAGGCTTCTCGCCGACCCGGCATTCACGCGCGAGCGCGCGCAAGGCATCCGGCTTTTCGTGTCGGGCTCGGCGCCACTTCTTCCCGAGACTTTCGCGGCATTCCGCGAGCGCACCGGTCAATCGATTCTCGAGCGCTACGGAATGACGGAGACGGGCATGATCACGTCGAACCCGCTCGACGGCCCGCGCGTCGCGGGCACGGTGGGACGGCCGCTGTCCGGCATTGCGGTGCGCGTCGTCGACGCCGCAGGCGACACGTGCGCGCCCGGTGTCGTCGGCTCGGTGCAGGTGCGCGGGCCCAACGTGTTCGCAGGCTACTGGCGGATGCCGGCGAAAACGCGCGATGAATTCACCGTCGACGGCTGGTTTCGCACCGGCGACGTCGGCGAATGGGTCGCCGAGGGCGCAGGCAAGGGTTATCTGCGTCTCGTCGGCCGCGCCAAGGACATGATCATCAGCGGCGGCCTCAATGTCTACCCGAAGGAGATCGAGGAGCGCATCGACGCGCTACCCGGCATCGTCGAATCGGCGGTGATCGGCGTGCCCGATGCCGATTTCGGCGAGGCGGTGAGCGCGGTCGTCGTTGCACAATCCGGTCATGTCATCGACGAGGCGTCGGTGATCGATGCGCTCAAAGGCGAGATTGCGGCGTACAAGGTGCCGAAGCGGGTGCATGTCGTGGATGAATTGCCGCGAAATGCGATGGGGAAAGTCCAGAAGAACGTTTTGCGCGAACGGTTTGCGCGAAGGTCCGCGTCGGAGTAGCAGCGTTATGCGCACGCTGGTGGGCGCAGTTGCCGCGCTCGTTGGAGCATCACGCCGGCTATCGCGTCAGCGATAGCCCACGTCGGCGCGGCGCGACGCTCAACGCGCGCAGCACTACGCATGCGGCAGCGCCGTTCGGCACACATCTAGTTCGACGGTGGCGTCAATCCACAGGCTGCTCCGCCGGCGCCTTGCTGGCGCGCGGCTGGCGAACGCTACGCAAGCCTTTGCCGATCAGCGGCCAGAACAGCATGATCAGGGCGAGCGTCGTGATGCCGCCGACGAGGCCGTTCGAGTAGAGAATGCCGACGCTTCCTTGCGACGACAGCATCGCCTGTCGGAACGAGCTCTCCGCATTGTTTCCGAGCACGAGCGCAAGCACGAGCGGTGCCATCGGGTAGTTGAGCTTCTTGAAGATGTAGCCCATGACGCCGAAGCCGAGCATGAACCAGACGTCGTACACCGAGTTGTTGACGGTGTAGGCGCCGATTGCGCAGATGACGACGATCACCGGCGCGATGATCGCGAATGGAATGCGCAGGATCGCGGCAAAAAGCGGTACGAGCGACAGCACGACGGCAAGGCCCACGACGTTGCCGAGATACATGCTGGCGATCAGGCCCCAGACGAAGTCGGGCTTCTCCTGGAACAGCAGCGGCCCCGGCTGCAGGCCCCAGATCAAAAGGCCGCCGAGCAGCACGGCCGCCGTTGGCGAACCAGGAATGCCGAGCGTGATCATCGGAAGAAGCGCGCTCGTGCCGGCAGCGTGCGCCGCGGTTTCCGGCGCGACGAGACCTTCGACGACGCCGGTGCCGAACTTGTCGCCGTCCTTCGAGAATTTTTTCGCCGCGCCATAGCTCATGAACGACGCGGGCGTGGCGCCGCCAGGCGTGACGCCCATCCAGACGCCGATCACCATGCTGCGCAGGAAGGTGAGCCAGTACACCGGGAGCTTCTTCCACGTCTCGAGCACGACCTTCGGGTTAATCCGCGCCGCCGCGCCCTTGAACGCAAGACCTTCCTCCATCGACAGCAGGATTTCCCCGATGCCGAAGAGTCCGATGACCGCGATCAGGAAATCGAAACCCTTGAGAAGGCTCGTCATGCCGAACGTCAAGCGCAACTGGCCGGTGACGATGTCGATGCCGACGGCGGAGAGCGCGAAGCCGATCATCATCGACGCGATGATCTTCGCGGGGGAGCCCTTTCCCATGCCGACGAAGCTGCAGAACGTGAGCAGGTAGACCGAGAAATACTCGGCAGGCCCGAAGCGCAGCGCGAAATGCGCGATGATCGGCGCGAGGAACGTGATCATCAGCACCGCGAAGAGCGCGCCGACGAACGACGACGTGAACGACGTCGTCAACGCTTCGCCCGCGCGACCCTTCTGCGCGAGCGGGTAGCCCTCGAAGGTCGTTGCCACCGACCAGGGCTCGCCGGGAATGTTGAACAGGATCGACGCGATCGCGCCGCCGAACAACGCGCCCCAGTAGATGCACGACAGCATGATGATCGCCGACGTCGGCGGCATCGTGAACGTGAGCGGCAGCAGGATGGCGATGCCGTTGGCGGCGCCAAGTCCGGGCAGCACGCCGATGATCACGCCGAGCACGATGCCGAGCAGCATCAGCCCGAAGTTGAACGGCGTCAGGACGACAGCGAAGCCGTGGAAGAGAAACGAGAGGTCTTGCACGCGAGGGCTCCTGGGCGATGAAAGGGCGCGGGACTTGCGGTTCGGCTCAGTACCCGGTCCACCAGGTCGCGTCCCAGATCCCCTTGTAGAGCGGCACCTGGAACCAGACCTCGAACGTGTAGAACAACAGGACGGAAATGATCACTGCGATCACCCCGGCACGAACCCAGCTGTAGTGGCCGAGGAAGCGCATGAAGAGCGCGATGTAGATCAGCGCGGAGACGTAGATGCCGATCAACTGCACGCCGAGGATGAAGATGGCTGCGGGGATCAGAACCGAGAGGACTTTCTTCAATTGCCCGCGCTCGACGAACGGCTGCTCGTCGGCGGCGGTACGGGTACGCAGCGCACCGACGAACACCGCGACGCTCGCGGCGCAAACGAAGAGGGAGACGTAGAACGGAAAGAAGCCCGACTGCGGACCCTCGATGCCCCAGCCGATGCCGATCCTGTAGCTCTGGTAAGCGAACGTCGCGCCGAACAGCAACAGAAGCGCCGCGACGATCAACTCCATGCTTCGCATCGATACGATGCTTCGGCTGTCGTTGCCGTTTGCTTTCGATTCGTCCATGAAAGTCTCCTCCCCAGGCGACTTCGGTCAACCGCCAGTAGGCCCGCGGTGCTCGGCGGCCGCCTGCAACGAAGCGGCCGCCGGTCGCCGGGCTATGCCATGTCCGCGCTTATTTCTTCGCGAGGAACCCGGCCTTTTCCATCAGCGACTTGTGCTTCGCTTCGGCATCCGCCAGCCACTTCACGAATTCAGCACCCGTCATGAACGACTGGTTGAACGCTGCCTGTTCGGTGAATGCCTTCCAGTCGGGCGTCTCGCGCACCTTCTTCAGAAGGTCGATGTAGAAGTTCACCTGGTCCTGCGAAACGCCGCCGGGCATGAAGATGCCGCGCAGCATCAGGTACTCGACGTCGAGGCCCGATTCCTTGCACGTCGGGATGTCGTGCCAGGACTCCGTCTTCGTGACCTTGGCCGGGTAGTCCATGCGCTTGCTGTCGAAGACGCACAGCGGACGCACCTCTCCGCCTCGCCAGTGCGCTACGGCCTCGATCGGGTTGTTCACCGTCGAATCGACGTGGCCGCCAACGAGCTGCACCGCCACCTCGCCGCCGCCCTTGAATGGCACGTACGTAAATTTCGCGCCGGTCGCCTGCTCGATTTCGGCGGTGATGATCTGGTCCTCCTGCTTCGAGCCGGTGCCGCCCATCTTGAACTTGCCCGGCGCCTTCTTCACCGCGTCGATGTATTCGGTCGGCGTCTTGTACGGCGTCGTGGAGTTGACCCACAACACGAACTCGTCGAGCGCGATCATCGCGACCGGCGTGAAGTCCTTGTAGCTGAACGGCGCCCCCGTCGCGAGCGGCGTGGTGAACAGGTTCGAGAGCGTGATGATGATCGTGTTCGGATCGCCTTTCGCGCTCTTAACGTCGAGAAAGCCCTGGGCGCCCGCGCCGCCGGACTCGTTCACGACGATGATCGGCTCCTTCATCAGCTTGTGCTTGCTGACGACGCCCTGGATGAAGCGCGCCATCTGGTCCGCGCCGCCGCCGGTCCCTGCGGGCACGATGAACTGGACGGGCTTCGTGGGTTCCCAGGCCGACGCGGACGTCGGTGCCAAGGCAAAAGTGCACAACGACAGCGCGACGACGAGCGCGCCGCGACGACTGACAGCATTCATGATCTCCTCCAAGAGTCAATTCGACCGCTTGTTGTGGTCAAGCACGACCATGCGAGCCAGGCGGCTCGCAGCCCCGTAACTCCCGCCCGAGTGCGGACATTGCCTGTCCGCGACTTGCGTTCGGTACCGCTCCCCTCTTCGCGACGAGGCGACCGTTCTACAAAAGCCCGGCCCCGCGCGCCCACTTGTATTTTGCACCCAACACCGCGACCGGCATCTCGGTCGTGTACGGATATGCCGGTATGCCATGCTGGAACAGATGCTCGGCTGCTTCCTCGACCTGCACGTCGCCAGCGAGCGAGGCGACGATCGGCTTCACGATGCCCTGCGCCCTCATCTCGTCGACGACTTCGACGACCAGATTCGCGAACACCATCGGCGGCGTGATGATCGTGTGCCAGTAGCCTAGGATCAGCGCATGAATGCGCGGATCGGTGAGGCCGAGCCGGATCGTGTTCTTGTACGTCGTCGGCGGCTCGCCACCCGTGATGTCGACGGGATTGCCCGCTGCGCCGAATGGCGGAATGAATTTGCGGAACGCCGCGTCGAGATCCTGTGGCATCGCCATCAGGTTGAGGCCGTTGTCGGCCACCGCGTCGGACAACAGCACGCCTGAACCGCCTGCGCCGGTGATGATGACGACGTTCTCGCCCTTCGGCGTCGCGAGCAACGGGATCGCGCGCGCATATTCCAGCATGTCGCGAAGACCTGGGGCGCGGATCACGCCGCATTGCCTGAGCATGTCGTCGTAGATCTTGTCGTTGCCGGCGAGCGCCGCCGTGTGCGATGCGGCCGCGCGTGCGCCGAGGCTCGTGCGCCCTGCCTTCAACACGACGACTGGCTTCTTCTTCGACACGCGCTTCGCGACCTCGAAGAACGAGCGCCCGTCCTTCAAATCCTCGCAGTGCATGGCGACGACGTTCGTGTTGTCGTCCTGCTCGAAGAACGTCAGCAGATCATCCTCGTCGAGATCGGCCTTGTTGCCGAGCCCCACGATCGCCGACACACCCATCTTCGCCGAGCGCGAAAAGCCGATGATCGCCATGCCGATGCCGCCCGACTGCGATGAGAGCGCCGTGTGGCCCTTGAAGTCGTAGGGCGTGCAGAACGTCGCGCAGAGATCCTTCCACGTGTAGTAGAAGCCGTAGATGTTCGGGCCCATCAGGCGCACGTTGTACTTGCGGCCGATCTCCTGGATCTCGCGCTGCCCTTCGACGTTGCCGGTTTCGGCGAAGCCCGACGGAATCAGCACCGCGCCCGGAATGCCCTTCTCGCCCACTTCGGTCAATGCGCCCGCCACGAACTTGGCCGGAATCGCGAACACCGCGACGTCGATATCGCCCGGCACGTCCTTGACGCTCTTGTACGCCTTGTAGCCCATGATCTCGTCGGCCTTCGGGTGGATCGGATAGATCTTCCCTTTGTAGCCGCCGTTGATCAGGTTCTTCATCACCGAGTTGCCGATCTTGCCGGCCTCGGGCGACGCGCCGATGACCGCGACCGAATCCGGCTTCATGATCCGGTTCATCGCGCGCACGATCTCCTCGCGAGAGGGGCGATAACGCTCGGGCAACGGATTCCTGTCGATGACGATGCGCACGTCGGCGGCGATCGCGCCCTTCGGCGTCGCGAACACCGGATTGAGATCGAGCTCGCCGATTTCGGGGAAGTCGGTCGCGAGCTCCGAGACGCGTTGAATGATCGAAGCGAGCGCCTCGCGATTGACCGGCGGCGCGCCGCGCACGCCTTTCAACACCTGCGCAGCGGCGATGCTGTCGAGCATGCCGAGCGCATCTTCGTGCGATGTCGGCGCGAGACGGAACGTCGCATCCTTCAACACTTCGACGAGCACGCCGCCGAGGCCAAACGCCACGAGCTTGCCGAACGATGGATCGGTGACCACGCCGACGATCACTTCCTGGCCGCCGGTCAGCATCTGCTGCACCTGTACGCCGACGAGATTCGCCTTGTCGTTGTACTTGCGCGCGTTGGCCATGATTGTCTGGTAGCCCTGCTCGACGTCGGCGGCGCTCCGCAACCCGACGAGCACGCCGCCCGCTTCCGTCTTGTGCAGGATCTCGGGCGAGACGATCTTCAGCACCACCGGATAGCCCATCTCGTTCGCGAGTCGCGCAGCTTCCTGCGCTGATTTCGCGACGCCTTCCTGCGGCACCGGAATGCCGTACGCGTCGCAGACGAGCTTGCCCTCGGGCGCCGTCAACGACGTGCGCCCTTCGGCCTTGACCTTGTCGATGATGTTGCGGACCGTCGTCTTGTCGTGGGCCATTTGTTGTGTCCTAAATCACTCGTTCGGAACGGAGGGCTTCGATCTGCTCGGGCGTGTAGCCCAGCTCTTTCATCACCTCGTTGGTGTGCTCACCCAATAGCGGCGAGCGCTTCACTTCCGTCGGACTATCGGAGAGCTTGATTGGATTGCCGACGGAGAGGTACTTGCCGCGCTTTGGATGATCGACCTCGACGACGGTGCCCGTCTCGCGCAGCGATGGCTCTTCGGCGATCTCCTTCATCGACAGGATCGGCCCGCACGGAACATCGTACTTGTTGAGGATCTCCATCGCCTCGAACTTCGTCTTCGTCATCGTCCACTTCTCGATCTCGCCGAAGATCTCCATCAGGTGCGGCAGCCGCGCCTTCGGCGTCGCGTAGCGCGGATCGGTGAGCCATTCCTCGCGGCCGATCACCTTGCAGATCTCCTTCCACACCGGCGCCTGCGTGATGAAGTAGATATACGCGTTCGGATCGGTCTCCCAGCCCTTGCACTTCAAAATCCAGCCGGGCTGGCCGCCACCCGACGCGTTGCCCGCGCGCGGCACCGCTTCGCCGAAGTGTCCGTTCGGGTACTGCGGATACTCTTCGAGCACGTGCGAACGGTCGAGCCGCTGCTGGTCGCGAAGCTTCACGCGACAAAGATTCAGCACACCGTCCTGCATCGCGGCATCGACTTTCTGCCCGCGGCCGGTCGCCTTGCGCTGATAAAGCGCGCAAACAATGCCGAGCGCGAGATGCAATCCGGTGCCGCTGTCGCCGATCTGTGCGCCGGTGACGAGCGGCGGACCGTCGTCGAAGCCCGTCGTCGATGCGGCGCCACCCGCGCATTGCGCGACGTTCTCGTAAACCTTGCAGTCTTGGTACGGTCCCGGCCCGAAACCCTTGATCGACGCGACGATCATCTTCGGATTCAGCGCCTGTATGCGCTCCCAGGTGAAACCCATGCGATCGAGCGCGCCGGGCGCGAAGTTCTCGACGAGCACGTCGCATTTCTTCACGAGCCGCTCGAGGATCTCCTTGCCCTTCGGGTTCTTCGCGTCGATGGTGATCGAGCGCTTGTTGTGGTTCAGCATCGTGAAATAGAGACTGTCCACATCGGGAATGTCGCGCAGTTGCCCGCGGGTGATGTCGCCCTCGCCCGCGCGCTCGACCTTGATGACGTCGGCGCCGAACCATGCGAGAAGCTGCGTGCACGTCGGTCCCGACTGCACGTGCGTGAAATCCAGAATCCTGACTCCGTCGAGTGCTTTGGCCATGGGAAACCCCTGTAGCTTCGCGCGACGGCAATGCGTCAGCGCGCCTTTGAATTAGCGTTGATGTTCGGTTCGCGACAGCGACGATCGCGCAAGCGGCAATCCCCGATGCCGCGGCACGATGACGTTCCTCCTCAACACGCTCGACTCGGCGTCCGACCGAGCCGGTGCAACCCGCGCGGCGACCGGTCCGGCACCTCGGCGAACGAGCGGTGATACCGGTCGGAGCGGCGATTTATCGCTAAGGTATGTGATATACCAAGATTCGTCAATGTGTCCGGTGTTCAACGGCTCCTGCGCCGGCGGACGCCTGAGCTACTTCTTCTTTGCGGTTGGATTGAGGCCGGTGATCCGCCCGCTTTCGGTGCCCGCCCGCTCGTCGATCATGGCATTGATGAGCGTCGGCTTGCCCGATCGGATCGCCTCCTCCATCGCCTTGCGCAACTCGTCGGGCGTCGTCGCGTGCACGCCCACGCCGCCGAACGCTTCCATCAGTTTCTCGTAGCGCGCGTCTTTCACGAACACGAGCGGCGCCGGATCCGGACCGCCGGTTGGATTGACCTCGTCGCCGCGATAGACGCCGTTGTTGTTGAGGATCACCACGCACACGGGCAATCCGTAGCGGCAGATCGTCTCGACCTCCATGCCCGAGAAGCCGAACGCGCTATCGCCTTCGATCGCGATCACCTGGCCCTTGCCGACGACGGCGGCCGCGATCGAGAAGCCCATCCCGATGCCCATGATGCCCCACGTGCCGACGTCGAGCCGCTTGCGCGGCTTGTACATGTCGACGATGCTGCGCGTGAAGTCGAGCGCGTTCGCGCCTTCGTTGACGAGGTACGCGTCCGGGTTCGCCTTCACGATGTCGCGCACGACGTTCAACGCGCTGTGGAAATTCATCGGCGTCGGATTCTTGGCGAGCGTCTCGGCCATCTTCGCCACGTTCTTGCGCTTGCGCTCGCCGATCGCATCGAGCCATTCGGCCGGCGGCTGGCGCCAGTTGGCGCCGATTTGCGCGAGCATTGCCTTCACGCACGAGCCGACGTCACCGACGACTGGCGCATCGATGCGCACGTTGCTGTCCGCTTCGGTCGGCGAGATGTCGATCTGAATGTATTTCTGCCCGCCCCATGCCTTCGCAGTTGCGCCGCCCCACGTCTTGCCCTTGCCATGCGACAGGAGCCAGTTGAGGCGCGCGCCGATCAGCATGACGACGTCCGATTCAGGCAGGACGAACGAACGCGCCGCCGCGGCCGACTGCTCGTGCGTATCGGGCAGAAGGCCTTTCGCCATCGACATCGGAAGATAGGGAATGCCGGTCTTCTCCACCAATCCGCGGATGTCGGCATCGGCTTGCGCGTACGCGGCGCCCTTGCCGAGAATGATCAGCGGCCGCTTGGCGCTTTTCAGGAGTTCGATCGCACGTGTCACGGACTCGTCCGATGGAATCTGCCGCGGCGCGGGATCGACGACCTTGACGAGCGAACGCTTGCCCGCTTCGGCGTCGACCGCCTGCGGGAAGAGCTTCGCGGGCAGGTCGAGGTAGACCCCGCCCGGACGTCCCGACACGGCCGAGCGGATCGCACGCGCTACCCCGATGCCGATGTCCTCCGCATGCAGCACGCGAAACGCCGCCTTGCACAGCGGCTTGGCGATCGCGAGCTGATCCATCTCCTCGTAGTCGCCCTGCTGCAGATCGACGATCTCGCGCTCGGACGAGCCGCTGATGAGGATCATCGGGAAGCAGTTGGTCGTCGCATTCGCGAGCGCGGTGAGCCCATTGAGAAAGCCGGGTGCGGACACGGTCAGGCAGATGCCCGGCTTCTGTGTCAGGTAACCGGCGATCGACGCGGCGTACCCCGCGTTCTGCTCGTGGCGAAACGAGATCACGCGAATGCCCGATGCCTGCGCCTTGCGCGTCAGGTCGCTGATCGGGATGCCCGGCAGGCCGAAGATCGTGTCGATCCCGTTCTGCTTCAGCGCATCGATCAACAGGTGAAAGCCATCGATCTCCTGCGTCGATGGCGCGCTTGCCTCTCGGGGGGTCGTATCGGGGACAGCGGGGGATGAGGGCGGCGTTTCCTTCCGCGTTGCAGTGACGCTTTCCATGGGAATCTCCTGAATCGAACCGGCGCCTTGCGCGGTTCTCGGAAAATCGGTGCCCGATGCGATCATCGGGATTGCTCGTTATGGCACGATGCGGGCGCGCGCGGCGGCGGCGCACGCCATGGCGTTAAAGTATTTGATATACCAGGCGTCGTCAATCGGCGTCGCAGCGCGGTAAACCGGCGACGCCGCACCGCTACCCTGCGCCTGGTTTTTGGTATATAAGATATTTAGCGCCCCGAGGATCGAGGGCACCCGAACGGAGGACACGACCGGTGGCAACCATCCCGGCCACCAGCGCCACGGCGATCCCGCTGGCGCTGCGCCCGCTTTCCGCGAACGTCAGCTTCCGCGATCAGGCCTATGCCGCGCTCAAGCAGGCGATCATGGACGCCGACATCTACTCGCACTCGCAGGAGCTGCGCCTCGACGAGCGCCAGCTTTCGCGCTCGCTCGGCGTCTCGCGCACGCCGATCCGCGAGGCGATGACGCTGCTCGAGCAGGAGGGGTTCCTGCGGACCGTCCCGCGGCGCGGCATCTTCATCGTCCGCAAGACCAAGCGCCAGATCATCGAGATGATCGAGATGTGGGCGGCGCTCGAAAGCATGGCGGCGCGGCTTGCGACGATGAACGCTTCCGACGAGGAGATCGCGTCGCTTCGCACGATGTTCGACGAGTTCCGCAACGAGACGCCGGCGACGCACATCGAGGAGTACTCCGACGCGAACATCGCCTTCCACCAGGCGATCATTCGGCTGTCGGGCTCGCACCTGATGGGCAAGACGATCGAGAACCTGTTCATTCATGTGCGCGCGATCCGCCGCCTCACGATCTCGAAGTCGGATCGCGCGGCGCGCTCGATCGTCGATCACATGCGGATCATCGAAGCGCTCGAGCGGCGCGACACCGAGCTCGCCGAGCGGCTCGTGCGCGAGCATTCGCTCGATCTTGCACGCTTCGTCGAGAAAAACTGCGACTTCCTGGAGTGACTTGAGAACATGACCGATGCAATGGTGATCGATACGTCGCGACTGCGAGGCGGCCGCGGCGTCAAGGCGCGACCGAAAGGCCGGCACGTCAACGCCGAGGCGCTCGCCGACGTGCAGAAAATCCTCGGCGATGCGCCCCGCGAGCGGTCGCTCCTGATCGAGCACCTGCATCGGATCCAGGACGCGCGCGGCTACCTGCCGGCGTCGTACCTCGTCGCGCTCGCACAGGAGATGAAGCTCGCGATGACCGAGGTCTACGAGGTGGCCACGTTCTATCACCACTTCGACGTGATCGACACCGACGACACGCCGCCTCCGCCCATCACTATCCGTGTGTGCGAGACGCTGTCGTGCAAGATGGCCGGCGCCGATGCGCTGCACGACGCGCTGATCGCGGCGGGTGATGCGAACGTGCGCGTGCTGGGCGCGCCATGCATCGGGCGCTGCGAGCAGGCGCCCGCGGCGGTCGTCGGTCGCAACCCGATCGACTGCGCAACCGTGCCGCGCGTGCTCGAAGCGGCGCGTGCGCGCGCTACCGAGCCGGCGCCCACGTCGTACATCGACTACGCCGCGTATCGACGCGACGGCGGCTATCGGACGCTCGTCGAATGCATGCAGGGCAAGCGAACGCCGGAGTCGGTGATCGCCGAGATGGAGCAATCGTCGCTGCGCGGCCTGGGCGGCGCGGGATTCCCGGCCGGACGCAAATGGAAGATCGTTCGCGCCGAGCCGGCGCCGCGGCTCATGGCGGTCAACATCGACGAAGGCGAGCCAGGCACGTTCAAGGACCGCTACTACCTCGAGCGCGACCCGCATCGTTTCTTAGAAGGCATGCTGATCGCCGCGTGGGCGGTTGGCATCGAGGCAATCTACATCTACCTGCGAGACGAATACGCCGGCTGCCGCGCGATCCTCGCGCGCGAGCTCGAAGCGCTCGCGAACGATCCGCCGTGTGCGATCCCGCCGATGTACCTGCGTCGCGGGGCGGGTGCATACATCTGCGGCGAGGAATCGGCGATGATCGAGTCGATCGAGGGCAAGCGCGGGATGCCGCGGCTTCGTCCGCCGTACGTCGCGCAGGTGGGTCTCTTCGGACGCCCGACGCTCGAGCACAACATGGAAACGCTCTACTGGGTGCGCGACATCCTGGAGCGAGGCGCCGACTGGTTCGCGAACCAGGGACGGCATGGACGCAAGGGACTGCGCTCGTTCTCGGTGTCCGGACGGGTGAAAAAGCCGGGCGTGCATCTCGCGCCGGCAGGCATCACGGTGCGCGAGCTGATCGACGAATTCTGCGGCGGCATGCAGGACGGCCACACGTTCTACGGCTATCTGCCGGGCGGCGCGTCGGGAGGCATCCTGCCGGCGAAGCTTGGCGACATTCCGCTTGATTTCGACACGCTGCAGCCGTACGGCTGCTTCATCGGCTCGGCGGCGGTGATCGTACTTTCCGACAAGGACCGCGCGCGTGATGCAGCGCTCAACCTGATGGAATTCTTCGCCGAGGAATCCTGCGGCCAGTGCACGCCGTGCCGCGTCGGCACGCAAAAGGCGGTGGGCTTGATGGAAAAGCGCCGCTGGGACAAGGCGCTGCTCGACGATCTGTCGCAGGCAATGGCCGATGCGTCGATCTGCGGGCTCGGACAGGCCGCACCGAATCCGATTGCATGTGTCTACAAGTATTTCCCGCAGGAGCTCGAATGATCGCGCCATTCTGCGGAATCCGTGAATCCAAGGAGAGAAGCGATGAACGCGCCTTATGACGGGCAGGTGGGCTTTCGTCCCACCGCCACCGGCCAGAGCCCGAAGGCGCGTCCGCGCGCCGGCCAAGTGGCGCCCGATGCATGGCAGTCCCCGGGTCCCGACATCGCGTTCCGATTGAACGGCGACGAAGTCGTTGCGAAACCCGGCGAAACGATCATCGAGGTCGCCGACCGACTCGGCATCGCGATCCCGCGCCTCTGCTACAAGCCCGGCTATCGACCTGACGGCAACTGCCGCGCATGCATGGTCGAGATCAAGGGCGAGCGCGTGCTCGCGCCGTCGTGCTGCCGCAAGCCGACGCCCGGGATGGAAGTGACGAGCGACAGCGCGCGCGCCGTGCATTCGCAGAAGATGATCGTCGAGCTGCTTGCCTGCGACATGCCGGATCGCTCGTACAAAAGGGATTCGGAGCTCGACTTCTGGAAACACGCGCTCGGCATAGAAACGCCGCGTTTCGCGCGCCGCGTCGAGCCGCCTGCCGATCTTTCGCATCCCGCGATGGCGGTCAACCTCGACGCGTGCATCCAGTGCACGCGCTGCGTACGCGCATGTCGCGAGGAACAGGTCAACGACGTCATCGGCTACGCGTTTCGCGCCGCGCACTCGAAGATCGTCTTCGACCTCGACGATCCGATGGGGCTCTCAACGTGCGTCGCCTGCGGTGAATGCGTGCAGGCGTGCCCGACCGGCGCACTCGCGCCGGCGCAGGAAGCGTTCCTGCAACCGATCGATCGCAAGATCGCATCGGTGTGTCCGTACTGCGGCGTCGGCTGCCAGATCACGTACAACATCGATGACGATCGCATCGTTCACGTCGAAGGCCGCGACGGGCCCGCGAATCACGAGCGGCTATGCGTCAAGGGACGCTTCGGCTTCGACTACGTCCATCATCCGCAGCGGCTCACGAAGCCGCTGATCCGCAAGCCCGGCTTTCGGAAGTCCGCCGACTTCAAGGTCGATCCGTCGAATCCGTTGTCGGTATTCCGCGAGGCGACGTGGGACGAGGCGATCGCGCTTGCGGGCGGGACATTGCGCAACATCCGCGATACGCATGGGGGTTCGGCGCTCGCGGGCTTCGGCTCGGCGAAGGGCAGCAACGAGGAAGCGTATCTGTTCCAGAAGCTCGTGCGCACCGGCTTTGGCACCAACAACGTCGACCACTGCACGCGGCTTTGTCACGCGTCGAGCGTCGCGGCGCTGCTCGAAGGCATCGGATCGGGCGCGGTCTCGAATCCCGTGATGGACGTATTGCAGGCGGAAGTGGTGTTCCTGATCGGCGCCAACCCGGTGTCGAACCATCCGGTCGCCGCGACATGGATGAAGAATGCGGTCAAGAACGGCACGAAGCTCATTTACGCCGATCCGCGCCGCTCGGAGCTTTCGCGTCACGCGGCGCATTACCTCCAGTTCAAGCCGGACACCGACGTCGCGCTGTTGAACGCGATGATGTGCACCATCGTCGAGGAGAACCTGGTCGATCCGAAGTTCATCGAGGATCGCACGAGCGGCTACGCCGAGCTTCGCGACAACGTGCTGCGCTATCCGCCGGAAGCGATGGCGCCGATCTGCGGCATCGACGCGCATACGATCCGCGCGGTGGCGCGACTCTATGCAAAATCGCGCGCCTCGATGATTTTGTGGGGCATGGGCATCTCGCAGCACGTGCACGGCACCGACAACGCGCGCTGCCTGATCGCGCTCTCCATGATCACCGGCCAGATCGGACGTCCCGGCACCGGATTGCATCCGCTGCGCGGGCAGAACAACGTGCAAGGCGCATCCGACGTCGGGCTGATCCCGATGGTGTATCCAGACTATCAGTCCGTCGACGACGCCAGCGTGCGTGCGAAGTTCGAGGCGCTGTGGAATGCGAAACTCGACCCGAAACCGGGCCTGACCGTCGTCGAGATCATGAATGCCGTGCACGGGGGCAAGATTCGCGGCATGTACATCATGGGCGAGAACCCGGCGATGTCGGATCCCGACGTCGAGCATGCACGCGAGGCGCTCGCGAAGCTCGAGATGCTCGTCGTGCAGGATCTCTTCCTCACCGAGACCTGCTATCACGCCGACGTGATCCTGCCGGCGTCTGCGTTCCCCGAGAAGACGGGCACGTTCACCAACACCGATCGCAACGTGCAGCTCGGTCGCGAAGCGCTGCCGCTGCCCGGCGATGCGCGGAAGGACCTCGACATCATCGTCGCGATGGCGCGCGAGCTCGGCCTCGATTGGCACTATTCGCATCCGAAGGAAGTCTTCGAAGAGATGCGCCAGGCAATGCCGTCGATTGCCGGCATCACGTGGGAGCGTCTCGAGCGCGAAAGCGGCGTCACCTATCCGTGCGAGCACGAAGGTGATCCGGGCGAGCCCGTGGTCTTCATCGAGAATTTCCCGACGAAGAGCGGACGCGCGAAGCTCGTTCCCGCGCAGATCATTCCCGCGGCCGAAAAACCCGACGACCAATATCCGTTCGTGCTGATCACCGGTCGCCAGCTCGAGCACTGGCACACGGGCAGCATGACGCGGCGAAGCCGAGCGCTCGACGCGATCGAGCCGTATCCGGTGGCGTCGGTCAATCCGGTCGATCTTGCCGCACTCGGGGTTACACCCGGCGGCGCGGTCACGGTCGCGTCGCGACGCGGCGAAGTTTCGCTCTACGCCCGCGCCGACGACGGCACGCCGCAGGGGAGCGTGTTCATCCCGTTCTGCTACTACGAGGCGGCGGCGAATCTGATGACCAATCCTGTCCTCGACCCGTTCGGCAAGATTCCGGAGTTCAAGTACTGCGCGGTGAAAGTGACGGCGGGTGGAACGCCGGTGGCGACGCCGGGTTATCGGGAGCCGGAGACGCTGGCAGCGGATTGAGATCGAGGGAGCTACATCCTC
>DATFCW010000349.1:0-6704 GCA_035252665.1 Casimicrobiaceae bacterium | reverse complement strand
CCTCGGCAAGCGCGCGCGCACTTGCGTCGTCGCTCGCGTGCGTAATTGAGTCTTCGAGCATTCGCGCGATCTCGGCGTCGGTGAGCCCGTACGATGGCTTCACCGAGACGGCCGCTTCGACGCCCGTCGTCTGCTCGCGTGCCGATACCGACAAGAGCCCGTCGGCGTCGACGGCGAACGACACGCGAATGCGCGCCACGCCGGCCACCATCGGCGGAATGCCGTGCAACTCGAAGCGCGCGAGCGAGCGGCAATCCGCAACCTTCTCGCGCTCGCCCTGCACGACATGAAGCGACATCGCCGTCTGTCCGTCGCGAAACGTCGTGAACTCCTGCGCGCGCACCACTGGAATCGTCGAGTTGCGGGGCACGAGCTTCTCGACCAGGCCCCCCATCGTCTCGAGTCCTAGCGACAGCGGAATCACGTCGAGCAGCAGCCAGTCGTCGCTTTCGCGGTTGCCGGCGAGCTTGTTCGCCTGGATCGCGGCGCCGAGCGCGACGACCTCGTCGGGGTTAAGATCGACGAGCGGCGGCTTGCCGAAGAAGTCCGCGACCGCATCGCGAATTTGCGGCATGCGCGTCGCCCCGCCGACGAGCACGACGCCGTCGATGTCGCCGACCGCAAGCTTCGCATCGCGAAGCGCGCGCCGAACGGGACCGAGCGTCTTCGCGACGAGATCGCGCGTCAGGTCGGCGAATGTCTCGCGCGTCAGCGTCAAATCGAGCCTGGCGCCGTTGGCAATCGTCGCGACGAAAGGCGCGGCATCGTGGGCCGTCAAAACCTCCTTCGCCTCACGCGCCTTGGCGAGCAGCCTTTGCGCGTCTGCCGGCGCGAGGTGCGGCAAACGCGAGACGTCCTGCACGAAGCGCTCGATCGCGCGATCGAAATCGTCCCCACCAAGCGCTGAATCGCCGTTCGTCGACAGCACCTCGAACAGGCCGCGCGCAAGCCGCAGGATCGAGATGTCGAAGGTGCCGCCACCCAGGTCGAACACCGCATACGTGCCTTCGGATGCGTTGTCGAGTCCGTATGCGATCGCCGCGGCGGTCGGCTCGCTGAGCAGGCGCAGCACCGGCAATCCCGCGAGCGCAGCCGCGTCCTTCGTCGCCTGGCGTTGCGCATCGTCGAAATACGCGGGCACGGTGACGACGGCCCCTTCGATCGCGCCGCCAAGCGCCGCCTCGGCACGCGCGCGCAACATCTTCAGGATCTCGGCCGACACTTCCACCGGCGTCTTCGGGCCGCGGCGTGTCGCGATGCGCACGATCCCCTCGCCTTCGACAAACCGGTATGCACCGCGATCGGTTGCGACATCGGCAAGCCCGCGTCCCATCAACCGCTTCACCGACGCAATCGTATCGTGCGGATCGTCGACAGCATGCGCGAGCGCGTCGTCGCCGACGTCAATCGAATGTGCGCCGTAGCGGACCACCGACGGCAACAGCGGACGACCATGCTCGTCGGGCAACACGACCGCGGTGCCGTTTTTCACGGTCGCGACGAGCGAATTCGTGGTGCCGAGGTCGATGCCGACCGCGCGGCGTTGCGTGCGCGGAACCGTCGGCTGATCCGGCTCGGCGATGTGGAACAGCATTACGGCTCTGTCAAAGCGGCGGACGCTTGGTCGAGATCGTCGGCGAGTTTCGCGAGGAACCGCCATTCGCGCACGCGCATCGTCGCATCGCGCGCGCCGCCGCGCTCGAGCAATCGCGCAACCTCGGCGCCAAGCTCGGCGGCCTCGTCACGCACCTCATCGATCAACGCGCGAAGTGCGGGAACGTCGTGCGTCGATTGCGCTTCCTCGGCCGCCTCTCGGCGCTCGAGCTGGCGGGTGAGGAACTCGATCGGCATGGCGCTTTGCGAAGGCGACGTTGCATCAATTCCGCGAAGCGACAACAGGTACTCGGCACGCGCCACCGGGTCGCGCAGCGTCTTGTGAGCCTCGTTCGCGCGCGCGGATGCCTGCAACGCGAGTCGCTTCTGCGCATCGCCTTCGCCGGCAAAGCGATCGGGATGAATCGCGCGCTGCAGGTCGCGATACGCGCGTTCGAGCGCTGCTTCGTCGATCGCGAAGCGCACCGGAAGGCCGAAAAGCTCGAAGTGGTTGCGCGAGAAGTCGATCAATCGACAACGGGCTGTTGAACGCTAATGGCGAAAACGCCATAGCGTTTAACAGGCCCTAAACGTTGAACGACTCGCCGCAGCCACACGAGTCGCGCACGTTCGGGTTCCTGAACTTGAACCCTTCGTTCAGTCCCTCGCGTGCGAAGTCGAGCTCGGTGCCTTCGAGATAAGGCAGGCTTTTCGGGTCGACGACGACGCGCACGCCGTGGCTTTCGAACTCGACGTCCTCGGGTCGGACTTCATCCGCATATTCGAGCTTGTAGGCAAGACCCGAGCAGCCTGACGTCCGTACGCCGAGGCGCAGCCCGATGCCTTTGCCGCGTTTTGCGATGTTGGCCGCGACGTGTCGCGCGGCGCTTTCGGTCAGTGTAATGGCCATGGTCAATCGGCAGCGCTCTTCTCCGCCGCCGCTTGCGGATGCTTCGCGCGATAGTCGGCGATCGCCGCCTTGATCGCATCCTCGGCGAGGATCGAGCAGTGGATCTTGACGGGCGGCAGCGCGAGCTCCTCGGCGATCGCCGTGTTGCGGATCTGCGCGGCCTCGTCGAGCGTTCGGCCCTTCACCCATTCGGTGACGAGCGACGACGACGCGATCGCCGAGCCGCAGCCATACGTCTTGAACTTCGCGTCCTCGATCACGCCGTTCGCGCCGACCTTGATCGAAAGCTTCATCACGTCGCCGCATGCGGGCGCGCCGACCATGCCGGTACCCACGCCCTCCTCGTTCTTCGCGAACGATCCGACGTTGCGCGGATTCTCGTAGTGGTCCAGGACCTTGTCGCTGTATGCCATTCGTTGCGTCTCCTAATGCGCCGCCCATTGGACGGCGTCGAGATCGATCCCTTCCTGATGCATCTCCCACAGCGGCGAGAGATCGCGAAGCTTCGCGATCTTGCGTTGCACCAGCGCAATCGTGTAGTCGATCTCCTCTTCCGTCGTGAAGCGGCCCACGGTGAAGCGGATCGAGCTATGCGCGAGTTCGTCGCTGCGGCCGAGCGCGCGCAACACATACGACGGCTCGAGGGACGCCGACGTGCACGCCGAGCCGGACGACACCGCGACGTCCTTGATCGCCATGATGAGGCTCTCGCCCTCGACGAAGTTGAAGCTCGCGTTCAGGTTGTGCGGAATGCGACGTTCCATGTCGCCGTTGACGTAGACCTCTTCGATCTGCGTCAGGCCATCCCACAGTCGATCGCGAAGCGCGCGAATGCGCACGTTGTCGGCGTCCATCTCGAGGCGGGCGAGCCGAAACGCTTCGCCCATCCCGACGATCTGGTGCGTCGGTAGCGTGCCGGAGCGCATGCCGCGCTCGTGGCCGCCGCCGTGCATCTGCGCTTCGAGGCGCACGCGCGGCTTGCGACGCACGAACAGCGCGCCCACACCCTTCGGACCATAGGTCTTGTGCGCCGAGAACGACATCAGGTCGACCTTGAGCTTCGCAAGGTCGATCGGAATCTTTCCGGACGCCTGCGCGCTGTCCACATGGAACACGATGCCGCGCTTGCGACACATCTCGCCGATCGCGGCGATGTCCTGAATCACGCCGATCTCGTTGTTCACGTACATCACGGAAACGAGCGTCGTATCGGACCGCAACGCCGCCTCGAAGCGCGCAGGGTCGAGCAAACCGTCGGGCGCGACATCGAGATACGTCACCTCGAACCCTTCGCGCTCGAGCTCGCGCATCGTGTCGAGCGTCGCCTTGTGCTCGGTTTTCACGGTGACGAGATGGCGACCCTTGTCCTTGTAGAAGTGCGCCGCGCCCTTCAAGGCCAGGTTGATCGATTCGGTCGCGCCCGACGTCCACACGATCTCCTTCGGATCGCAATTGGCGAGCATTGCCACTTGCTTGCGCGCCTCCTCGACAGCCGCCTCGGATTCCCAACCGAAGGCGTGCGAGCGCGAAGCGGGATTGCCGAATTGCTCGGTGAGATACGGAATCATCTTTTCCGCGACGCGCGGATCGACGGGCGTAGTCGCGGAGTAATCGAGGTAGATCGGCAATCGCATGGCGTTATCGAAAGTTGATCGACTCACGCGGCATTGACCGGCGTGGCGGGATGGTTTTGGGTCAGATGCCGCTGATCGTGCAGCACGCTCACCTCGGAAGCTTGCGCGCGCTGCTGGCGGACGAGATCGGCGAGCGTCACCGATCGCAGATAAGCGAAGATGTGGGCGTTGAGGCCCGCCCACAACTCGTGCGTCATGCAGCGGCGATCGTCGTGGCAGTTCTCGCGCCCGCCGCATTGCGTGGCGTCGATCGGCTCGTCGACGGCGACGATGATGTCGGACACCGCAAGCATCTCGGGCGGTCGCGCCAGGTTGTAGCCGCCGCCCGGCCCGCGCACGCTTTCGACGAGCCGCTGACGCCGAAGCTTGCCGAAGAGTTGCTCCAGGTACGAGAGCGAAATCTTCTGGCGCTCGGAGATGGCGGCAAGCGTGACCGGCCCGCTCGCGCCGTGCAGAGCGACGTCGAGCATGGCGGTGACGGCGAATCGACCCTTCGTGGTGAGGCGCATGTCGCGGCGATCGTAGCAATACCCGAATAATTTGGTCAACTAAAGCGCAGGCAAGTTCAAAAGCGGGAAAAAGCTCAAAGCCGGGGCGAGGGACGAGGGAGGAGAGAGGGCTTCGGCGAAGGGCTGGCTTCGGCCCTTCTCATCCCCCACCCTTCACCCCGCTTTTTGGTTTTCGGTTTCGCCGGCCTAATCGCCCCACTCGAACATCTGGTTGATCTGCCTCGGGTCGAACGCGTCGGCGACCGCCTTCGCGTCCTTGCAATCGACACCCTCGTGGGTGAGAAGCTCGACGATGCGGTTGAACCGCTCCTCGGTCGCGGCGGCGTGGTCGAGCAGCTTATGGATCGCCTGGACGACGGGGTCGTCCATGTCCGACGAGATCGCGTAGGCGGAGAAGCCGATCTTCGACGCCTGCGCTTCGCGCCGGTCGATGTCCTGCGGCGTGACTATGCGTGCGGGGATGCCGACCGCGGTCGCGCCCGCCGGCACGTCGCGAACGACGACTGCGTTCGAGCCGACCTTGGCGCCGTCGCCGACGTGAATCGGCCCGAGGATCTTCGCCCCTGCCCCGACCACGACGATCGCGCCGAGCGTAGGGTGCCGCTTCCCTTTGTTCCACGACGTGCCGCCCAGCGTGACGCCGTGATAGAGCGTGGTGTCGTCACCGATTTCTGCGGTTTCGCCGATGACGACGCCCATGCCATGGTCGATGAAGACGCGCCTGCCAATCCTCGCGCCCGGGTGGATCTCGATGCCGGTAAACCAGCGGCTCCAGTGGGCCAGCCAGCGTGCGAGCCAGCGCAGTCCGGCGCGCCAGCAGCGGCTCGCCACCGCCCGATGCCATACCAAAGCGTGCAGGCCAGGGTAGCAGGTCAGCACTTCCCACGTCGTGCGGGCGGCGGGATCGCGCTCGAATACCACGCGGACGTCTTCTCGAAGGCGGGCGAACATCGGGTCGGTTTGGGCAGTTTCCGACCATTTTACTCGACTATTCGGGATCGACTTGTCTCGGGTTCGCTTGCAGCGGAATCACCTCAACATGATCGCGACGACCACCAGCGCCGCGATCGCGAGGCTGAAAAGGATCGAATAGCAAAACGCGATCGCCGCCGCACGCCAGATCGCGCCCGCCCAGCTTCCTCCATACACGGCCTTGAGCGATGCGACCGCGTAGATCGTTGCCCACACGAGCAGCGCTGCGCGAAGCAAGCCGAAAGGCACGAGCGCGAGCACGGTCGCGACGGCGAACAGGAACGCATGCGTGTGCGCCCCGAACACGAGATGCGCTGCGTAAAGCCGCGGCCGCGATGGATGGCGTCGGCCGCTTCCGACGTACGCGACTTTGAGCAGCAGCGCGAAAAGCGGCAGCAATCCGATCGCCGCGTACGGCGCGTACCGAAACATCCCTGCCACGATCTGGTTCGCCTTTTCCTGTCGCGGAAGTCGATTCAGCGCCTGGATTCGCGCGCGCAGTGGCGCGAGCCACGCCGGCATCCCGGTGTCGAGATCGATGTTGAGATCGGGATCGACGCGAAAGCCCAAACGACTCGTTCCACCACCCCCCTCGGCAATCGCGGTGTCGCGCGCCGGATCATTGCTCGTCGCATCGATGATCGCGGGCGTGCCTGCCGAGAATCGCAACACGGCGAAGAGCACGATCGACAGCGCGACGAACAAACGCGCCGGTGGCACGTAGCGTCGCCGTCGGCCTGCCAGATATTCGCGCGTCAGGAATCCCGGCTTGAAGAGCAGCGCGTGAAGCGAGCGCAACAGGCGTCCGTCGAGGCGAATGTAACGGCCGGCGGCGTCGCGCATGAATGCGAACGCCGGTGGCAGCGCGAGCTTCGTCTCCTGGCCGCATTGCGGGCAATAGTTCCACGCAGCTTCGGCGCCGCAGTTGCGGCAATGCAGCCGCGAGACCTCGCTTTGCTTCACGCCCGCTTCGCCCGTTCGCATGCGTCGTCGACGGACGCGAGAATGCCGCGGAGGATATGCACCTCTTCACGTTCGAGCCCGGCGCGCGCGAAAAGGCGGCGAAGCCGCGGCCAGAGCCGCCGG
>DATFCW010000348.1:0-4214 GCA_035252665.1 Casimicrobiaceae bacterium | reverse complement strand
ATCAAGGAGGTCGACGAAGGCATCTGGATCGTAAGCTTCATGCATTACGATCTTGGCTACATCGACCTGGAGCAGAAGACCCTGCAACCCCTGAACAACCCGTTCGGCCCGAGGTTGTTACCTATGTCTTAGGTACGACCTTTTACCCATGTCTCAGGGTCGGACAGCGAAAACCTGGCGGAGAGAGAGGGATTCGAACCCCCGTTAGGTTGCCCTAAACCTGATTTCGAGTCAGGCGCCTTCGACCACTCGGCCATCTCTCCGCAACCGGTGATTATAGCTTGCCGCGGTCGCTCGAAGCGACGAGTACGCAGGTAGAAATGCATCGGCGAATCGCGCCCAGCAAACTCGAATACCGCTGCGTCAGGCGCTCTCGACAACCAACGTAGGACGCATCCGACGCCGTCCTGCGCTCGGCGCCGATGCCATTTTCGGTACGGCGCGGACGTGCTCCGCGTGCGAAACATGCTTTCCTTTGGGCTTCTGCCACCGACCGCATTTGCATGCATCTTTCGGCGCGCTCGCTCGCCATCTTCATCGCTGCGGCATCGATTGCGCTGCTTTCGTCGTGCGCGACAATGCCGCCCGGCGCCGACTATCCGAAGACGGCGTCGACAGCGCTCGCGCATCCCCAGGACACCGCGCTCGGGCGCAAGGTCGAGGCGCTTGCCAAGTCGCATCCGGGCCTCTCGGGCTTTCGTCTTTTCGCGAGCGGCAGCGACGCGTTCACACTGCGCGTGCAGATGGCGAATCGCGCGCAGCGCACGCTCGACGTCCAGTACTTCATCTTCAAGGACGACGACACCGGGAAGCTCCTGATGAACGCGATGCTGAACGCCGCCGCGCGCGGCGTTCGCGTTCGCGTGCTCATCGACGATACGCAGGCGCGCGGACAGGACGATCGCGTCGCGATCCTTGCCGCCAATCCGAACGTCGACGTACGTCTCTACAACCCGTTCTACTACCGCGGGTCGATCGCCCTCATCCGCTACGCGGAGTTCGCGCTCACGATGAGCCGGCTCGACTATCGGATGCACAACAAGCTCTTCGTCGTGGACAACGAGCTCGCGATCGTCGGTGGAAGAAACGTCGGCGACGAATATTTCGATACCGGCAACGAGCCGCAATTCGGCGACTACGACGTGTTCGCGATGGGGCCGATCGTGCGCAAGCTTTCGAAGAGCTTCGACGCGTACTGGAACTCCTCGCTGTCGATCCCGGTGGAAGCGCTGCTCGGACCCAAACCGACCCAATCGAAGCTCGCGCAAGTGAAGGAGCAGCTCGAGGCGCACGAGCAGCAAATGCACGACAGCGACGAGGAGCGCGCGATCCGCACCGGCAGACCGCTCGATTCGCTGCTCGCCGACGACAGCGGCATCGTCTGGGCAAAAGCGGAAGTGCTCGCCGACAGTCCTGACAAGGCGAGCGTCGAGGACGACGAGGAGCCGGGCGCGCTGTTTCGCCGTCGCCTGCTCGAAGCGATGCGCGACGTCAAATTCGAGCTTCTAATCGTATCGCCCTATTTCGTTCCCGGCGACAACGGACTCGCGCTCCTCGAGCAGCTGCGCGCGCGGGGCGTACGCGTGCGCGTGCTCACGAACTCCCTTCTATCGACCGACGTTCCGGCCGTCCATGCCGGTTATCGCAAATATCGCGTGCCGCTTCTCAAAGCGGGCGTCGAGCTCTACGAAGTGAAGCCTTCGCCCGGCAAGCCGCATCCTGGCGGCGGCCTGCTGAAGGCGCCGAGCTCAGGACAATTCTCGCTGCACGCGAAGGCGTTCGTGTTCGACCGCAAGCGAATATTCGTCGGTTCGGCGAATTTCGACCCTCGATCGATGCATCTCAACACCGAGATCGGCTTGATGATCGACAGCCCCGAGCTCGCGCAGCAGGTGCTGACGCGCTTCAACACCATCGCCAATCCGGCGAACAGCTTCGTGCTGGCGCTCGAAGGCAACGCCCAGAATCAGCATCTGGTATGGCAAAGCGTCAAGGATGGCAAGGCCATCGTCTACGACAAGGAGCCGGGCGACGACCGCGAGCGCGAATTGCTGGTCGATCTCTACGCGCTATTGCCGCTCGATGCGCAGCTATGAGACCAGTTTGGGGTCAGACACGAAACCCGCGAACGGCCGTGGGCATGGCGACGTTGACTGCCGCGAGTTTCGTGTCTGACCCCAAACTGGTATGCGCTATTTCTTCGCCTTTTCGGCACCCTTCTCGCTCGCGGGCATCTGCGCGTTGACCGTCTTGCCCTTGGCCTTCTCGTTCGCGATGTAGTTCGCGACAGCGCGATCCTCGGCTTTAGTAAGCTCGGCTTTGGCGGCCTCGGCGGTTGCTTTGTCCTTCGCCGCCTTTTCCGCCTTCTGCTGGTCGGTCATCGGCGGCGGCGGTGGAAGCTTGGCGACTGCGATGCCGAATGCACCGACAACAATCGCGGCGGTGATCGATGCGCGTAGCGTGGTGTGCATGCGTCTGTCTCTCCGAAGTCGGCCTCGTCAAACGGGACGCGTCGCGGGCGCCGGCGCTGTTTCCGGTGCCGTGCCCACCTTGCCCGCCTTGACGTCGTTGTACCAGTACAGGTGATGCTCCTTGGCCCAGGTCTCGTCGACGTAGCCGTCCGACATCGCGCGATACGCGCCGATTTGTCCCACCGTGCCCATGTAGATGTGACCGAGCGCTGCGATCATGAAAAGCGCCGCGATCGACAAGTGGACGATGTTGGCGATCTGCATCGTGCCACGCGTCTGGTTGAAGTTGGGAAAGTCCAGAATCAGGCCGGTCACCGAGACGATGATCCCCGCCAGGAACACGCCCAGCCAGAACCACCCTTTCTCGCCTGCGTTGAACTTGCCCGACGGCACGTCCTGCTTGGAGATGAAGCCACCCGCGTGGCGCACCCAGTTCCAGTCGTACCTGCGCCACACGTTGTCGCGAACGAACGTGAAGAAGATCAGCACGAGACAGATGATGAACAGCGGCCCAAGGAAGTTGTGCAGGTTCTTCGCAAAAATCGTGAGCCACGAGAACAATGTGTAGCCGATCAGCGGCAGCAGGATGTTCTTGCCGAAGGTAACAATGAGGCCGCTAATAGCGAGCGCGACGAATGTCCACGCAGTGGTCCAATGGATCGCCATCTGCCATGCGGTGAAGCGGCGGATCTTTCGCCCGGTCAGCGGCTCGTGCAGGCGCATCGGTCCCTTCCAAAGATAGAAGGCGACGATTGCCAGGAACACGATCACGAGCGCCCAGCCCGCATACACCGACACCATCGAATTGCGCAGCGTGCGCCACGTCTGGCCTTCGGGCTGAATCAGCACGTTGGTCTCGCGCCCGCGCACTGTCGTCGTCTGCGGCGCGCCGGAGCGCACCTCGCTCCACACCGGCTGATTGTTGAGCGGCTGCACGACCTGCCGCTGCTGCTGCTGCGTCGCGTAGCTTGCATCGGTGGAATTCGTCGCGGGCGACGTCGCGTCGCGGCCCACCTGTGCGCTCGCATTGGTGAACACGAGCGCCAGCAGCGCGATCTCGACCGCGGCGAGCGCCGCCTTGGGAAGCGACCATTTGGTACGAGCTCTGCGTGGGTGCATGGCCGCCATCCGTCAATCGCGAAGCCGCACGTATTCGTTCTGGTTCTTCGCGCGGTTGTCGATCTCGTTCTCCCACTGCTGCTTGTTGCCATTGAACGGCGGATTCGCGAACGCGGGCGTGTCCGGCTTGCCCTGGTAGGTGCCCTGCTTGTAGCTGATTACCTGCGGGCGCTCGCCGCACCCGGCGAGACCGAGCGCGAGCAACGCCGCGGAAGCCGTGAGAAGTGCAATGCGCATCGTCACGATTTGGTTCCTCCTGCAGGCTTCGCCGGCTCGGGGGCAGCGGGCGCCGGCGCCTGATTGCCCGGCTGCGTGCCGCCGCCAGTCGCTGCCGGCACCTTGTACGCGGTCGCCCAACCCCACACCTCGCCGCCTCGGCCGCGGTGCGTGACGCGATCGCGATAAATGTTCGCGATCACCTCGCCATCGCCGCCGAGCAGCGCCTTCGTCGAGCACATCTCGGCGCACACCGGAAGCTTGCCTTCGGCGAGACGATTGCGGCCGTACTTCGCGAACTCGGCCTCCGAGCCGTCGGGCTCGGGGCCGCCCGCGCAGAACGTGCACTTGTCCATCTTGCCGCGCACGCCGAACGCGCCGGTCTGCGGGAACTGCGGCGCGCCGAAC
>DATFCW010000347.1:0-17451 GCA_035252665.1 Casimicrobiaceae bacterium | reverse complement strand
CCGCTGCCCAGGTTGCCGGCACCCAAGTTGCCCGAGCCGAGATTGCCGCTGCCGAGGTTGCCGCTCCCCTGGTTGGTGCCCGCACCGAGGTTGCCGCTACCGAGGTTCCCCGAGCCGAGGTTGCCGCTGCCCAGATTGCCTGCACCGAGGTTGCCGCTTCCGAGGTTCCCTGAGCCTAGATTGCCGCTGCCGAGGTTCCCGCTGCCCAGATTGCCGCTCCCCTTGTTTTCGCCCGCGCCGAGATTGCCGGAGCCGAGGTTGCCGGAACCCAGGTTTCCGCTTCCGAGGTTGCCCGCGCCGAGGTTGCCCGCGCCGAGGTTGCCGGAACCCAGATTGCCCGCGCCTGCATTCGCGGCGCCCGCATTGGCTACGCCCGGGTTACCCGTCGCGATGCCCGTTGCGCCGCCACCTCCTTGCGTTCCGAGCTTGATGTCGCCCGCCGAGATCGGCGTCGCCTGGTAGCGCTGCGCCGGCGCGATCGTCCCGGCCGTTTGGCTCGAATTCGGCGGGAAGAGACCCGTTGCCGCTATCACGACTGCGGCCGCAACCGCTACGCCGCCGGCGATCACGATCTTGCGATTGGGAGAGAAGCGACGCTTTTGCTCGTTCATGTCTTGACCCCTCGAAAACGGCCACGGTTGAAAAACCTGACGCAACCTCGAACTTCTTTCCGGGGGCTTCCCCCGGGCTTTGCTTGAACTTGCCCCAAATACACCGGGCGGCATGAATAGTTGGTCGTCCACCGACCGCTCGTCGGGATTTTGCGGAATATTCGCC
The DNA here is from genome assembly GCA_035252665.1 of Casimicrobiaceae bacterium. Classification (GTDB taxonomy): domain Bacteria; phylum Pseudomonadota; class Gammaproteobacteria; order Burkholderiales; family Casimicrobiaceae; genus VBCG01. The sequence goes on along the minus strand of DATFCW010000347.1, from coordinate 16,674 downwards.
AAAACCGATGCAATCAATCCTTCCGGAGGATACACCTTGGGTACCCGCGAAAGGGCTGCGAACATGCTGCGCAACTCGTCGTAACGCGCCCGTGCCGCCGCGTCGGCCGCCAAGCGCTTCTCGAGCTCGCCCGCTTCGGCGGGCGTGGCTTCGCCGTCGAGGACGAGATGCATCAGTTCGTCGGTGCGGGGTGGCTTCATGTCAGGGACGATAGGCTTTCAGGAGTTCGCGCAGCCGTTGCCTTGCCTCGAACAGTCGCGATTTGACCGTCTTCTCGTCGACGTCGAGGACGCTTGCGATCTCCTGGTAACTGCATTCGGAAAAGTGGCGCAGCACGATCACGGTCCGATCCATCGATGACATCGTCAGAAGCGCTCGCTCGACATCGCGCGTTCGCTGCGCGTCGCTCGCGTGCGACTCGGGATCGCCCGAGCCGCCGGGGAGATCGATCTCGTCATCGAGGGCCTCCTCGTGGTCGTTGCGACGCAGCAGATTGAGCGATTCATTGACGGCGATCCGATAGATCCAACTGAAAAACCTGCGCTGCCCGTCGAACTCGTCCAGATGCTCCGCCACCTTGAGGAACACCGATTGCGCGACGTCTCGGGCATCGTCGGCGCTACGCAGTATCCAGAACGCGGCGTTGTAGATCGGCCGCTGGTAGCGAACCATCAACTCGGTGAACGCGTCGCGGTCGCCGTTCCTGAACCGCTCGACCAGCGCGCGATCGACCTCGTTGTCGACAAGTACACGCGAGGCCCCGAAAAGTTGGCCGCCCGCTGCCGGTTCGGTCGCCATCCGCTGCCGCCCCGTTGCGCGCCGCCGCTTACTGCCCAGCCTCGATCTCGAAAATCCGATCGAAGCCCGAGTAGGTGAAAACGTCGACGATGTGCGGCTTGAGGCCGCGAAGGCGCAAGCCACCGCTCGCGCCGAGCAACCGCTTCTGCGTCTTCAACAGCACGCCTAGACCTGCGCTGGAAATGTAGTCGAGTCCGGTGCAGTCGAGCGTCACGGTGCCGGAAACCCGGTCGAGGAAAGCTTGCGCCGACGGCGACTCGGCGGCATCGAGACGCCCGGCGATCACGACGATTCCCGGCTCCCCTTGCTCGATGGACAGCATCATCTCTCCCTTACGCCCGATCGCCTTGCGCGATCGTAAAGCGAACCGTGATCCTGCTCTCGCGTGACGCGGGCTCGTATTCGTAGCCGACGAAGTCCGCCATCCGCCGCACGAGGTGCAATCCGAGGCCGCCGGGCTCACGCTGCTCGATCGGTCGCGCGATGTCGACGTCCGGTGCGCGCGTCACGTCGAACGGCTCGACATCGCGATCGATCAGCACCACTTCGACGCCTCCCTCGATTGCGGTGATCCGAGCCTCGACGGCCCCACCGCTTCCCCGGCCGTATTTCACCATGTTCGTGAACAACTCTTCTACTGCCAGATCGACACGCGGCAGCAAACGCGGATCGATCGCCAGCCGCTCGAAGGCGTCGGCGGAAAATGCGACGAGGCCCGCCAGGGCGTCCGTTCGCCGCGCGAAGCGGCCATCGACGCTCGCTGCCTCGTGACGCCGCAGGAGCACGATCGTCATGTCGTCACTCTGCGGCGTGCCTTCCGCGAAGGTGTCGACGGCCGCGGCCAGTCGATCGACGAGATCCGCGATGGGCAAGTCGCGACCTTCATCGATGATGCTGCAAACGCGCGCCTCGCCGAACGCTTCGCCCGCGTGATTCTCCTGCTCGTAGACGCCATCGGAGACGAGCGCGAGAACATCGCCGCGATCCAGCCGAAGCGACGTCGCTGCGCGAACCGACGACAGGGGCATCGCACCCAGGGGAAAGCTCGTCGGCTTGTGGCGCTCGAAGCTTCGCTCCGCGGCGCGGTAACGCAGGATCGGACCTTGCCCGCCGCTATGGAAGCGCACGTCGTGCGTGCTCGGATCGAGAATGCCGATGAACGCCGTGATGAAGCGGTCCTCGGCCAGCGTGTCGGTGAGGCGGTTGTTGACGTTCACGAACGCGGTGTCGAGGTCGGCGCCGAGACGAAACGCCATCCGCAGCATCGCCTGCATCTGCGTCACGGACAGCGCCGGCGCGATGCCATGGCCGGTCGCATCGCCAAGCACGAGCAGAAGCCCCTGATCGACGAGCGCGACGTCATAGATGTCGCCGCCGGTCAACTCGGCCGGACGGAAGCTCGCGCAAACGCCGTAGCCAGGCACGGCGGGCATCGACGCGGGCAGCGTGCTCATTTGCACCTCGCGCGCCATCTCGAGCGCCTTGCGCATCCGCTCGCCTTCGATCACCGCGCTCGTCATCCGCACGCGCGAAAGCGCGACCGCGCATTGCGCGGCGAGCGCCGTCGCGAGCGCCTCGTCGTCGGCATCGAAGACGCCGTCGATCTTGTTCAGCACCTGCATCACACCGACGAGCACGTCCTTGTGGTCGACGAGGGGAAGCGTCAGCATGCAGCGCGTTCGATACCCGGTGCTTTTGTCTACCGTGCGATCGAAGCGCGGATCGGCGTAGCAATCCGGCACGTTGATGATCCGACGCGTCGTCGCGCACGCGCCCACGAGCCCCGATTGCCACGGCACGCGAACGGGCGCGATGCCCGTCGCGACCTCGAGCACGAGCTCGCCGCGCGGTTCGTCGTAGAGCCATACCGAGCCCCGCTCGGCGCGCAGCACTTGCTTGGCGGCAGCGACCACTTCGCCGAGCATCGTCGTCAGGTCGAACGGCGCGGCGAGCGCCTTCGTGACGTCGAGGATCGCCTCGAGATCGGCGGCGGACAGCGCCCGATGCGAAACGGCGGCGGTCATCGGGACGGCAATGTAGCAGACGAGCGGGGATAGGGCTCGGGGATAGAAGCGACTTCACGCCGTGGCGAGCGTCTGCAGCACCGACCGTAAAAAGGGCGCCGCCGCATGCATGACGCCGCTGCCCTTCTGTCCCCTTTCCTCTATCCTCTATCCCACTATGCGCATCCTCGTCGTGGAAGACGACCCCGTGCTCGCGGCCGCGCTCACTCGAGCGCTCCATCAATCGGCGTATGCCGTCGATCTGGCCGCCGACGGCGAGACGGCGAACGAGGCGCTCGCGACGACGACCTACGACCTCGTCGTCCTCGATATCGCGCTGCCGAAGCTCGACGGCCTCTCGGTGTTGCGGCGGCTTCGCGATCGCCGCGTGCAGACGCCGGTGTTGATCCTCACCGCGCGCGACACGCTCGAGGATCGCGTCGGCGGCCTCGATTCCGGCGCCGACGATTACATGACGAAGCCGTTCGATCTGCCCGAGTTCGAGGCGCGCGTGCGCGCACTGATCCGTCGCGGGCACAGCACGGCGGCAACGAGCCTCGTGCACGGACGTCTGCGCCTCGATGTCGCCGCGCGGCGGCTCTTTCACGATGATGAGCCGATCGAGATGTCCGCGCGCGAGCTCGCGCTGACCGAGCTCTTTCTCGCGCGTCAAGGTCGCGTGGTCAGCAAGGAGCAGATGATCGATCACCTGTTCGGCTTCGGCGACGACGTTGGCAGCAACGCCATCGAGGTGTACGTGCATCGCGTGCGGCGCAAGCTCGAGCCATTCGGCGTCGAGATTCGCACGGTGCGCGGAATGGGATATCTGCTCGATCGGGCGAAATGAGTGCCGCACGGGGCGCGGTGACCTTGCGCGGGCAACTGCTGCGCTGGCTGCTGATCCCGCTTTCGCTGCTCTTCATCATCGACGCGGTCGGCAGCTACGCAATCGCACGCCGCCTCGCAGATCGCGTGTACGACGGCGAGCTGGTCGAGATCGCGCGCGAGTTCGTGCTGCACGTCAAGGCGAACGGCACGGCGCCGACATTCGATCTCGAAAAGGATGCCGAGCGCTCGCTGCTGCTCGATCAATACGATCGCGTCTACTACGCCGTGCGAAGCAGCAATGGCGAGACGATCGCCGGCGATGCGAAGGTTCCCGCGCCCGTCGCGCGTTCTTCGGCAAACGACGCGCATGGCGTTCCTGCGTTTTACGATGGCGAGATCGGCGGCGAGCCGGTGCGCATCGTCTCGCTCGATGCAGCCGGCGATACGACGGTCAGCGTCGGCGAGACGCGAACGAAGCGGCGCGATCTGGTCGAGGCCATCATGGTCGGCGTCATCCTGCCGCAGCTTCTCTTGATCGTCATTGCCGGCGTCATGTTGTGGGCCGGCGTCGCGCGCGGGCTTTCGCCGCTTTCCAATCTCTCGCACGCGGTAAGCCAACGCTCGCACCTCGATCTGAGCGCGGTCGATGCGCCCGGCGTTCCCGGCGAAGCCCGTCCGCTCGTGCGCGCGATCAACGACCTGATGGCGCGGCTCGACGACGTGCTTTCGCATCAAAGCCGCTTCATCGCCGACGCTGCGCATCAACTCAGAACGCCCGTGGCCGGGCTCAAGGCCCACATCGAAGTCGCGCTGCGCGAGGACGATCCGGCGCAGGCGAAGCAGTCGCTCGCGCATCTTTATACGGGTGTGGAGCGAATGTCGCGGCTCGTTGCGCAACTGCTGTCGCTTGCGCGAAACGAACCAACGACGGTGCGGCGCGTCGATCTCGTTTCGCTCGATCTGTCGAAGCTCGCGTTCGACGTCACGATGGAATGGGTTCCCGAGGCGTATCGCAAGAACGTCGACCTCGGTTTCGAGGGCGTCGAGCCGCACGTCAACGTGCGCGGCGACGCGACGCGCCTGACCGAGCTCATCAACAACCTGATCGACAATGCGATCCGGTACAGCCGCGAGGGTGGCCGCGTCACGGTGCGCGTCATGTCGCATCCGTCGCGGCTTTGCGTGAGCGACGACGGTCCGCTGATCCCGATCGACGAGCGCGAGCGGATCTTCGAGCGCTTCCATCGCCTGCTGGGGACGCCGGTGGACGGCAGCGGTCTCGGTCTCGCGATCGTGGCCGAGATCGCGAAGCTGCACGGCGCGACGATCGGGCTGGTCGAGGACGTGGATGGTCTTGGCAACATGTTCACGGTGACGTTCCCGGCGTGAAGCCAAATCGGGGTCGGAGACGAGACTCGCTGTCCCAAGCTCATTGCCCCGACGGTTCGCGAGTTTCGTCTCCGACCCCAATTTGGTCGCGTTGTAATGTTGCCGTAATCTTCGCGAAAGCCGCGCGTAATCCGCGCGACAGGCCAGCGTAATCGCGCCCGCGTACTGTCGGTATTACTACACGACAGGAGTCCCGGGCGATGTTCGCCGTCCTCATCGATCCCACCACGTGGGTCGCGTTGCTCAAGATCGCGGTGATCAACATCGTCCTCTCGGGCGACAACGCCGTCGTCATCGCCCTCGCCTGCCGCTCGCTCGCGCCGCGCGACCAGAAGCGCGCGTTCATCGTCGGCACCGCGGGCATCGTCGTCCTGATGACGCTTCTCACGTCGTGCGCGGCGCTCCTGATGACGCTGCCCTACATTCAGCTCGTCGGCTGCGCACTTTTACTGTGGATCGGCGTCAAGCTGCTCCTTCCCGACGACGAGGGCGGCGACGTCAAGCTGAGCTCGAACTTCTGGGGCGCCGTCAAGACGATCATCATCGCCGACATCGTGATGAGCCTCGACAACGTGCTCGGTATGGCGGGCGCGGCGCAAGGCCATCTCGGCATGCTGTTCCTCGGCCTTCTGATCACGATGCCGCTGATCCTTTTTGGCAGCGCGATGCTGTTGAAATTGATGGAACGCTTCCCGGCGTTCATCACGATCGGGGCGGGTGTCCTCGGTTACGTGGCCGGCGACATGGCAGTCGGCGATCTTGCGGTGAAGAGCTACATCGACACGCATGCGCACTACGCCGAGATGCTCGCGCCGATCGTCGGGGCGTTCTTCGTGATCGTGGCGGGCAAGCTGCTCGCGCGGCGCAGGAACGCGAAAGCGCCGGAATCCAACGAAAGCGCGCACGGCTCTCAACCCGAGCACGCGCCACTTTGAATCAAGGAAGCCGCGATGAACGACATCCTCGTCCCGATCTGCGACGAACGCGACGCCACGTGGGCGGCGACGCAGGCGATCGCGCTCTACCGAAGCGCGCCATCGCCGGTTCATCTTTTGAACGTGCAGCGGCCGCTTCCGAAGCATGTCGCGCAGTTCGTCGATCGCGGCGACCTGCGCGAATTCCACGACGAGGCTGGCATGCGCGTTCTGGAGCCCGCGAAGCGTCTGCTCGATGTTGCGGGCGTTCCGCACGAGGACCATGTGCTCGTCGGCCATCCGGCGGAAACGATCGTGCGCTTCGCCGAGGAGCACGATTGCCGGCAGGTCGTCGTCGACGCGCCTGCCGAAGGCCTGCTCGCGAAGCTCGGCTTGGGCTCCATCGGAAGCCAGGTCGTGCATCTGATGCACGCGCATGCGCGCGGCGCCGCCGCAACTGCAAGCCGCGCCTCGAGCGCGCGATAGTCCGCCGAAGGCGAAGCGCAACCCGCGTTACAGCGCGTTGTGAATCGCCGTCGCGGCGACCGCCGCGTGCGCCGCCGCCACGGCGATCTGATGAAGCGTGTCGCAGACGATGTCGCCACAGGCATAAACGCCGTGGATCGAGGTGCGCTGATGGCGATCAGTCTTGATCGTTCCATCATCGGCGCAGCGAACGCCGAGGTCGCGGGCAAGCGACGCGTGCGCGGTCGCACCGAGCGACGAATACAGCGTTTCGAAGAGATGGATGCGCCCATCGTCGGTGGTAAGCCCGACGATCGCCGAACCTTGGCGATGCACGTCGATCACCGCATTCTCGACGAGCTCGATGTTACGCGTACGAAGCTTCGCGCGATCGTCGTCGCCGATACGCGCTGCGCCCATCGTGAAGAGCGTCAGCGCACCGGCGAAGTGACGGATGAAGCATGCCTCGTGCACGCCCTTTGCACCATGGCCGATCACCGCGACGCGCTGGCCGATCACTTCGTAACCGTCGCAGATCGGGCAATGCCTGATCAGACCCTGATGGATCGCGTCGCGAAGATTGGGCAACTCGGGCTCGATGTCGACAATGCCGGTCGCCAACACGAGCGTGCGCGACTCGAAGCTTCGCGTCCCGCCTTGCGCGACAAAACGTCCATCGCTTTCGCGCCTGGCCGTTTCGACGCGGTCCTCGACGAGCGTGGCGCCATAGCGGCGCGCCTGATCGCGCAAGCGTCCGAGCAACTGTTCGCCCGAGATACCGTCGGGGAATCCCGGGCAATTATGGGAGCAGGGAATCAGCGACGCGCGACTTGCTCGCGCATCGACGACAAGGACGCGACGGCGAAAGCGCGCGAGATAGACGGCCGCGACGAGACCGGCCGGTCCGCCCCCTACAATGAGCGCATCGAGGATCATGGAGTTGCGCCTTGGGCGACGACGTCCAGTTTCGCACATCGCCTGCCGACGGACGCATAACGCGCGGTCACGACGGCTATTCGCTGCAGGACGTGGCGAAACTTCTCGGCCTTTCGCGCTCGATGATTCGTGCGCTGATCGATGCCGGCTACGTCTCGCCGATGCGCGGGCCGCGCCGCGAATACCGCTTCTCGTTCCAGGATCTCGTCGTGTTGCGCACCGCGCAGGCGCTCGTGCGTGCGAAGGTGCCCACGACACGCATCCTCCGCTCCCTGCGGCGCCTGCGCGCGCAACTGCCGCCGGACGTGCCGATGTCCGGCTTGCGCGTCGAAGCCATCGGTGCGGCGGTCGTCGTTCGCGAAGGCGCGGTGCAGTGGCAGCCCGACGATGGCCAGTACCTGCTTCGCTTTCAAGTCGAAGGTGCCGGGGGCCGCGTTGCTTTTCTCGACGCGCCCGGCGAACCCGTAGTAGCGTCCGCGCAGGCACTGTTCGAGCGTGCGCTCTCGCTCGAACCATCGCACCCCGATCATGCCTGCGCGCTCTATCGTCAGGCGATCGCCATCGATCCGTCGCTCGCTGCCGCGCACACGAACCTCGGACGCCTGTTGCACGAGCGGAAGCGCCATGCCGAAGCCGAGGCGGCGTATCGCGCTGGACTCGCGCAGGTCGGCGCGGATGAGACGCTGCTCTTCAATCTGGCGTTGCTGCTCGAAGACGTCGCCCGGCCAAACGAAGCCGCGGAAATGTATCGCTCGGCGCTCGCGTCCAATCCCGATCTCGCGCAGGCGCACTACAATCTTGCGCTGCTTTGCGAAGCCGCGGGTCAGGCGCAAGAAGCCATTCGCCATCTCGCCGCGTATCGTCGTTTGTCGAAGCGCTGACGAAGGTTCATTGACGCAGTCGACGTCGGGGCATTCCTACTCGCGTGGTGGCGCGTTTCGCTACCGCGTGCGCGAATCGCGCCGACGTCGCGTGGCGATGCGCGCCGATGGCCTGCACCGTTCGACGGGCCGACACTGGCGCCGTGAGCGCTACCACTACCCAGAACCCTGCTTCGGGCGACGATCCGCCGTTCGTGACGGCATCCGCCGAGGAGATCCGATACGCGGAAGAGCTTCGACGAAGAATCGAGCAGCGCTATCTCGCGCCTGTGAGACGATCGGACGAGCCGCGTAGAAAGATCGAAACCGGCGCGACGCGCGCGCGGCGATAACCTCGCGTCCGGCGAATCCGCGCGGGCACCGTCGGCCCGCGCGGTGACGTTCAAACCCTCTCTAGCTGCACGCCTTTCCGTGATCGGCGTGTGCTCCTTGCGCCTTGGCTTCGGCCTCGGTCATGTACTCGCCCTGCTTGGTCTTGCCGTACCATTTGGTGCCGGCGCAATGGTAGACATGCGTCGAAGTGTTGACCCACACCTTGCCGGCGCCTCCGCCCGGTGCAGGCTCGGCGCGCGCAGCGGTCGTCGTCTTGTTCGACGACTTCATGGCGGGCGTCTGCGACATCGACGACGACTTCGATGTCGATTCGTTCGACTTCGACATCGATTCGTTCGACTTCGCCATCGACTCGCTGCCCTTGGACGCGCCTTTCGCGCCTTCGGTCTTCTCGCTCGCGTACCACTCCTTGACGCCCTTGTGGCCACGGCACGCACCGCGCTTGCTTGGCGCGCTCGTGTACGTGTCGTCCTTGCATTGCCCGGTCGAACCCGCCGGTGCGCTGGCGGGCGCCTGGGCGAACGCGAGCGGAGCGGCCGCCAATCCCAGCGCGACCGCAAGCGAAAGAAGCGATGTCCTGATTTTCATGTTGTCTCTCCGAAGTGAGCCGCGGGTCACCGCGAGGTGCGCCGGCCGGTCGACCGGATAGCGCCCCGCGCGGCCGCAGGCGTGGGCGAATCATACAAGGCGCGCGCGCGAACACCCCCCATTGCGGATGCACGCGCAACGCAGCGGCCGCACGCTGCGCAGTCTTCGTGCTTCGGACGGCCCTTTCCATCGGCCGTCGGCGAAAGCCGATGTAGGCGTTATCCTACTTGCACGACGCACCGCCGGGCGCGATGGGCGGTCCAATAACCATTCTTCGATCGGCAGGCGAATCATGAGCGACCTCTTCGACAATCCAATGGGACTGATGGGATTCGAGTTCGTCGAATTCGCCTCGCCCACGCCCGGCGTGCTGGAGACAGCGTTCGAGCGGATGGGCTTCACGCACGTGGCGAACCATCGCTCCAAGGATGTGGTGCTGTACCGCCAGGGAGACATCAACTTCATCGTCGATCGCTCACCGAAGAGCAGCGCCCACTACTTTGCCGCGGAGCACGGCCCCTCGGCGTGCGGAATGGCATTTCGGGTAAGGGATTCGCACAAGGCGTACGCGCGCGCGCTCGAGCTTGGCGCCCAGCCGATCGACATTCCGACGGGGCCGATGGAGTTGCGCCTTCCCGCGATCCGCGGCATTGGCGGCGCGCCGCTCTATCTGATCGATCGCTTCGAGGACGGCCGCTCGATCTACGACATCGACTTCGAGTTCATCGAGGGCGTCGAGCGTCACCCGAAGGGTTACGGCCTTCGCATCATCGATCATCTGACGCACAACGTATATCGCGGCCGCATGACGTACTGGGCGGACTTCTACCAGCGCATCTTCAACTTCCGCGAGATCCGCTACTTCGACATCAAGGGGGAATACACGGGGCTCACCTCGCGCGCGATGACCGCACCGGACGGAAAAATTCGCATTCCGCTGAACGAGGAGGCGTCACGCACGACCGGCCAGATCGAGGAGTTCCTGATGAAGTTCAACGGCGAGGGCATCCAGCACATCGCGCTATTGAGCGATGACCTGCTCGCGACGCTCGACGGACTTCGCGCGAGCGGCGTGCCGCTGATGAAACCGCCGCCGGCGACGTATTACGAGATGCTCGAAGAGCGCCTACCCGGCCACGGCGAAGAGGTCGAGGCATTGAAGGTGCGCGGCGTGCTGCTCGATGGAACGACCGATGCCGGTCAGGCGCGACTGCTGCTGCAGATTTTCTCCGAGGCGTTGTTCGGCCCGGTTTTCTTCGAGTTCATCGAGCGCAAGGGCGACGAAGGTTTCGGCGAGGGCAACTTCAAGGCGCTCTTCGAATCGCTCGAGCGCGATCAGCTTCAGCGTGGCGTAATCGAAGCCACGTAAGGCGCGCGACGATCAGGCGGCGACCGCGACGTCCGTGTCCCAGGCATCTTGGAAACGAGACTGTCTTGCGAGAGTAAGCGCAAGCGACGCGGTGTGCGACTCGATTAACTCACCGGGCGTGATACGCTGCCCGGCATCAGGTCGGTGCCCCCATGCTGAACGTCACGCTGCGCCAGTTGCAGGTTTTCGCCGCGGCCGCGCGCCATTTGAGTTTCGCGCGCGCCGCCGAGGAGTTACACCTGACCGCGCCCGCGGTATCGATGCAGATCAAGGAGCTCGAGAACATCGTCGGCCTATCGCTCTTCGATCGCTCGGGACGGACGATCGCGCTCAGCACGCCCGGCGAGTATTTCCTGCTGCACGCACGCCGCATGCTGGGGACGCTCAAGGATGCCGAGAATACCGTCGCGCGGCTCAAGGGCGTGCAGAGCGGCAAGCTCACGCTCGGCATGGCGAGCACCGCCAAGTATTTCGTGCCGAGGCTTCTCGCCGAATTCAGGCGCGAACATCCCGCAGTCGAGTTTCGCCTGGAGGTCGGCAATCGCGAGGCTCTCGTCGACCTGCTGCAGCGCAATCAGGTCGACCTCGCCATCATGGGACGACCGCCGCGCGAGCTCGACACGCGCGCCGAGCCTTTCGCGCCGAATCCGCTGGTCATGATCGCGTCGGCCGAGCATCCGCTCGCGCAACTTCCCAACGTTCCGCCAACGCTGCTCGCCAACGACCTGTTCCTGGTGCGCGAGAAGGGGTCCGGCACCCGCGCGTCGATGGACATTTTCTTCAGGGAGAAAAGGATCCGTCCCTCTTTCGTCATGGAGATGCCGAGCAACGAAACGATCAAGCAGGCCGTGATGGCGAACATGGGCATCAGCTTCCTGTCGCTTCATACGATGCGACTCGAGCTCGACGCAGGACTGATCAAGCTGTTGGAAGTCGAAGGCCTTCCGCTCGTGCGCCTGTGGCATATCGTCAACATGCAGTCGAAGGTCCTATCGCCCGCCGCCGAAGCCCTTCGCTATTTCGTGCTCGAGAGAGGACGCGAGATTCTTTCGCGTCACCCGAAATCGCAGCGGCTCGCGCCTCAGGCGGAACGGACACCCGGAGATCACCCGGCCCCGGACGCGAACATCGCCGACGCAAGCGCGAAGCCCGCAGCCGGCGTCAAAGCGAAGAGCGCGCAGCTATAGCGACGCTGCGGCGCGCGCTGCCGACCGACGCTGCGTGAATGGGCGGTCCGTCGATTCGTGCTGCTTTTCGCGATTCGATGCGAGCCACGCATCGATCAAGTCGACCGTTCGATCGAGCTCGCTCAATCGCATTCCCTGGCTTGCAGCGACAATCTGAACGAGGCGATCTACGCGTTCGATGTGGATCGCCCCGCCAGCGAGCGCACGTGCCGCCGAGGAGGGCGCCGTAAGTGACGCCGCAGCCGCGGCGTATTTGTCGAACGGCACGAGGTCTGCCGCGTTGGCACCTAGCGCTCGGCACAACTCACCAACCCACTCGTAGACGGTTCTGGCCGTGGCCGCATCTTCATGCACGGCGGCAGCGATCGAGCGCGTTCCGCCTTCCAGGACGCACCGATAATTTCCGGCGAGCAGCATGCTCCACTTGGCGAAGGGCACGAACAACGAGTCGTGCACCTTGAGCTTCACGGGCAGGCTCGTTTCGCTGTCGCCCATCGGGAATCGCGCCGCCTCGATGTCACGCTCCAGGCAGTCGAGCATCGCGTTGTGATCGTCGGAAGCGAAGCGAGCCGTCTTGAAATTGGTCGCGAGGCGAACTTCGAGCACGTTCGGCTTCTCGTTTGCCGGACGAAAGGCCTGCGGATCGGGACTGCATAGCGTCATCCGGCCTGGTTCGAAGTCCTGCCACACCGTCCAGTCCGTATAGGCCGCTCGCAACGATTGCATCGGCATCTCGGGAACGCGCGCAAGATAGGCAAGCGGCGGCATGTTCATGATCGACATGCACGCAATCTTGTTTCGCGCGACATCGCGTAGCGCGTCCCGCAGCTCAGGTGCGCGATATTGCGGTTCCTGCATTGCGAATACGACGAGATCGTGGTCCGCGACATCCGCCTCATCCGGAGCCGCCGCCCGCAGGCGACCGGGCAACTGTCGCGAATCGATTTCCACTGCGTCGCCAGCGGCCGATGCAGGCATTCGCACACGGATGCCTTCGGCGTTGATCAGTTGCGCGGTCGAAGCTCGACAAACGAGCGTTACTGCGTGACCCGCCCCGAGAACCTTGGCTGCGAGCAGCGAGCCATACGAGGCACCGAACACCAGAACGTTGTAGGTCGCCATCGCTTCTCCTTGGCAGTCGGGACTTGGCAGCGGTACCGCCATTTCAAAGCGAACGACGGCGCACGTAAAGTCAGAAATCCTTGACCGGCAGGTAAGGCGGGCTTATCTCGGTGAGCGGCAATTGGCATCGCATTTGTCGGGAAATGCAACGCCCGTCGGCGCACGGGCGCGCAGCGAGCCGCCAATGCGATACAGTGGCGGTCGCCTGACGGCGGATTCCGTGGAAGAAAGCGCGTTGTCGTCCGCGACCTACTCGATCAACTGAACCTGCTTGCCGCTGATGTCCCACCACATCGTGTTCCTCGATCGCGCCACGCTCGGCGCAGATTTGCGGCCGCCCCGCTTTCCGCACACCTGGGCGGAGCATGCCGCCACCGATGCCGCTTCGGCCGAAACGCGCCTCAAAGAGGCAACCATTGCGATCACCAACAAAGTGCCGTTGCGCCGCGAGACGCTCGAGAATCTGGGGAGACTCAAGCTGGTGGCGATGGCCGCGACGGGCTACGACGTCGTTGATGTCGCGTACTGCAAGTCGGCCGGCATCCGGGTCGTGAACATTCGCGAGTACGCGATCGACACGGTGCCCGAGCACACGTTCGCCCTGATACTCGCGTTGCGCCGAAACCTGCTGAATTACCGAAATGATGTCGAGCGTGGTCGTTGGCAGCAAGCGGGCCAATTCTGCTTCTTCGATCACCCCATTCGCGATCTCGCCGGCGCCACTCTGGGCATCGTCGGCGAGGGCTCGATCGGGCGCGCGACGGGCGCCATAGGAACGGCCTTCGGCATGCGCGTGCTGTTCGCCGATCATCCGCCACCCAAGGCGCCGGGCGTCGAGTTCACGCCATGGGACATCGTACTGAAAGAAGCAGACGTCCTCACGCTGCACTGCCCATTGACCGAGAACACGCGGAACCTCATCGGAATCGACGAGCTACGGCGCATGAAACGCAGCGCGATCCTCGTCAATACGGCTCGCGGCGGACTAGTCAACGAGGCGGCGCTCGCGCAGGCATTGGAGGAGGGTGTGATCGCAGGCGCAGGCTTCGATGTCCTGACCAAGGAGCCGCCGGGCGAAGACAACCCGCTGCTCCGCTTGCGACTGCCGAATTTCATCCTCACGCCCCATATCGCGTGGGCGTCGGAGCACGCGATGCAGCGACTTGCCGATCAGCTCATCGACAACATCGAGGCGTTCGTTTCCGGAACGCCGGTGAACGTGGTCGTCTGAGCACCGAGCCGCCCGCGCCGGTTCGCTTCCAGCAAATCCGGTGTCCAGTCACCGGACACATCAGGCCTCCTTACCGGGACCATCACCAAGTCTGACTTTACGTCGGATCGGCAGGCGATCTACATTCGATTGCCTGAATTGGTTCAAGCAAAGGAGAAATACTACATGCACGAGGCCGCCATGCCCCGAATGACGGGGCGCAATTTCCTGTTCGTTCCCGGTCCCACCAACATACCCGATCGCGTGCAGCGCGCGATGATGGTTGCGATGGAAGACCACCGCTCGTCGAAGTTTCCCGAGCTGACGGCACGCGTGCTTTCCGGTCTGCGGAAGCTGTACAAGACGGAATCCGGCCAGATCGCGATCTTTCCTTCGTCGGGAACGGGCGCCTGGGAGGCGGCGCTCACGAATACGCTCTCGCCGGGCGATAGCGTTCTCGCCGCGAGATTCGGACAATTCAGCCATCTGTGGATCGACATGGCGCAACGCCTTGGCTTCGACGTCGAGGTGCTCGATTGCGAATGGGGCGAAGGCGTGCCGATCGAGCGCGTCGCGCAGGTGCTCGAGAAGGATTCGGCGCACCGGATCAAGGCGATTCTCGCCTGCCACAACGAAACGGCAACCGGCGTTACGAGCGACCTCGCAGGACTTCGGCGGGTGATCGATGACGCCCGTCATCCCGCGCTCCTATTCGTCGATGGCGTGAGTTCGATCGGCTGCATCGACTTCCGGATGGACGAATGGGGCATCGACCTCGCGGTGTGCGGATCGCAGAAGGGACTGATGCTTCCACCCGGGCTCGGCATCGTCGGTGCAAGCAGACGTGCGATCGAGTCGATGTCGAGCGCGACATCGCGGCGCTGCTATTTCGATCTCGCGGACATGATGAAAAACAATGCGGCGGGATATTTCCCGTACACGCCTCCGCTATCGCTAATGCACGGATTGCGCGAGTCGCTCGACATGCTGTTCGACGAAGGTCTCGACGCCGTCTTCGCGCGTCACCGCCATCTCGCCAGCGGCGTTCGCGCGGCGGTTACCGAAGGCTGGAAGCTTTCCTTGTGCGCGAAGGCCCCGCATTGGTATTCGGATACCGTCAGCGCGATCGTGGTGCCGCGAGGCACCGACGCGGCGCGGGTCATCGACGTCGCCTTCAGGCGCTACAACCTCGCGTTGGGCGCGGGACTCTCGAAGGTTGCGGGGAAAGTATTCCGAATCGGCCACCTCGGTGACCTGAATGAATTGATGCTCATGGGCGCGATCGCCGGCGCGGAGATGGCGATGCTCGACGCGGGAATCAACGTCACTGCGGGCAGCGGCGTTGCTGCGGCGTCTCGCTATTGGCGAGGGCAACGCGGTTTTCGCGAACGAGGCGTCAATGGTGAGCTGCAACTCGGCGAAGCTCGGGCAGCGGCGTGAATGGGGGTCGAGGGCGGGCGTCGTGAACATCGCCCGGCTCGAACGGCCACTACGACCTTGATACAGCGGCACGATCAGAACTGTCGTTTCAAGCCCACCCATGCGCCGCCGGGGAGCAGTCCGACAATGATCGACCGATCACGGTGGCTCGTGTAGTAGCCGAACGCCGTTCCGAGGGCAGCGCTCACCAGCACGTCGCTTTGCCAATGCGAGCCTGTCTTGACCCTCGCAACCATGTCGTAGATCGTCAATCCCTCGAGCGCATAAACGGCCGGATATTCATGGCCATACTCGAACACGAAGGGAGCGACTGCACCCGCGACTTCGGCAACTTCGCCGCTGGGGAAACTGTAATGACCGCGGCCCTGAAAGAACTTGCTCGGATCATCGGTCTGCGACGGCCGCGCCCGCGTGAATATGTATTTGCCGGCTTGCGCCGTAACCGATGACAGTACGGCGGAATCGAGCGCCTTCCAGAACGTGCTGCCCAATCGGTCCTCGCTGCCCTCCCACAAGGCACCCGCGATCACGGCCGCCGCAGTGCCGTATTCGACGCCCAACTGAATATTGCGATTCCACAGACCGGTATCGCTCACCTCCACGCGGTGATCGATGCCAAACGGACCCGCGGCGTAAGCCCAGCCGACCGACCCGACCACAATCGCGAACACGATGTCCGCGCAACGCTTCATGCGTTTTGCAAGACAATCCGTTTTCATCGTCCCGCCCGAGCGACGCCACGAATCGACAACGTACGCCAAATGCGCGACGAGCGCAGTCAGGCAATCGTCAGGAAGCCGAGAGGTCGATGAGTCGAGCAGCAGACTTCGAGGGGTGAAACTCGGCAATCGGCGTCAGCGTCGCGTCATGGTGACGTGTTCGGCCGAGCGAGAAGTTCAAACGACACCTGGAATGGTACGTCGACGCCGTTCAATGCGAGAAGCTCCGGAATCATGTCTCGGAGCTTCGCGATCAATGCATCGAGGGATGGAGCCTCGGTAACGAGACCTGGGACGTCGTCACTTTCGGTGAGTAGACGCACCCTCGGGATCCCAGGTTGCACGTACGAGGATCGCTTTACGCATGAGACGGCTGCTTTTGCCAATGCGCTCGAGGGTTCTGAGCGGCTCGAGACATAGGTGACATAGCGTACCGGACACATGGGTAACACTTTCCCGCCTCTGGGGCGGGGAGGTGTCTATGCCGTGGAA
>DATFCW010000346.1:0-12373 GCA_035252665.1 Casimicrobiaceae bacterium | reverse complement strand
GTCACCGGTCGTTTCGCCGAAGCCGATGCCAAGCTTTTGCTTCAAATGCTCGGCCGCAGCCGCTGCACCCGACAGCGCGCACGGCAGGTTCGTGCAGATCGTGAGCTTGAAGCGACCTGTCGGTTTCAGCTCGAACATCGCGTAGAACGACGCGACCTCGTAGACGGCCACGGGCGCGATGCCGAGATGGCGTGCGACGTCGTCCATCACTTCCGCCGAAAGCCATCCGTGCTCGTCCTGCGCGATCGCGAGCGCCGCGATCACCGCCGAGCGCTTGTGCGCGAACGGGAATTTCGCGATCTCGCGGTCGATGCGGGAACGCGCCGCTTCGCTCAGCAACCTATTCTCCATGCCAATAGTCGAGACCGATGTCGTCGCCGACGAACCGCGAAGGAAAGGTCGCCTGCGACGGCGGCAATGACGGGTCACGGCCCGCGATCACGCCGAACTTCTTCGAATCGGGGTAGTGCCAGACGTCGCAGTCGATCATCGTGCTGACCGCGATATAGCGGAGCGGCGAAGTGCCGGTGTTGATGAATTGATGCGCAGCGCCGCCAGCCGGGCAACAGACGAAATCGCCCTCGCGCACGGGATGCTCGTCGTCGCCGAGGCGCAGCGTACCCTCGCCTTCGAGGACGAAGAACAACTCCTCGTTCACGTGGTGATTGTGAAACGGAAAGGCGCGCTTGCCGGGCGCGACGGTCGTCACGTTGCAGCCGAGCTTGCGCGCACCGATGCGCGAGCCGACCGATGCGAGCTTCGCGTCGAAGCGCTCGCCGTGGCGAAGCTCGCGTGTCGCGTCGAGCTCGTCCAGATTGACGATGGGTCGGTGATCCCCCCACGCTCGCGGCTTCGCCGCCGCGCTGCCCCCCTCGGGGGCGGAATTCGCGCCTTGGGACGGCGCTGCGTCGCTCTTGTTCATCGATCGATCGATCCAAACACGATGTCCTGCGAGCCGATGATCGCAACGACGTCGGCGATCATGTGTCCGCGCGCCATCTCGTCGAGCGCGGACAGATGCACGTAATCGGGCGGACGCAGCTTGATGCGGAACGGTTTGTTGGCGCCGTCCGAGATGGCATACACGCCGAACTCGCCCTTGGGGTGCTCGACGGCTGCATAGACCTCGCCCGCCGGCACATGAATGCCCTCCGTGAAGAGCTTGAAGTGATGAATCAGCTCTTCCATGCTTTCCTTCATCCGCTCGCGCGGCGGCGTCGCGATCTTGTAGTTGTCGACGATCACGGGTCCCGGATTGGCGCGCAGCCAGTCGATGCACTGCCGGATGATGCGATTCGACTGGCGCATCTCCTCGATGCGCACGAGATAGCGGTCGTAGCAGTCGCCATTGATGCCGACCGGAACGTCGAACTCCATCCGGTCGTAGACGGCATACGGCTGCTTGCGGCGCAGGTCCCAGGGAACGCCCGAGCCTCGCAGCATCGCGCCCGTGAAGGCGAGCGCGATCGCGCGTTCGGCGGTGACGACGCCGATGCCCACCGTGCGCTGCTTCCAGATCCGATTGTCGGTGAGGAGCGTTTCGTAGTCGTCGACGTTGCCGGGAAAGCGCTTCGTGAAATCGTCGATGAAGTCGAGGAGCGAGCCCTGCCGATTCGCATTTCGCTCCTTGACCTCGTGCGCACTGCGAATTTTCGACGGCTGGTACTGCGGCATGCGATCGGGCAGATCGCGGTAGACGCCGCCGGGGCGGTAATACGCGGCATGCATGCGCGCACCGGAAACCGCCTCGTACATGTCGAAGATGTCCTCGCGCTCGCGAAACGCGTAGAGGAAAGGCGTCATCGCGCCGATGTCGAGCGCGTGCGAGCCGAGC
This sequence comes from Casimicrobiaceae bacterium, assembly GCA_035252665.1. Taxonomy (GTDB): domain Bacteria; phylum Pseudomonadota; class Gammaproteobacteria; order Burkholderiales; family Casimicrobiaceae; genus VBCG01. Next base: position 10,539 of record DATFCW010000346.1, on the reverse strand, counting down.
CACATCAGGTGATTGAGGATGCGCGTGAGCTCGTCGAACATCGTGCGGATGTAGAGCGCGCGGATCGGCACCTCGATTCCGAGGAGCCGCTCGATCGCCAGGCAGTACGCGTGCTCGTTGCACATCATCGACACGTAGTCGAGCCGATCCATGTAGGGCAGCGACTGGATCCACGTCTTGTGCTCGGCGAGCTTCTCGGTCGCGCGATGCAGAAGCCCGATGTGCGGGTCAGCGCGCTCGATGACCTCGCCGTCGAGCTCGAGCACGAGGCGCAGCACGCCGTGCGCGGCCGGATGCTGGGGACCAAAATTCATCGTGTAGTTGCGTATCTCAGCCACGACTATTCATTCTCCGCATAGTTCTCTTCGCGGACCACGCGCGGCGTCACCTCGCGCGGCTCGATCGTCACCGGCTGGTAAATGACGCGCCCCTGCTCGGGGTCGTAGCGCATCTCGACGTATCCGGAGATCGGAAAATCCTTGCGGAACGGATGTCCGACGAAGCCGTAGTCGGTCAAAAGCCGGCGCAGATCGGGGTGACCGGGGAACATGATTCCGTACAGATCGAACGCCTCGCGCTCGAACCAGTTCACGGCGGGCCAGATGTCGATCACGCTCGGCACGACGGGAAAATCGTCGTCGATCGCGAACGTGCGCACGCGAATCCGCCGGTTGTAGGCGAGCGACAGAAGGTGCGATACGGCGGCGAAGCGCGGGCCTTCCCACGCGCCGCTGAAGCCCGAGTAGTCGACGCCGCAAAGATCGATCAGCATCTCGAAACGAAGCTCGGGACGGTCGCGCAACGCGCGCATAACCTCGGTGTAACGATCGACCGGCACAATGATCGTCACTTCCCCGCGATCGACGATCGTGCTCGAAAGCGTGCCTTCGGGGAAGCACGCAGCGAGCGCCGCGACGAGCTTGTCGGCGGGCTTCGTCGGCGCACCTGCCGCTGCCGGAACCGCGGGGGCCTCCTTCGGCTGCTCCACCATCGGTTATTTGCGCGCGTCGGCCCTCATGGCCGCGCGATCGTGTTGGTGCGCCAGATCTTGTTCTGGAGCTGGAGGATGCCGTAGAGCAGCGCCTCGGCCGTGGGCGGACAGCCGGGGACGTAGATGTCGACCGGTACGATGCGGTCGCAACCGCGCACGACCGAATACGAGTAGTGGTAATACCCGCCGCCGTTCGCGCACGAGCCCATCGAGATCACCCAGCGCGGCTCGGCCATCTGGTCGTAGACCTTGCGCAGCGCGGGCGCCATCTTGTTGCAAAGCGTCCCCGCGACGATCATCACGTCGGATTGCCGGGGGCTTGGACGGAACACGACGCCGAAGCGGTCGAGGTCATAGCGCGATGCGCCGGCATGCATCATTTCCACCGCGCAGCACGCGAGGCCGAACGTCATCGGCCACATCGACCCGTTTCGCGCCCAGTTGATGACGCTGTCGAGCGTCGTCGTGAAGAAACCCTTTTCGAGTACGCCTTCGATCGCCATATCGCTAAGCCGTCATTCCCATTCCAGCGCGCCCTTCTTCCATTCATAAATGAAGCCGACGACGAGGATTGCAAGGAAGACGAGCATGGCAATGAAACCGAAATAGCCGATGTCTTTCAGCACGACGGCCCACGGGAAGAGGAAGGCGATCTCGAGGTCGAACAGGATGAAGAGGATCGCGACGAGGTAATAGCGCACGTCGAATTTCATCCGCGCGTCCTCGAACGCCTCGAAGCCGCACTCGTACGGCGAAAGCTTCTCGGGATCGGGCCGCGACGGCGAGACGAAGCGCCCCAGTCCGAGCATCAGCGCGCCGAGCGCGAGCCCGAAGAGGATGAAGAGCAGGATGGGAAAGTATTGTTCCAGCATGTCAGGAATCAGAAGTCAGAAGTCAGAAGACAGAAAAGGCAAGGCGCGACGCGGGCATCTAATCTTCTGTCCTCTGACTTCTGTCTACTGACTTCTGGTGGTGGTGCCGACGGGGAGACTCGAACTCCCACGGCTTTCGCCACTGCCCCCTCAAGACAGCGTGTCTACCAATTTCACCACGTCGGCTTGTAAGTAATCAGAAGTCAGAAGTCAGAAGACAGAAATCGGTGCGCACGCTCTTTCTGACTTCTGTCCTCTGACTTCTGACTCCTGACGGTTACTTCGGTACTTCGGACGGCTGGCTTCCCGTGCCCGCGCTTCCCGCGGTGCCGTTCGCGGGCGCCGGGGCCGGCACCGCACCCGTCGCCGGGGCCGGCACATCGGACGGCTTCGACGGCAGCGCGCGTTCCATCACGCCCTTTTCCATCACGCCTTGCGGCGCCCCGTGCTGCGCGCCGAAATAAGTGAGCGCAACGCTCGTCGCGAAGAAGATCGTCGCGAGGATAGCTGTGCTGCGCGAAAGGAAATTGGCCGAGCCGGCGGCGCCGAACAGACTCCCCGACGAGCCGCTTCCAAAGGCCGCGCCCATGTCGGCGCCCTTGCCGTGCTGGAGCAGCACGAAGCCGCACACGGCAATTGCCGCGAGCACATGCGCCACGAGCACCAAACCGTACAGATAATTCATTCGAGCATCTCGTTACAGACCTGCGTCGGAAATTAGGCACGTCCAATGTTCAAAAATTCATCTGCGTCGAGCGAAGCGCCGCCCACCAGCGCCCCGTCGATGTCGGGCATCGCAAAAAGCGCCGGCGCATTCGCGGCCTTGACGCTGCCGCCATAAAGAATCGATACATCACCCGCGCCGGCACGGAGCAGGCGCTTGCGCACCATTGCATGCACCGCCTGCGCGTCCCGCGGCGATGCGCTCCTGCCCGTGCCGATTGCCCAGATCGGCTCGTAGGCGAGCAGGATGCGCGGCGAATCGGCGCCGAGCACCGCGATCAGCGCATCGACTTCGCGCGCGACGACGGCGTCCGTGTCGCCGCGTTCGCGCTCGGCGAGCGTCTCGCCGACGCACGCGATCGGTGTCAAGCCGCCTGCGAGCGCCGCACGCGCCTTGGCTGCGACGATTGCATCAGTCTCGCCGTGCTGCGTTCGACGCTCCGAATGGCCGACGATCGCGTAGCGGGCACCAAAATCGGCGACCATCGCAGCGGAAACATCGCCCGTATAAGCCCCCGCCGCATGCTCGCTCACGTCCTGCGCACCCCACGCCACTGCCGTACCGCGAAGCGCCGCCTGCGCCTGCGCGAGATAGGGCGAGGGCACGCACACGGCGAGTCCGCGTCCCGGCGTCGCGCGCCATTCACAGGCAAGGCGATCCAAAAGCCTCGCGTTGGCCGCGAGGCTGCCGTTCATCTTCCAGTTGCCGACGACGAGCTTGTCGCGCATCGATCGCGAGAAATGACCCGCGAACGCGCCCTTTTCGACGACTTCGCGCTATTTCAACGGCACATCGCCGCAAACATGCGATTTTATCGCGTCCGCGCCGGGACGGCAAACGCGCGGATACAGGCAAGCGCGCTATGGCGAAAGGGCGGCGGAACGAGAGCGCCCGATCGCGGACGTGGACGATCGTCACATGCCCGTCGGCCAGGTTTCCGGCGGCTCGCCTTCGTCCCACCCCGCGGCGCGATCGAGCGGCACGATCGCGCTCGTCTTGTCGAGATGGATCATTGCGTCGAACTGCTCGGGCAGCCGCGCTTCGAAATAGTGGCTCCAGCGCTCGGTTTGCGACCGATAGATGACGCCGATCGCCCGCTGCAGAAGCGCGCCGCGAAGCGCCGTCGCAACGTCGCGCGCGCCGAGATCGACGTAGAAGCGCCCGCGTCCGCTCTCGTGAAACAGTCGCTCGTAGCTTCCCGGCAGCCCCGGACGCACGCGCTTGCGCTCGGCGGCCCCATTCCAGTTGGTGGCCGCGGTGACCGTCCCCTCGAAGGTCGAGAATCCGATCGAATAAACGTCGCGCCCGTAGCGCTCGCGTACGAGCTGCCCGACGTTCACTTCGCCGCGCGCGCTCATCTCGGTCGCGCGCGCGTCGCCGAGATGCGAGTTGTGCGCCCAAACCACCATGCCTTCCGAAGCGCCTGGAAAACGCTCGCGCAGCGCACCGAGCGTCTCGACCATATGGCGGTCGCGCATGTTCCACGTCGATTCGCGACCGCGATACATCGCGCGGTAGTAGCGCTCGGCGTTGACGATGAGTCGCGCGTTCTGCTCCGCGGAGAAGATCTCCTCGTCCTGCGCACCGTCGCCTGCGTCGAGTGTCAGCAACGCGTGGCGCCGCAGCTCGACTAACTGCGACACCGCCTCGTCCTCGCACGAGTCGGCGCCCTGCGCAACGGCAAGCGCATAGCCGTGCACGTCGTCGCCGAAATACTCGAAGCAGCTATAGCGTTGGCGTGCGCGCGCCGCGGCCTGCGGGTCGACGCGATCGAGGTGCGCAAGCACCGATTCGATCGAGCCGAAGAGGCTGTAGAGATCGAGTCCGAAAAGGCCGGCGCGCTCGTGCATCGCGCGCGTCGCGTTGTATTCCGCAAGCCAATCGACGAACGCGCGCATCGTCTCGTTGCGCCACATCCACGCGGGGAAGCGGCGGAAATCGGAAAGCGCCGCGAGCGCATCCTTGTCGTCGGAGCGGCCCGTGACGAAGCGGTGCACGCGAAACGCATCAGGCCAATCGGCTTCGAGCGCAACGGCGCGAAAGCCGTGGTCGGCGATCAGCGTGCGCGTGAGCGCCGCACGTGTCGCGTAGAAATCCTCGGTCCCGTGCGATGCTTCGCCGATCAGGACGATCGACGCGCGGGCAGCGCGCGCCGCGAGCTCGTCGAGCGCGCCCGGCTCGTCGACCGGCGTTGCCGCGTCGCGCGCGAGCGTTGCGAACGAATGTTCCATCGCACGGTTGGACCGCAGTGCATCGCCTTGGTGCCTCTATCGGTCCACGCAAGGCGGCGGATGATCGCGCACCAATGCGTCGTGCTCGGCGTATTGCACGTCCGCCCTCTGCTCGTCCTTCGTCGCGAGCGCGCGCGCTGCCGTGTCGCCGAGCGGCGTACCGTCGTCGCGCCACGCCTGCGCGGCAACGATCTGCCCGTTTCGATAATCGATCTTCGAGCGCGGTCGTCCGTTCGCATACCACGACCGCGTCTCCCCTTCGCGTACGCCGTGGCGCCATGATGACTCGAATTGTCGCGGCGGTTCGCGTCCCGGCGACCCCGTGTACCAGGTCGCGACCGTGCCGTTGCGGAGGCCGTTGTCGTACGGGACGTGCGCCTCGCGCACGCCGCCCTCGCGCCAGAAAATGAACGAGCCGGTGCGGGTGCCTTCGTTGAACGCCCCCGCGACGCGCAGATCGCCGTCTTTGCTTCGAAGCTCATAGGGACCTTGCGCCTTGCCGTCGCGACAGCCGCCGACGACGTTCCATGCCGGTGACGAAGGCGCCGGCTGCTGCGCGAAGGACGCGAAGGCAAGCGTCCCGAACGCGATGCTGGCGATCAGGCGCGCTAGCCTCGCCTCGCCCACCACGCCGCGAGTTCCCCGACGATGCCGCGGCGAAACGCGAGCACGCAGACGACGAAGATCGCGCCGGTGATGACGCTCACCCACTCGCCCAGGCCCGCCAGGTAGTTCTCGAGCGCCACGATCACGAATGCGCCCGCAACGGGGCCGAAGATCGTGCCCATGCCGCCGAGCAGCGTCATCAGCACCACCTCGCCCGACATCGTCCAGTGCACGTCGGTGAGCGATGCGAGCTGGAAGACGATCGCCTTCACCGCGCCTGCGAGTCCCGCGAGCGTGGCCGACAGCACGAAGGCGAGCAGCTTGTAGCGATCGGCGTCGTAACCGAGCGAGATCGCGCGCGGCTCGTTCTCGCGGATCGCCTTCAACACCTGGCCGAACGGCGAATGGATGATGCGCACGATCAGCGCGAACGCCGCGACGAAGATGACGAGCACCGTGTAATAGATCGCGAGCGGCTGCGAAAGATCGAGCACGCCGAAGAGGCGCCCGCGCGGCACGCCCTGTATCCCGTCCTCGCCGTGCGTGAACGGCGCCTGCAGATAGAAGAAATAAATCATCTGCGCGATCGCGAGCGTGATCATCGCGAAATAGATGCCCTGCCGGCGTATCGCGAGCGCGCCGACCACAGCGCCGAGCAGCGCCGATGCCGCGGTGCCGGCGAGGATCGCGAGCTCGGGCGTGATCCCGAGCGTCTTCGCCGTGTAGGCCGTCACATAGCCGGCCGTGCCGAGGAACATCGCATGACCGAACGACAACAGGCCGCCGAAGCCCAGCAGCAGGTTGAAAGCGCACGCGAAGAGCGCGAAGCACAGCGCCTTCATCAGGAATACCGGATAGACGCCGGCGTACGGCGCGATCGCGAGCAGCACGGTCATGGCGATCGTCGTCGCCAGCACGCCATTTCGCGATGCGGCGCGAACCGCCGCGACTTCGGCAATCGCGGCCATCTAGCGTTCCTTCCCGAAGAGGCCCGCTGGCCGCACGAGCAGCACGATCACCATGACGACGAAGATCACCGTGCTCGATGCCTCGGGATAGAAATACTTCGTGAGGCCTTCTATGATGCCGAGCCCGAAACCGGTGAGGATCGCGCCGAGGATCGAGCCCATGCCGCCGATCACGACGATCGCGAACACGACGATGATGAGATCCGCGCCCATCAGCGGATTGACCTGGTAGATCGGCGCCGCCATCACGCCGGCGAGCGCCGCGAGCCCGACGCCGAAGCCGAACGTCAGCGTGATCATCCGCGGGACGTTGATGCCGAATGCCTGCACCAGTGCAGGATTCTCGGTGGCCGCACGAAGATAGCTGCCGAGCTTCGTGCGCTCGATCACGTACCACGTCGAAAGGCAGATCAAGAGCGAGGCGCCGATGACCCACGCACGATAGATCGGCAGGTACATGAAGCCCAGGTTGACGCCTCCGGTCAGCACGGACGGGATCTCGTAGGGCATTCCCGACGAACCATACGCGTTGCGAAAGATGCCCTGGATGACGAGTGCCAAGCCGAACGTCAGCAGCAGGCCGTAGAGATGGTCGAGCTTGTAGAGGCGCGACAGCATCGTCTTCTCGATGATGATGCCGAAGACGCCGATGACGATCGGCGCGATGATCAGCGACGGCCAGTAGCCGAGTGACACGCCATGGATGCCTTGATTGAGCAGGAACCACGCGCAGAACGCGCCCATCATGTATTGCGCGCCGTGCGTGAAATTGATGATGTTGAGGAGCCCGAAGATGACCGCGAGCCCGAGCGACAACATCGCGTAGAACGCGCCGTTGATGAGGCCGATCAGCAGTTGCCCGAAAAGTGCTTGCATGTCCGGGACTTCAACAGCGGCATGGGGGAGGAGGGATGAAGGAGGAGAGTGGGCAAACGAAACGCCACGCCGAAGCCACTCTCATTCCTCTTCCCTCGCCCCTCACCCCGCTTTTTGGCTACTTCACCAAGTAACAGCCGCCATCCTTGAGCGGCCGGAACGCCTCGTCCGCCGGGATCGTCGTGAGAATCTTGAAGTAGTCCCACGGATGCTTCGATTCGGCGGGCGTCTTCACCTGTACCAGATACGCGGGATGAATGCCGCGGCCGTCGACGCGGATCGAGCCCTTGCCGAACAGCGGATCGTCGGTCGGCATCGACTTCATCTTGTCGACGATCTTCACGCCATCGGTGTCATTCTTGAGCGCCTCGACGGCTTTGAGGTAATGCAGCACGACCGCATACACGCCGGCGTGCACCATCGTCGGATGGATGCCCTTGTCCTGGGGCGCGAAACGGTTCGCGAAGGCGCGCGTCTTGTCGTTCATGTCCCAGTAGAACGTCGTCGTCAGCGTCAGGCCCTGCGCCGTCGGCAATCCGAGCGAATGCACGTCGGTCAGGAACACGAGCAGGCCGGCGAGCTGCTGGCCGCCCTTCCGAATGCCAAATTCAGCGGCCTGCTTGATCGAGTTGATCGTGTCGCCGCCCGCGTTCGCAAGACCGATCACCTTCGCCTTCGACGATTGCGCCTGCAGCAGGTACGAGCTGAAGTCCTGCGTGTTGATCGGCACGTTGACGCTGCCGACGACCTTGCCGCCCACCTTCTCGACCGCGGCTGTTGTGTCGCGCTGCAGCGCATGCCCGAACGCGTAGTCGGCCGTGATGAAGAACCATGAGTTGCCGCCCTGCTTCGTGATCGCGGTGCCGGTGCCGTTCGCGAGCATCCACGTGTCGTACGTGAAATGCACGGTATTCGGCGAGCATTGCGAGCCGGTCAGGTCCGACGTTCCCGGACCCGACGCGAGGAACACCTTGTTCTTTTCCTTCGTTACGCCCGAGACGGCGAGCGCGACGCTCGACGTAGGCACGTCGACGATCGCATCGACGCCTTCCGCGTCGTACCAGCGGCGCGCAATGGACGATCCTACGTCGGGCTTGTTCTGGTGATCCGCCGAGATGATCTCGACCTTGATGCCGCGCTTCTCGATGCCCGAATCCTCGACCGCCATCCTCGCGGCAACGATCGAGCCCTCGCCGCCGAGGTCCTTGTAGAGACCCGACATGTCGGACAGCACGCCGAGCTTGATTACGTTGCCGCTGAACTGCGCCTGCGCCGCGCCCGCGCCGAAAACGCCGGCGACGGCGAGCGCGACCATCGTGCTCTTCATTGCCTTCATCGCTACTCCTCCGTGTAAAACCGAAATTGGTGGCAGAGATCAGTTTCAATTACGTCGGGCGCCGATTTCCAAAATCATCGTGGATCAGAAACGATTTTTCGGCGACGTTAGCCAAAAAGTGGGCTCGGACCCCTTCCGTCTTCGACCCTTCCTTACACACCCAGATACTCGTGCAGCTTGTTCATGTTCCGGTCGAGCTCGGCGTTCGGAATCATGTCGACGATGCGTCCATGCTCCATCACGTAATGGCGATCGGCGACGGTCGCCGCGAAGCGAAAATTCTGCTCGACCAGCAGAATCGTGAAGCCGCGCGTCTTCAATTCGCCGATCGTGCGTCCGATGTGCTGGACGATCACCGGCGCAAGCCCTTCCGTCGGCTCGTCGAGCAGCAGCAATTGCGCCCCCGTGCGAAGGATGCGGCCGATCGCGAGCATTTGCTGCTCACCGCCCGAAAGCTTCGTGCCCTGGCTTCGGCGTCGCTCGGCAAGATTCGGAAAGAGCGTGTAGATCTGATCGAGCGCGAGGCCGCCTTCGCGCACCCTTGGCGGCAACAGCAGGTTCTCCTCGACGTTCAGGCTCGCGAAGATGCCGCGCTCCTCGGGACACCAGGCGATACCAAGGCGTGCGATCCGATTCGATGAAAGGCTCGCCGTCTCCGCTCCGTTGTAAACGATCGATCCTTCCCGCCGCGGCACGACGCCCATCACCGACTTGAGCGTCGTCGTCTTGCCGGCGCCATTGCGACCGAGCAGCGTCACGACCTCACCGGCCGCGACGTCGAACGACACGCCATGCAGGATGTGCGACTCGCCATACCAGGCCTGCAGATTGCGGACCGCGAGAAGCGGCGCATCCGCTTTCGACGCCGCCTCGATCGGCATCGCGCTAGCCATGCGCGGTCCCCAGGTACGCTTCGATGACGGCCGGGTTCGTCGATACGGCTGCGTAGTTGCCCTGCGCGAGCACTTCTCCGCGCGCGAGCACCGTGATGTGATCCGACAGCGTCGAAACGACCGACAGATTGTGCTCGACCATCAGCACGGTGCGACCTTTCGACACTTTGCGTATCAACGCCGCGATCCGGTCGACGTCCTCGTGCGTCATCCCCGCCGTCGGCTCGTCGAGCAGCATCATCGCGGGCTCGAGCGCGAGCGTCGTGGCGATCTCGAGCGCGCGCTTGCGCCCATATGGCAACTCGCCCGCGGCCGCATGCGCGAATTGCGCGAGACCGACCGCGTCGATCAACTCATGCGCGCGCGGATCGAGAGCGCGCAGCACCTTCTCCGAGCGCCAGAAGTCGAGCGAATGGGCGCGCTTGCGTTGCAGCGCGATGCGCACGTTTTCGAGGACCGTCAGGTGTGGAAACACCGCGGAGATCTGGAACGAGCGGACCAGTCCCTGACGCGCAATGGTCGCCGGACGCGAGCCGGTGATGTCGCGGCCATCGAAGATGATCGTGCCGCGGGTCGGCGTCAGGAAGTGCGTGAGCAGGTTGAAGCAGGTCGTCTTACCGGCGCCGTTCGGGCCGATCAGCGCGTGAATGGTCCCGCGCGCAACCGCGAGGTTCACGTCGTTTACGGCGACGAAACCCTTGAATTCCTTCGTGAGGCCGCGCGCTTCGAGGATGATGTCGTCGGCCATGACCGACCTGGTGCCCGGTCCCGTTCGATGAGGCGCGGATTATCGCAGATACCGGGTGCAAATTATCAAGCCTTCCACCGCGCCTCACGCTTTTCCAGGAACGCGTCCATGCCCTCGGCGCTGTCCGGATCGGCAAGATTGCAAGTCATCACCTCGGAGGCGTGAGTGTACGCGTCGCCGAGCGAGCGGTCGATCTGCGCATAGAACGCGCGCTTGCCGAGCGCCATTACCGATGCGCTCCGCGCGAGGATGCGATCGGTAAACTGCGCGATCGCGGCATCGAGCTCGGCGTCC
>DATFCW010000345.1:0-15564 GCA_035252665.1 Casimicrobiaceae bacterium | reverse complement strand
GGCTCGGGTTGACCGCGTGCGTCGAAAGCGCGCCCATGACGACCGTGTAGCCATCCGCCGGCGATTTCGCGACGTAGTCGGCGCCGATGTTGCCGCCGGCGCCCGGCTTGTTGTCGACAATGACGCTTTGTCCCCACGCATCGGCCAGCTCCTTCGCGATCTCGCGGCCGATGATGTCGAGCGGGCCGCCCGGCGGGAAAGGCACGACCAGCTTGACCGCCTTCTCCGGAAACGTCTGCGCGGCAGCCGGGGTCATTGAGCCCGCGACGACGAGTGCTGCGAGCAGCGCGATGACCCGCATGCGTGCATTGTGGCGAAACATTCGAGATGATCCGACCGGAACGAAAGCGGGCCAGTTTAGCAAGCGCCGTCGCAACGACGAACCCGGATTTCCGACCCGGTAGGTCGGTTTTGCAATAGAATCGCACCCCGAAGTCCGCAGGATAGGGCTTATCACGTCCATTGGAGGAGACATGACGCATCGTCCGAAGCGCTTCGCCCGCATCGTGGCTGCGCTGGCGCTCGTTTGCGCCGCGACCGCGGCCCAGGCGGCCACCGAGATCGTATGGTGGCACTCGATGACCGGCAAGCTGAACGACATCGTCGACGAGATCGCGAACAAGTTCAACGCATCGCAATCGGATTACAAGGTCACGCCCGTCTACAAGGGCCAGTACGACGAATCGATGACCGCGGCGATCGCCGCGTATCGCGCCGGCAACCCGCCGCAGATCGTGCAGGTGTTCGAGGTCGGCACCGCGACGATGATGGCCGCGAAGGGCGCCGTGATGCCCGTCTACAAATTGATGGAGCAGAACCACGAGCCGTGGAATCCAAAAGGCTTCCTCGGCGCCGTCTACTCGTATTACGCGGACACGTCCGGTCACCTGATCTCGATGCCGTTCAACAGCTCGACGCAGGTGCTCTACGTCAACGACGACGCCTTCAAGAAGGCTGGCCTCAATCCCGAAAATCCGCCCAAGACCTGGGAGGAGATGGAAAAGGCGATGGAGAAGCTGAAGGGCAGCGGCGTGGGCTGCCCATTCACGACCGGCTGGCAGTCGTGGGTGCAGCTCGAGAGCTTCAGCGCATGGCACAACGTGCCCTTCGGGACACTGCAGAACGGCTTCGGCGGCCTCGGCACGCGGCTCGAATTCAACGGTCCCGTGCAGACGATGCACATCGGCAATCTCGGCAAGTGGGTGAAGGAGGGCCTCTTCAAGTACAAGGGCCGCAAGGACGAGCCGCTCGCGTCGTTCACGAGCGGTGAATGCGCGATGATCACGACGTCGTCGGGCTCGTACGCGAACATCAAGGCCAACGCGAAGTTCCCGTGGCGGGTCGCGACGCTGCCGTATTACGCGAGCGTCAAGGGCGCGCCGCAGAACACGATCATCGGCGGGGCGACGCTGTGGGTGCTGAACCAGAAGAACAAGGACATGTACAAGGGGATCGCCAAGTTCTTCACGTATCTGTCTTCGCCCGAGGTGCAGGAAAAGTGGCACGCGGATACGGGCTACGTGCCGATCACGACGGCCGCGTACGACCTCGCGAAGGAGAAGGGTCTCTACAAGGAGCGTCCCGGCTTCGACATCGCGATCAAGGAGCTCACGAACAAGCCGCCGACCGCCAACTCGAAGGGCGTGCGCTTTGGCAACTTCGTGCAGATCCGCAACATCATCGACGAGGAGCTCGAGTCGGTGTGGAGCGGACAGAAGACGGCGAAGCAGGCGCTCGACTCCGCGGTCGCGCGGGGCAACGAGCAGCTCGAGCGCTTCCAGAAGGCGAACGAGTAGCGTTCGCCTCGCACGATGATTCCCCGCCGTGCACGCGGCGGGGACGGCGAGCGACGGATCAGCGAAGATGGAAAAGCGGGTCGTCTTCCACTCGCCATGGCTGCCCTACGCGCTCGTCGCGCCGCAGCTCCTGATCACGCTCGTCTTCTTCTTTTGGCCCGCGATACAGGCGCTCTACCAGTCGCTTCTTATCCAGGACGCGTTCGCGTCCAAGACCCAGTTCGTCTGGCTCGACAATTTCGTCGCGCTCTTCCACGATCCGCACTATCTCGCGTCGTTTCGCGTGACTGCGGTTTTCTCGGCGCTGGTAACGGTGATCGGGCTTTCGCTTGCGCTTTTGCTCGCCGTCTTCGCCGATCGCATCGTGCGCGGGGCGCGCGTCTACAAGCTGCTGCTGATCTGGCCGTATGCGGTGGCAACCGCGATCGCCGCGGTGCTCTTCGTGTTCCTGCTCAATCCGACGCTCGGCATCATCACGCACCTGCTGCGCGCGCTGGGCTACGACTGGAACTATCTGCTCAATCCGGGACAGGCGCTCGCGCTGATCGTCATCGCCGCGGTATGGAAGCAGATCAGCTACAACTTCCTGTTCTTTCTGGCCGGCCTGCAGTCGATCCCGAAATCGCTGATAGAAGCGGCCGCCATCGACGGCGCCGGCCCGGCGCGGCGCTTTTGGACGGTCGTGTTTCCGCTGCTTTCGCCGACGACGTTCTTCCTGCTCGTCGTCAACATCGTCTACGCGTTCTTCGACACGTTCGCGATCGTCGACGCGGCGACAAGCGGGGGACCGGTGCAGGCGACGTCGATCCTCGTGTTCAAGGTGTATCAGGACGGCGTGCAGGCGCTCGATCTCAACGGCTCCGCCGCGCAATCGGTCGTGCTGATGGCGATCGTGATCACGCTGACGGTGATCCAGTTCCGGTTCGTCGAGCGGCGAGTCAATTACTGATCCCTGACAATGGTCGAACGACGTCCCCTCGGAGCAGTCGTCAGCCACCTGGTGCTGATCGCCGGCGTGGCGATCGTCGCGCTGCCGCTCTATGTCGCCTTCGTCGGCTCGACGCTGTCGTTCGACCAGGTGACGAGCGTGCCGATGCCGATGACGCCGGGCACGCACCTGATCGACAACTACACGGCGGTGCTGACGAAGGGCAGCACCGCAGGCTCGAAGGCGCCGGTCGAGCAGATGATGCTGAACAGCCTGATCATGGCGCTCGCCATTGCGATCGGGAAGATCGCGATCTCGATCCTCTCCGCGTTCGCGATCGTCTACTTCCGCTTTCCGCTGCGCACGACGTTCTTCTGGATGATCTTCGTGACGCTGATGCTCCCGGTCGAGGTGCGCATCCTACCCACGTACAAGGTCGTCGCCGAGCTCGGGATGGTGGATACGTATTGGGGGCTCACCTTGCCGCTGATCGCGTCGGCGACGGCAACGTTCCTGTTTCGCCAGTTCTTCCTGACGGTGCCCGAAGAGCTGGCCGAGGCAGCCCGCATCGACGGCGCCGGGCCGATGCGCTTCTTCTTCGACATCCTGCTGCCGCTGTCGCGCACCAGCATGGCGGCGCTTTTCGTCATCATGTTCATCTACGGGTGGAACCAGTACCTGTGGCCGCTGCTCGTCACCACGCGCGAGGACATGTACACGGTCGTCATCGGCATCAAGCGCATGGTCGCCGGTGGGGACACGCTGGTCGAATGGCAGAAGGTGCTCGCGACCGCGATGCTCGCGCTGCTGCCGCCCGCCGTCATCGTGCTTGCGATGCAGCGGTGGTTCGTGAAAGGGCTGGTGGATGCGGAGAAATGAAATTGGTGCCAGAGATGTTTTGTCAATTGGTGCCAGACATCGAAATTGGTGCCAGAGATCTATTTGTCAATCGGTGCCAGGCATCGCAGCGATGCATTTGCAAAATGATTGGGCCGCCGACCACCGAGCGGCCGGAATAGTCCTTGGCAGAAGTTTCGAATCTGGATCTCTGGCACCAATTAGCAAATACATCTCTGGCACTAATTAGAAACACTGGCACCAATTAGAAATACATCTCTGGCACCAATTATGGCCACTGTCGATCTTCGCAACGTCCGCAAGAGCTACGGCAACCTGGAGGTCATCCACGGCGTCGACATGCAGGTAGCCGACGGCGAGTTCATCGTCATCGTCGGGCCATCCGGCTGTGGCAAGTCGACGCTGCTTCGGATGGTCGCCGGTCTCGAAGCGATCACGAGCGGCGAGATCGCCATCGGTGGGCGCGTCGTCAACAATCTCGAGCCCAAGGATCGCGACATCGCGATGGTCTTCCAGAACTACGCGCTCTATCCGCACATGAGCGTGTACGGCAACATGGCCTACGGCTTGCGCATTCGCGGCCTCGCGAAAGCGCAGATCGACGAGCGCGTCAAGCGCGCGGCCGACATCCTCGAGCTCGGCCCACTGCTTTCGCGCACGCCGCGACAGCTTTCCGGCGGCCAAAGGCAGCGCGTGGCGATGGGCCGGGCGATCGTCCGCGAGCCGGCCGTCTTCCTGTTCGACGAGCCGCTGTCGAACCTCGACGCGAAGCTCCGCGTGCAGATGCGCTTCGAGATCCAGAAGCTGCACCGGCGCCTGTCGACGACGAGCCTTTACGTCACGCACGACCAGGTCGAGGCGATGACGCTCGCGCAGCGGATGATCGTGATGAACGCGGGGCGCGCCGAGCAGATCGGCTCGCCGATGGAGGTCTACGAAAACCCGCAGACAATGTTCGTGGCGGGCTTCATCGGTTCGCCGTCGATGAACTTCATGCCGGGCAAGGCGAACGGAGGCGACGGCCGCATCGCGCTCGACCAGGGCGGCGAAGTGCGAAGCAGCAACGCCCCGGCACAGGGCGGCCGCGCGATCACTGTCGGCATCCGTCC
Organism: Casimicrobiaceae bacterium; assembly: GCA_035252665.1. Lineage (GTDB taxonomy): Bacteria > Pseudomonadota > Gammaproteobacteria > Burkholderiales > Casimicrobiaceae > VBCG01. Next base: position 10,873 of record DATFCW010000345.1, on the reverse strand, counting down.
CGAGCATTTCATTCCCTGCGCTGAATCGGCGGGAGGTCTTTCGGGACCGGTCGAAATGGTCGAGCAACTCGGCGCCGACGCGCTCGTCCACATCGGCCGCGGCGATCGCACGATCATCGCGCGCATGCCGCACGGCACGTCGCCACCCGTGGGCTCGACGTTCTGCGTGACGGCCGATCCCGCGCGCGTGTTCGCGTTCGACGGCGCGACCGGCGCGCGCCTGCAATGACGGACAGTTTGGGGTCAGAGACGAAACTCCGATGCAGCCGCACCGAGTCGCAGACCGAACTGCGCCGGAGTTTCGTCTCTGACCCCAAACTGGTGTTGCAATGATCGACTGGCCCTACCCGCGCCTATGCGCGCACCGCGGCGCGGGAAAACTCGCACCCGAGAACACGCTCGCGGCATTCCGCCTCGGTTGCGCGCACGGCTATCGAATGGTCGAATTCGACGTGAAACTCTCCGCGGACGGCGTCGCGTTCCTTTTGCACGATGCGACACTCGATCGCACGACAAACGGCCACGGCCGCGCCGATGCGCACACCTGGCGCGAGCTTTCCCAGCTCGACGCGGGTAGCTGGCACTCGAAGGCGTATGCCGGAGAAACCCTGCCGACGCTCGCCGCGCTCGCGCGATGGGCGCTCGCACACGACGTTGCGGTCAACGTCGAGATCAAACCGTCGCCGGGACGGGAGCGGGAAACCGGCGCCGCGATCGCGCAGGACGTGGCCGCGCTGTGGCGCGATGCGCGCATCGCACCGCTTCTGTCGTCCTTCTCGCACGCGGCGCTCGAAGCCGCGGCGGAGACGGTTTCGATGCTCCCGCGCGCCTTTCTCTGCGACACGTTCGACGACGACACGCTACCGCTCGCGGTCGACCTCGGCTGCGTCGCTCTCGATGCCAGGCACACGCTGCTCACGCCCGATGTGATCAAACGTGCGAAAGACGCGAAGCTCCGCATCCTTGCATGGACCGTCAACGACCCGACGCGCGCGAACGAGCTTCGCGCCCTGGGTGTCGACACGCTCATCACCAACGCGATCGACGCGATTTCTCCCGGCGGCTGATGAGACGCTTAGCTTTTTGCGTCGCCGCCGGCCGAACGAAGCGCGCGGGCGGCGGTCGTTATCGTGACGAGCACCAAAATCGACGGCACTTCGCGCAAGTAGGCGCCGTCGTCGGGACGAAACATCGAGCGCACGCTGCATCGCGACATCACGGTCATCGGCGCTTCGGCGGGGGGCATCGGACCGTTGCGCGAGCTTTTCGCCGCGTTGCCGAAGGACTATCCCGCTGCCGTCTTCGTCGTTCTCCACGTTTCGCCCGAATCCCGGTCGGTGCTGCCCGACATCCTGAATCGGACGAGCGCGATGCCGGTCGCGGTGGCGCGCACCGGCGCGCCGCTGCGCAGCGGCACGGTGTCGATCGCGCCGCCCAACCTGCATTTGGTGCTTGAAGGGGATCGCATGCTGCTGATGCACGGCCCGCGCGAGAATCGCCATCGGCCGGCGATCGATGTGCTGTTCCGCTCGGCCGCGGTCGCGTACGGGCCGCGGGTGACAGGCGTCGTGCTCTCCGGCGTGCAGGACGACGGCGCGGCCGGCCTCTGGGCGATCAAGCGCCGGGGCGGCGCCGCCGTGGTCCAGGATCCGGACGACGCCGAATTTCCCGACATGCCGCGCAACGCGATAGGTGTCGTCGACGTCGACGCGAGCGTGCCGGCGCGCGACATCGCCGCTACGCTGACGCGCATCGCTCGCGAGATCGTGCGCGAGCCCGAGACCCCCGTGCCCGCGAACATGGAAAAGGAGGTTCGCATGGCGCGGAAACAATCTTCCATGGAAGAGCTCGACACGATCGGCCAGCGCGTGCCGTTCACCTGCCCCGAATGCGGCGGTGCGCTGTGGAAGATGGACAACGGCGGCCCGCGCTTCCGCTGCCACAACGGGCACGCGTACTCGCTCAACACGCTCGCCGACGAGCAGGCAATCCAGGTCGAGGCGGCGTTGTGGGCCGGGCTGCGCAGGCTCGAGGAGAGCGAGCGCATTGCGCTCAAGATGGCCGAGTACGCGCAAGCGCGCGGCAACCAGCGCTCGGCCGAATATCATGCCGAGATCGCTCGCACTAACGCTCATCACGCGGCGACGCTTCGCGAGCTGCTCGCGGAAAAGACCTCGGCGGCGCCGGAGAAGGTCGTCGACGAATAGTCGCTGCTGCGCGGCTGGCCGGCCGCTCTGCGAATGCTAGACTGCAAAGTCGCCCGCAGGGCGTCGATTCCGCCCGAGCAATCGATCCCGTCCGCCCGCAATTCTCGCGACGAGCGCGCCATCGGCGCAAATGAGAGTCGATCATGAATGAAGCGCCCTCGGCCCCGCCTCCCGCAGAGTCGGCCGACATGTTGGTCGTCGGCATCGGCGCATCCGCCGGCGGCCTCAAGGCGCTGCTCGAGTTCTTCAAGCATGCGCCGATCGACGCGGGCATCGCCTACGTCGTCGTCGTTCACCTGTCTCCCGAGCATGCATCGTCGATGCCGGATGTGCTCCAGCAGGCGACGCGGATGCGCGTCGCCCAAGTCATGCAAACGACTAAGATCGAGCGGGACCACGTCTACGTGATCTCGCCCAAATCGCAGCTTCGGATTTACGACGGCAAGCTCGAGGCCAGCGAAGCGACGAAGCGCCGCGGCGCGGCGATGACGATCGATCTCTTCCTCGAAACGCTCGCCGACGCGCACGAACGCCGGGCCGTGGGCGTCATCCTGTCGGGAACGGGGTCCGACGGCACGCGCGGGATCCGCGCGGTCAAAACACGCGGCGGCATCACGGTCGCGCAGGCGCCCGAGGAGGCCGAATACGACTCGATGCCGCGCAGCGCCATCGCGAGCGGCGCGATCGATTTCGTGCTGCCGGCCGGCGACATTCCCGCGAAGATCGATGCGCTGTGGCACAGCGCCCGGGCGATCAACATACCGAGCCTTCCCGAGCGGCCAAGCCCCGAGGACGCCCAGGTCGCGGCGGAGGAGGCCGTGCGCGACATCTTCGCCACGCTGCGTGCGCGCACCGGGCACGACTTCTCGCAATACAAGCGCGCGACGATGATGCGAAGGCTGGAGCGCCGGCTCCAGGTCAACCAGTTGCAAAGCCTGGGCGAGTACCGCCAGTACATCGGCGAGCACCCGAACGAGGCCCGTGCGCTGCTACGCGACCTGCTGATCAATGTCACGTGGTTTTTCCGCGATCCGCCTGCCTGGCAGGCCCTCGACGAGCGCGTGCTCCCCGAACTGGTGGCGGATCACGGCGGCGAGCACCTCCGTATCTGGATCGTCGGATGCGCGACCGGCGAGGAGGCGTACTCGGTCGGCATGCTGGTGCAGGATCGGCTCGAAGGCGTGCCGGACCCGCCGACGGTCAACATCTTCGCGACCGACATCGACGAAGAGGCGCTCGCCTTCGCGCGCGCGGGCCTTTATCCCGAGTCGATCGCCGAGCACGTCACCCAGGAGCGCCTGCGCCGGTACTTCGTCCGCGAGCAGGGCAGCTACCGGGTGCAGAAGTCGCTTCGCGAAATGATGATGTTCGCCGTGCACAACGTGATCCAGGATCCGCCTTTCTCGCGGCTCGACCTGGTCATCTGCCGAAACATGCTGATCTACCTGACGCGCCAGGCTCAGTCGAAGGTTCTGGATCTTCTGCATTTTTCGCTCAAGCCGGACCGCTACCTCTTCCTCGGCATGTCGGAGTCGATGGAGGACGAGCACGACGGGTTCGCGCCGATCGACAAGACCAACCGCATCTACGCGCAGCTGCCGCGCGCGCGGATGGGGATGATGCTGACGACGCTGCCCGCCATCCAGCCGCACCGCTACACGAACGGCCTCGCCGTGGCGGGCGGTCGGCGCACGGTGTCGTTCACCGAGCTGCACCAGCGGCTGCTCGAGCACTATGCGCCGCCGTCGATCGTCGTCGACGATCGCCTCGAGATCGTTCACCTGTCCGACCGCGCGGACCATTTCCTGCATCTCGGGCCGGGTGAGCCGTCGCTCAACGTGCTCAGGGCGGCGCCGGAAAACCTGCGCTACGACCTCAAGGCGGCGCTGGATCTTGCGATGGAAACGATGCGCACCGTCGAGCGAACGAATCTGGCGTTCAGGCGCGGGGCCGAAACGGTGCACGCCGACATCACCGTGCATCCGGTGCGCGACAAGACATCGGGCCGGACCTTCGCGCTCATCGTCATCGACGAAAACGCCGAGAAAGGCGAGAAAGGCGAGAAAGGCGAGAAAGGCGAGAAAGACATCCTTGCCCTCCAAAGCGACGAAACGAGGAGGCTCGAGGAGCGGCTGCGCGTCATGGAGGCGCAGCTTCGCGCGGCGATCGAGCAGCACGAGGTGCAGAACGAGGAGCTCAAGGCGAGCAACGAGGAGCTGCAGGCGACCAACGAAGAGCTTCGCGCGACCACCGAGGAGCTCGAGACCGGCAAGGAGGAGCTGCAGTCGATCAACGAGGAGCTCATCACGGTCAACCAGGAGCTCAAGAACAAGGTCGACGAGACGACGCGCATCTCCGACGATCTGACGAACTTCGTGACCGCCACCGAGATCGCGGCGATCTTCGTCGACCGCGACCTGCGCCTCATGCGCTACACGCCGTTCGCGCGCGAGATGTTCAACGTGATTCCCACCGATATCGGCCGGCCGCTCTCCGACATCACGCATCGCCTCGAAGGCATCGACCTTGCCGCGAACATCGGCACGGTGTTCGAGTCGCTGCGCATGGTCGAGTGCGAAGTCAAGAGCGCCGACGGCCGCTGGTACATCGCGCGCTTCCTGCCGTATCGAACGACCGACGATCGCATTCGCGGCGCGGTGCTGACGCTGCTCGACATCACCGAGCGCAAGCGTGTCGAGGCGATCGGCCGGCGTACCGAGGCCTGGGCTCGGGTGATCGCCGATGGCGTGCGCGAATACGCGATCGTCACGCTCGATACGAACGGGCGCGTGCAATCGTGGAGTCCGGGTGCGCGAGCGATCTTCGGCTACGATGAGGACGAGATGCTCGGAAGGGATCTTTCGGTACTGTTCACGCCGGAAGATCGCGAGGCCGGCGCCCCCGCGGACGAGCTTCGCCGTGCGCGCGAAGCCGGCCGTGCCGAGGACGATCGCTGGCAGCTTCGCAAGGACGGTTCACGGTTTTTCGCGAGCGGAATTCTGGCGGCGGTCGACGCGCCCGACGCCTACGGCTTCATCAAGGTGTTGCGCGACCTGACGGCGCAGAAGCGCTACGAGGAGTACCAGGAGCGCCGGCTCGAAAGCGAGCGGGTCAGCCGGACCGCCGCCGAGGAAAGCAGCCGGATGAGGGACGAGTTCCTGGCGATGCTGTCGCACGAGCTTCGCAATCCACTGTCGCTGATGCTGATGCAGGCCGAGATCCTGCTGCGCGTGCCGGAGGCGAAGAAGTCGCAGCGCCTGCGGCACGCCGCGAACGTGATCCACGAAATGGTGCGGGCCCAGGCGCAGCTCGTCGAGGACATGGTCGACATGTCGCGCGCGCGAACCGGCAAGCTCACGATCGATCGGCAGCTTCTGCCGCTGACGTTCGTGATCGCCGATTCGATCGGCGCGTTTCGCCACGACGCACAGCAGAAGAACGTCACGTTCGACGTGCAGACCGACGACGTATCGCTGCTCGTCGAGGCGGACCCGGTGCGCGTGCGACAGATCGCGTGGAACCTGCTCAGCAACGCGCTCAAGTTCACGCCTTCCGGCGGGACGATTCGCATACGCGTCGTGCGGGACGGCGACTATGCGCGTCTCGACGTCGAGGACACTGGACAGGGAATCGCGCCGGAGGCCATGCCTTACATCTTCGACTGGTTCCGCCGCTCGGAGCTTGGACGCTTCGAGCACCATGGCGGCATGGGCATCGGCCTGGCGCTCGTGCGTCAGTTGGTCGAGCTGCACAACGGACGCGTCGAGGGGCATTCGGAAGGTCCGGGCAAGGGCGCTCGCTTCAGCGTCTGGCTGCCGCTCGAGATGGCGCGCACGCCGGGGGTCAAGCGGTCGCACCGCAAGGACGGTCGCCCTGTCGGCGGCATGCGCGTGCTCATCGTCGACGATTCGACGGCCAACGGCGCGGCGCTGAGCGAGCTTCTCCAGTTCGAGGGCGCGGACGTGGTCGTCGAATCGGTGGCGTCGAAGGCGATCGAGCGGGCAAGCGCCGAGCCATACGACCTCATCATTTCGGATATCGCGATGCCGGACATCGACGGTTACGCGATGATCAAGGCCATCCGCAGCGCCGGCGCGAACACCAGGACGCCGGCGATCGCCTACAGCGGGTACAGCGGGCCCGCGGAGATCGACCGCGCGCACGCGGCCGGATACGATCGCCACCTGACGAAGCCCATCGACGTCGAGGCGCTGCTCGCGACGATTACCGATCTCGTCGGGCGCACGCAGCCGGCGGATTGACGCTTATGCCGAAATCGGGATCATGCGCACCACCCTCGGTCTCGCCGTTCCGAGCACGATCAATCGCCCGCCAGCGCAACTGCAGGCCGCGCCACTTCGCGCTCGTCGATCGGCAGGTTGATGACGGCTGCGGCGATGCCGAGCGCAATCGCGATGTACCAGACGACGTCGTAGCTGCCGGTCGCGTCGTACAGCACGCCGCCGAGCCACGCGCCGAGAAAGCTGCCGATCTGGTGCGACAAGAACGTGAAGCCTGACAGCATCGCGAGATAGCGCACGCCGAAGAGCTGCGCGACGATCCCGTTCGTCGGCGGCACGGTCGACAGCCACAACAAGCCGAGCGCGATCGCGAACAGGTACACCGACATCGCCGACAGCGGCAGGAACACGAAGAGCGCAATCACGATGGCGCGCGCGAAGTAGATGAACGACAGGATGTAGCGCTTCGGCACCCGCGCGCCGAGCCAGCCGGTGGTGTACGTGCCGACGATGTTGAAAAGTCCGACGAGCGCGAGCGCCGTGACCGCGACGCGCGCCGGCAATCCGTGATCGGCGAGATACGCGGGCAGGTGCACGCCGATGAACACGACCTGGAAGCCGCAGACGAAGAAGCCGAGCGTCAGCAGGACATAACCGCGGTGGCGGAACGCTTCGCCGATCGCCTCGCCGGTCGATTGCGCAAACGCGTGCGCGTGCGCGATGCGCGGCTCGATCAGCGCCGCGGCGAGCGGCGCCATCGCGATGCCGATGCAGCCGAGCGCGACGAGCGCGCCCGACCAGCCGATGTGGGACAACAGCCACTGCGTGATCGGCAGCAGCGCGAACTGTCCGAACGACGCCGCGGCCGCCGAGATGCCGAGCACCATGCTGCGTGCATCAGGCGGATAGGCGCGACCGAGCACGCCGGCGATCACGCTGTACGTGACGCCGGAAAGGCCGGTGCCGATCAGCACGCCCGCCGCGAGGACGAACGTGAGCGGCGTCGTCGGATGCGACATCCAGAAGAGGCCGAGCACGTACAGGAGCGCGCCAACGGCGACTACGCGCCCGGTGCCGTACTTGTCGGCCACCATGCCGGCGAACGGTTGCGTCGCGCCCCAGACGAGGTTCTGCACGGCGAGCGCGAGCGCGAATGTCTCGCGATTCCAGTGCAGGTCGGCGGTGATCGGCTGCAGGAAGAGGCCGAAGCCATGGCGAAGTCCCATCGCGAGCGTGAGGATCACGCTACCGCAGACGAGGACGATCGTGGGCGTGCGCCAGGAGGGAGCGGCGATGCGGGCGGTGGTCACGTGTTCCTGTTTATCGTGAAGGCGTGGCGCGTCTTGCGGGATGCAACGTCTCGAGCTCGCCCAGGATGTCGATCAACGCATGGAGCTTGCGGCTGCCGAGGCGTTTTGCGACGTCATGCTGCGCGCGCTCCCAGTGAGGCTCCGCTGAACGCAGCGCTGATGCGCCCTTGCGCGTAATCGACGCCTCGCGCGTGCGTGCGTCGGCGCCGGCGGCGATTTTCACGTGATTCTGCGCGACCAGCGGATCGAGGTTGCGCGACAGCGCGGTGCGGTCGAGGAGCTGGCGCTCGGCGAGATCGGAGATGCGAAGCGGCCCGTCGCGCGCGAGCGTGCGCAGCAGCGAGAACTGCGTGACGCGAAGGCCCGCGGGCGCCATCGCGTCGTCGTAGAGCTGCGTGAGCGCGCGCGTCGCGCGGCGAAGGCGACCGCAGGCACACGGCGCGGAAGCTGGCCGCGGTTTGGCGGAGCCCGGAACGGCAGCACGATTTACGGGCATATGCACGGAACTGCGAGCATATGCACGTTTTCGGCGGAAGGCAAGAGGTGGAGAGTCCTGACGAAATTTCCTTGGCGGATGCAATCATCCATTCGTCCGATTGTGGTTCAGTCGGAGCGCGCGCATGGTTTCCTTCATGAAACTGGAATACGAAACCGCGGTGGCGCTGGCGGAGCTTCTCGGACATTCGCTCGCGGCGGCAATCGGTTTTTGTGCGCTCGTCGCAATTTCGGTGATTCCGATTCTGGCCCTCAGGTTGTTGGTGTTCCTCGGCGCATCGGAACTGTCAATGCCGCTCAAGTTTCTCGAGCAACTATTGCTGCTTGCGGACGTCTCTCTCTTCGCGGTAACCTTTCTTTCGGGTTTGGCGGCATTCACGGCGGATACGGTCGCGGCAGCAAGGCGGCGAATCCGCGCGCATTGGCGCGAGGACGATGATGACGAGTAGCCTGAAGGAACATTTTCTCATGGGGTACCGCGAAGGATGGCGGACGTTCTGGTCACCCTTTACCGGCTTGTGGCAGTCGTTGAAGCAGACCTGGCGCGATCACAAGCACCTGCGCGGCTAACGCCCCGGGGGGCTGTCGTCCTCGAGGGCGTCAGTTCATGGTGAGACCGAGCGCCACGCATCCCACATTTCGCGATACGCCGCCTCGAGCGCGGCGACGAACCCGTCCGCATCCATCAGCGGCGACTGCTCCACCAAATGACGCAGCGAGCCTCTCAGCGAGGCTCGCCGTTCCTCGTCGAGCGCCAGCTCCGTATTGATGGCGACGTAATCCTCGGGCGAGCTCGCGCATAGCTCCGTCAGACCGAGCGACTGGAGGATGCTGTACGCGCCTCTTGCGATGCCGCGATCGCCCCTGAGCGCAACGACCGGTGTTCCCATCCACAACGCGTCGAGCGTCGTCGTCGCGCCGTTGTAGGGAAGCGTGTCGAGCGCAATGTCGACGCTTGCGACGGTTCGAAAATAATCGGCGACGCTCGACCTTCCATGCATCGAAACGCGGTCGGGTTCCACGCCGCAAGCCACGAGAGAATCGAGCAACCGCCGTCGCAAACGACGATCGTCCATGTCGAACACGACCAGGCGCGATTTTGGCACCCGCGACAGTACCCGGGCCCACAGCGCCAGGCATTCGTCGCCAATCTTGCGGAACTGGTTGAACGAGCCGAACACGACCTCGTCGTTCGCACTTGCCCTGGAACAAGGTTGCTCAACTTCTTCAAGCGGAAAGTAGCACCACTGGCTGTGCGGCAATCGAATCAGCTTCTCCGTATGGAGCGAATCCGATTCGCCCACCGGATCCGTATGACGGTCGCAAAGCCGGTAATCCATGTTCGAAAGGCCCGACGTGTTGAGATATCCGAGCCAGGTGAGCTGGACCGGCGCTGCCTTGCGCGCGAATACGCCGAGCCGCGATCCTTTCGAATGACCGCTCAAGTCGACCAGGATGTCGATTGCATCGTCGCGGATCAACTCGCACACTGCGGCGTCATCCATTGCGTCGATGGCGCGCCATGAATCGACAGCCTGTCGGATCGAACTGGTAACCTCGTCCACGAACGGGTTGTTGGAATAGCAGTGGATTTGGAAGGCATTGCGATCGTGCGCGGCGACGATTCGCTTCATCGTGACGCCCACGGGATGCAGCCGGAAATCCCCTGAGACGTAGCCGATGCGTAACCGATCCCGTCTGATGTGCGGACGCAATGGCCGTGCGGGCCCGGCAAGCCTGGCGATCGCTTCTCCGGCGCGCACGTGCTCCACGAAGACGATGCGCGGGTCGAGGTCGGCGCGGTAGTTCAGGTTCCAGCAATAATCGTTCAACGCTCCGCGCGCCGCGACCGGATCGAATTCCATCGCGTCCAGCAACGCCCTTTCGGCCTCCTCGAAGCGATTCGCCCTTTGCAGCGCCAACCCGAGGTTGTAGGCGGCGCCGGCAAAACGCGGCCGCAGCTCGAGTGCATGGCGAAGATTCGCGATCGCGAGCTCGATCTTTCCTCGAGTCTCCTGGACATCGGCAAGTGCGACGTACGCCTCGACCAGATCGGGCTTGTTGCGGATGACTGCACGAAATTCGCGTTCGGCTGCTTCATCTTCGCCGATCGCCGACAGCAGCATCCCCAAATTGAAGCGCGCGGGTGCAAACCCGGGATCGACGCGCACGGCTTCCTGGAAAGCCGCCAGCGCATCGTCGATGCGGCCGAGTTGCTGCAGCGCGTTTCCGACGTTCATGTAGGCGCGCGCGTAAGTCGGCGCAATCCGGGCCGCTTCGCGGTAGATTTCCAGGGCCAGCGCATGTTCTCCGCGTCCCTGGAGTCCAAAGCCAAGGTCGAGCAGTTGGTCGGCGGCTGCTATGGGGTCCATCGACCGGGACTCGCGTGCCTTGCCATGTCGCACGCGGTTGCGGCTCAGGCTGGAAGTTGGAGTAGCTGCCTTTGCGCAGGCGTCGGCGTCGTCTTGAAGGCGAGTGCGCGCACTTCGAAAGCCGCGGGTGCCGGAAAAACATGGACGGGATCGAATCCGGCGCGCCGCAGCGTACTTTCAAGCGACGCGGGGCTGAAGCCGGTCTTGTGCGCGTAGTAGTCCTTCCCCGATTGCTCGATCTCCTTGCG
>DATFCW010000344.1:0-4927 GCA_035252665.1 Casimicrobiaceae bacterium | reverse complement strand
CGACGAAGCATGCGGATGCGGACATCGATCTGCGCGCGGCATTCGCCGACGTCAAACGGCTGCCGCCGCGCAACCGCGTTACGCCGACGCGCGCGCGACCGGCACCGCATCCGCACCATCGGATGCAAGACGAGCGCGAAGCGCTCGAGCTATCGAAATACGGCGCGGAGCCTGCGCCGCATGCGTGGGATATCGGGCAGGAGCTCGAAGGCGAGCAGACGTTCGTGCGCCGCGGTCTCGGTCGGGACATCCTCGTCAAGCTGCGCCGCGGTCACTGGGTGGTGCAAGCCGTGATCGACCTGCATGGCATGACCGTAGACGAAGCGCACGATTCGCTTGCCGATTTCCTGCTCGACGCGCGAGGACGCGGCTTCCGCTGCGTTCGCGTCATTCACGGCAAGGGCCTGACCTCGCGCAATCGCGAGCCGGTATTGAAGGGCAAGGTTCGCCGCTGGCTTTCGCAGTGGGACGACGTGCTCGCGTATTGCGAGGCACCGCCGCATGCGGGCGGCAGCGGCGCGGTCGTCGCGCTGTTGCGCGGCCGCTGAAGAGGACGGGAGAGAAGCGCAGGAAAAACGTCCCGGCGCAAGGGGCAGTCTCGCGCGGCGTTCCGCGGCACCTTCGCGCGCGATTGCGTCGGCCCCCAACGATCCATCGCAACGATCGGGATCGCGATGATGGAGTCGCTGGCAACCGCGGTACTGAACGTCGACGACGCCGATGCGTCGCGCGATGCGAAGACGCGCATCCTGCGACGCGCGCGCTTCGACGTTCTAGAGGCGCCCGACGGCGCGAGCGCACTTCGGCTCGTCGCATCACACCGACCGCGGCTCGTGCTGCTTGAAGTGCGGCTGCCGGACATGAGCGGGCTCGATGTCTGTCGCCGCATCAAGGCCGATCCCGCAACCAGGCGCATCCCGGTGCTGACGATCTCCTCGGCGCCCGGGTCGAACGCGGACGAGCAGGCGGCCATCGAAAGCGGCGCCGACATTTACCTCGTCGAGCCGCTGGAACCTGGCGAGCTGATCACGGTCGTCCGCACGCTGCTGCGATTGCGCGAAACCGAGGCGGGTCTCGCGGAAAGCGAAGAGCGGCTGCGCCTTGCGACCGACAGCGCGGGCCTCGGCACCTGCGACATCGATCTTCGCAGCGGAAGCGCCGTCTGGGGCCCGAAGCTCTGCGAGATACTGGGTTATTTACCTTCCACCGCGACGGGCGACATCAGCGCGTGGATCGATCGGATTCATCCCGACGATCTCACCGCCACAATGGCCGCGTTCGAGACAGCCGAGCGCATCAACACGCCGTTTCGCCACGAGCATCGCATCATTCGCGCCGACGACGGCAGCGAGCGCTGGATCGCGCCGACCGGACGCTTTCATCTCGACGAAACCGGAAGGCGCACGCGCTTCATCGGTGTGATGCTCGACGTGACCGAGCGTCGCCACGCCGACGCCGAACGCAACGATCTTCTGGCGCGTGAATCATCGGCGCGGCTCGCGGCGGAGGACGCGGCGCGGCTCAACGATCAGTTCCTCGCAACGCTTTCGCACGAGCTTCGCACGCCGATGAGCGCAGTCCTCGGCTGGCTGCATCTGTTGCGAAGCGGAAAGCTCCCGCGCGACCGGCACGCGCAGGCACTGGAAACGATCGAGCGCAACGCGCGCCTGCAGAACCAGCTCATCAACGATTTGCTCGACGTGTCGCGCATCATTACCGGAAAGCTCGCGATCGAGCGCGAACGCATGCATCCGGCCGCCGTCGTCGCCGCGGCGATCGAAGCCGTGAATCCGCAGGCGGCGGCGCGCGAAATCGCCATCCGCCTTTCGCCCGCCGAAGAGATGCCCTTCGTCTTCGGGGACCCGAATCGCCTGCAGCAGGTCGTGATCAACCTCCTCGTCAATGCCATCAAATTTTCGCGGCCGCGCGGCGAGATCGACGTCGCCATGCGCTCGCGTGCGAACGGCGTCGAGATCGAGGTGACCGATTGCGGCGAAGGCATCGGGCCCGATGTGCTGCCGCACGTGTTCGACCGCTTCCGTCAGGCCGACGCGTCGATCACGCGCAAGCACGGCGGCATGGGACTCGGCCTCGCGATCGCGCGTCACATCGTCGAGTTGCACGAAGGCAGCGTGCGGGCGCGTAGCGACGGCCCGGGCAAGGGCGCGACGTTCGCCGTTTGGCTTCCCGCGCTTCACGAGGCGGCGGCGCCACGCGGTCCCTCGACACCGACATCCATCGAGCCTGCGAACGAAAAACGGCTTGCCGGCATCCACGCGCTCGCTGTCGACGACGATCCGAGTGCGCTCGGCATGCTCGCGTCGATGCTCGAGCTCGGTGGCGCGCATGTCACCTGCGCGCGAAGCGCCGACGAGGCGATCGCATTCTATGAAAACGATTCGACCGTGGCGCTGCTGCTGTCCGACATCGGCATGCCGAAGCGCGATGGTTACGATCTCATCGCGACGCTTCGCCGCGACTTTCCCGAGCGTTCGGCAACGCTCGCGGCCATCGCGATCTCAGGTTATGTGCGCGACGAGGATCATATTCGCTCGCTTCACGCGGGCTTCGATGCGCACCTCGCGAAACCGTTCGAGATGGAGCCGCTCTTCGACCTCATCGCCCGCGTGCTCGACGAACGCGGTGCCGTCCCTCAGGCAAGCGAGCACGCGACGCGCGCCTGAGTTTCACCCGCGCGGTCTTTCCGCGTCGACATGCAGCGATTCGGCGAGCACCACCTCGAGTCGCTCCATCGAATACGGCTTGATCAGCGCGATCGCGCCGCTCTCGGTGACGTTATCGACGGCTTCCGGATAACCCGTCGCAAGCACCACCGGCAATCCCGGCCTGCGCTGGCGAATGATGTGCGCGAGGACGACGCCGTTGGCTTTCGGCATGATCACGTCGGAAAACACCACGTCGACGTGGGCGCCGGAATCGAGAATGGCGAGTGCGTCGTCGACGCCTTTTGCCGCGAGCACGCTGCAACCGAGCGACGCGAGCGCCGACGTGGACACGGCAAGATTGTCGGGGTCATCGTCGACGGCAAGGACGACGAATCCGCGCAAAACGGGTGAATCCATCGCCATCCTCTGCTCTTTGTTTGTCGCGCGACGTCGCGCTTTTCGTGCTCGTTTCCGATTGTAGTCGCGAGCGCCCGCGGATGGTGCCTGAGTTGAAGAGGGACCGCTTGGACGACTGTTCAACGCGCGAGCGTCGCGAGCGCGCGATGCGAGAGCGCCGGGAGCTTCGCGCGGACGCCCGCGATGCGTGCGGGATCGACGTCGCCGACGACGACGCCTTCGCCCTCGTCACGCGACGCCACGATCACACCCCATGGATCAATCAGCATCGAGTGGCCGAACGTACGCCGCCCGCCGGGATGCTCACCCGTTTGCGCCGATGCGAGCACGTAGCACTGATTCTCGATCGCACGGGCGCGAAGCAGCGTCTCCCAGTGCGCGCGGCCCGTGGGCACGGTAAACGCCGCGGGAACGACAATCAGCGTCAGATCGCCGAGCGCGCGATAGAGCTCGGGAAAGCGCAAGTCGTAGCAGATGGATAAGCCGACGCGACCGCCGGGCGTCGCGAACGTCGAAGGCTCCTCGCCCGCGACGATCGTCCTCGCCTCGTCATAGTCCTCGTCGCCCTGAGTGAAGCGAAAGAGATGAATCTTGTCGTATCGCGCTGTGCGTTCGCCGTCCGGACCGTACACGAGCAGCGATTGCTTCGTGCGCATGGGGTCGTCGCAGGCGATCGGCACGCTGCCGCCGACCACATAAAGCCGATGCTCACGCGCCACGCGCGACAGGAACGCCTGTTGCGAACCGTGGCCGTCGCGCTCACGCGCCGTGACCTTCTCGCGGGCGCTTCTCGCCATCAAGCCGAAGTTCTCGGGTAGAAGCGCGAGCGTCGCGCCCGCGGTCGCCGCCTCGGCAACAAGCCGTCCGGCCACTAGCAGGTTGGCGGAAACATCGTCGCCCGACGTCATCTGAATCGCCGCGACGCGCCACGTTCTTTCGCTCATGGACCGATTCTCATCTCGTTCCCGCCGCCGCCGAAGTGTCATTCGCCCCGCCATTGACACGCACCACGATGGGATCATCGAACGTTCCGGTCACCTGGTAGCGAAAGCTGAAGAGCCGGTCGAACGGATTGTTCAGCATCTTCTGGGCGAGGAGTGTTCCGGCTCCGACAGCGGCGCCCACGAGCGGGTTCGCGATGAACAACGCCGCCGCACCAGCCGAGAAGCCTGTCGACAACGACGGCTGCACCCGCACGCCGAGCTTCTGGGTTTCGCGCGCGAGATCGACATCTCCGCTGATGTCGACCGCGGCCGCCGGGCCGGCGAGGTGCAGATCGTCGCTGTGCATGATGCCGCGGTCGATGCGCACGTTGCCCGCGATGCTGTCGAATGCGAATCCCTCGCTGAAAACGTCGCGGAAATCGAGGGTGATCCTGCGCGGCAGCGCTTGCAGCGACAGGATACCGAGAAGACGCGCAGCGCCGGGATCGAGCTTCGTAAACTGCCCGGCGCCTGCGCGTAGCGACAAGCGCCCGCTGAGCGACGGATAGTCGAAATCGCTCGGCGCGCCGGCCCACGACACGTGGCCGTCGATTTTCGTGGGTGCGTTGCGGATGGCGTTCGGCCATCCGAAACGGCCGAGGAACGCGCCCGCCTCGCGCACGTCGATCGCGACATCGAGCTGCGTGCGCGGCTCCTGCGTCGTCATCTGCCACGAGCCGTGCGCGTCGATGCGTCCGGCGTCGTTGGTCAGCACGAGCTTGCGAATCTGCCAGTCGGCTTCGGCCGGCTGCGCCTGCAATTCGAGCTTGCCGATCGCATGGCCCTTGCGCTCCACCGTATCGGCGACGAGGTCGACGGCCGGCCATCGATTCGTGCCTTGCACAGCGGGTTGCATGTCGC
>DATFCW010000343.1:0-6820 GCA_035252665.1 Casimicrobiaceae bacterium | reverse complement strand
CCGAGCAGGTGTGGGCGCGCGGCATTCGACGATTGGAGGAGCATCGCGCGCTCGATCTCACCTCATCGCGCGATGGGGCGCTTTCGGGCGTGCTGATGATCGACATCCGAAGCGGCGAGCCGCTCTTCGTGCAGGCGAAAGTGGTGCTGCTCGCCACCGGCGGCGGTCCCACGATGTACCGGTTCCATACACCTTCCGGTGACAAGAGCTGCGACGGACTTGCGATGGCGCTTCGCTTCGGCTTGCCGCTTCGCGACATGGAGATGGTGCAGTTCCATCCGACGGGCCTTCTCGCCGGCGCCGATACGCGGATGACGGGCACGGTGCTGGAAGAAGGATTGCGCGGCGCCGGCGGTTACCTGCTCGACGGTGACGGCGAGCGCTTCATGCAGCGCTACGACGAACGAGCCGAGCGGGCGACGCGCGACATCGTGTCGCGCGCGATCTTCACCGAGATGCGCGGCGGGCGCACGACACCGCACGGCGGCGTATACCTCGCGATGGCACATCTCGGGCCGGACAACGTGCGCCGTCAATTCCGCGGCATGGTCGAGCGCTGCGCCGATTGCGGCTTCGACCTCGCCGCCGGCCGCGTGGAGGTCGTGCCCACCGCGCATTACATGATGGGCGGCGTCGAGTTCGCGCCGGATTGCACGACGGAGCGTCAAGGATTGTTCGTCGCCGGCGAGGATTCCGGCGGCGTGCACGGCGCGAATCGCCTCGGCGGCAATGGCGTGGCGAACTCCACGGTGTTCGGGGGTATTGCCGGCGATTCGATGGCGCACGTGTTGTCGCGAAACGCCGAATGGCACGAGCCGGATGCCGACGCGATTGCATCGAGCCTCGCGCGCGCAACGCGTGCGTTCGAGGCGCCTTCGCGCGACAGCGTCGACGATCTCGAAGCGCTGCGCGAACGGCTCTACGCGACGATGTGGGACGACGCCGGCATCATCCGCGATGCCGATGGACTCATGCGTGCCGAGCGCGAATTGTCGGAGCTTGCGAGTGCGCTCGAGCGTTATCGCCTTCCATCCGCGGCAAACGATCGACGCTTCAACATGACCTGGCACGATTGGCTGAATCTGTCGAATCTCGTCACCGTGTCGCAGGCGATCGTGCACGCTGCCAAGGCGCGCGAGAACTCGCGCGGCGCGCATTTTCGCGCCGACTTCCCGGAGGCGGGAGACCTGTCGACGTCTACCTACACGCGGGTTCGTGCGCGCGAGGATGGCACGCTCGGCGTCGACGCGGTGCCGGTACAGTTCACGCGCGTCCGGCCCGGCGAAACGTTGCTCTGACGCTTGCGCGGCGGCGCCAAATATCTCGCAATACGATACAATTGCCGCAAAGCAGAGTCGGGCGTCCATCGACGACCCGGCCGTCAGGGACTCAAGACCCCAACACATGCCATAGGAGGAGTTCCATGGAAGGCTTTACCCGTCGCAAGGCGCTGAAGACCGGGCTTGCCCTCGGTGCGGCGCCTCTCGTCGCCCATCCGATCCTGACGTTTGGACAGGGCGAATCGCCGATCAAGATCGGTATGCACGACCCGCTGACCGGCACGTACGCGGCGGAAGGCGAGAGCGAAGTGCGCGGCGCCAAGATGGCCGCGACCGAGATCAACGCGAAGGGCGGCATCCTCGGGCGCAAGGTCGATCTTATCGTCGAGGACGACAACGCCAACGCCGGTCTCGCCGCGCAAAAGGCGCACAAGCTGATAGAGAAGGACGGCTGCTCGATGATCATGGGCGCCGTGTCGTCTGCCACAGCCTTGTCGGTCAACCAGGTGGCGGCCCAAAAGGGCGTGCCTTACATGGTCACGGGCGGGCACACCGATCCGGTTACCGGCACGGAATGCCACTGGACGACGTTTCGCATCTGCACGACGACGTACATGCTCGCCAATGGTCTTGCCGGCACGCTGTACAAGAAGTTTGGCGGCAAGTGGTACTTCATCACCCCCGACTACGCGTATGGGCACACGCTTCAGGCCGCGTACGCGAAGATTCTGAAGGGGCTCGGTGGAGAGGTGCTCGGCAATTCGTTGTCGCCGCTCGGCACGACCGATTTCTCCTCGTACCTGATCAAGGCGCAATCGACCAATCCGCAGGTCTTGATCCTGCTCGTCGATGGACAGGACCTCGTCAACTGCATGAAGCAGGCGGTGCAGTTCGGATTGCAGAAGAAGATGCCGATCGGTGGTGGCCTCTCCGAGCTCGAGGTGCTGAATGCCCTGCCAACCGAGGCCCGCATCGGCTGGTGGACGCTCGAGTGGTACTGGAACCAACCGAATGTGCCGCACGTCAAGGAATGGGTCGCGAGCTATCGCAAGACGTACAGCGACGGCAGCTACCCGAGCGCGCGCACATGGTTCGGTTACGCCGGCCTGCACGCGCTGGCGCTCGGCGCCGCGAAGGCGAAGAGCATCGAGCCGGTCAAGCTCGCCCATGCGCTCGAGGGCCTCGAGTTGCCGCCCGAGATCAAGCTGCAACCTAACAACGTGTACTTCCGTCGCGAGGACCATCAGCTCATGTCGAGCGAATTTCCGGGCGAAATCAACACGAACGGCAAGTACCCCGACCTCTTCAAGGTTGCGAGCGTCGTTCCAGGCGACAAGGCGGCGCTGCCGGCGAGCGAGACAGGCTGCAAGCTCGACTACCCGACGTGACGCATCGGCGGGCGCGTCAGCGCGCAAAATCGATCGCGCGCGGCGCGCTCGCCACGGCATAATCAGCGGTCAGTCAACGGTCTCCAACAAAGGCGGCGACCGCCCGTGAAGGCGCGCCACCGAACGCGACGAGACGC
This sequence comes from Casimicrobiaceae bacterium, assembly GCA_035252665.1. Lineage (GTDB taxonomy): Bacteria > Pseudomonadota > Gammaproteobacteria > Burkholderiales > Casimicrobiaceae > VBCG01. Next base: position 4,015 of record DATFCW010000343.1, on the reverse strand, counting down.
CGTGGCGTCTGTCACCTGATCCCTGACTCCTGACCTCTGAGATGCAGCTCCTGCTGTTCAACGCCTTCAATGGCCTGATCCAGGGCGTGTTCTACGCGCTGATGGCGCTCGGGCTCGCGCTGATCCTCTCGCTCAACTCGGTGATCAACATGGCGCACGGCGGCTTCCTCGTCGTCGGCGCCTATCTCGCATACACGCTTTCGCCGTACCTCGGCTTCTGGGGCGCGTTGATCGTCGGCCCGATATGCGCAGCGGTCCTCGGTCTTTTCGTCGAGCGCGTGCTGATCCGTCCGCTCTACAAGCGTCCCGATCCTCTGTACACGCTGCTGCTGACGTTCGGACTCGCGCTCATCATCGAGGATTTGACGCGCACGATCTGGGGCGCGCAGGGCCTGCCGTTCCAGGTGCCCGAGTCGCTCAATTCGCCGATCAGCAGCGTGTTGTTCTTCATCACCGGCTATCGCGTGCTCGTCGTCGGGATCACGATCGTCGTGATGATCGGGCTCTATCTCCTGCTCCGCTACACGCGACTAGGCGTGCGCATTCGTGCAGGGACGCACGACCTCGAAACGGTGTCCGCGCTCGGCGTCAACATCTATCTGCTGCGCGCGCTCAACTTCGGCTTGGGGTGCCTGCTTGCCGGGCTGGCCGGCGTGCTCGCGGCCGGCATTTTGGGTCTGACGCCGCCAATGGGCAGCAGCCTCGTCATGCCGAGCTTCGTCGCGATCATTGTCGGGGGGGTCGGTAGCCTCGTCGGCAGCATCCTCGGCGGCTTGTTGATCGGCGTCGCAGCGGGCATCACGACGACGTACTACCCGGCGGCGAGCGAAGCAGTGATCTACTTGATCATGCTCATCGTGCTGGTCATTCGACCGCGCGGCCTGCTCGGACACGAGGGACTGTTCGAGTGATGCGAAGGCTCGCGCCGGAGATCGTGTTGTGGATCGCGCTCGCGACGGTGCCGATCTGGCTCAACTACGTCGGCGGCTATTCCGCGCTCGGCAGCAAGATCCTGATTTACGGCATCGCCGCCCTCGCGCTGAATCTCGTCCTCGGCTTCACGGGCGGCTTGTCGTTCGGGCACGCGGCCTATTTCGGTCTGGGTGCATACGGCGCGGGCATGACGCTCAAGTACCTCGTGCCATCCACGCCGGTCGCGATCCTCGTCGGGACGCTGGCAGGCGGACTCGCCGCAACGCTCCTCGGTCCGCTCGTGATGCGCCGACGCGGCATTTATTTCGCGATGATCACGATCGCGATCGGCCAGCTCTTCTATTTCATCGCCGTGCGCTGGAACAACGTGACAGGCGGCGAGGATGGCCTCGCGGGATTCAGCCGCCAGCCGCTTCGCTTCGACGGCTTCACCTACGACCTCGCGAACGAGACCAAATACTATTACCTCGTCCTGCTGTGCTTTGTCGTCGCGGTCGTCATTCTTCGCGTCGTGCTTGCATCGCCGCTCGGCCATACGTTCGTCGCGATCCGCGAGAATCGCCGGCGGGCGCAGTTCCTCGGCATTCGCACCGACCTCTACGTGTGGGCGGCGTTCGCGATCTCCGGCACGGTGACCGCACTCGCAGGGACGCTCAACGCGCTGCTTTTCAACTTCACGTCGCCGCAGGACCTGCATTGGATCCTGTCGGGCAACTTCGTGATCATGTGCGTGCTGGGCGGCATGAGGAAGTTCTGGGGGCCGCTCGTCGGCGTGACGATCTTCGTCGTCGCGCAGGATTATCTGTCGAGCCTGACCGACAACTGGATGACGGCGATCGGCATGTTGTTCGTGCTCATCGTGCTGCTGTTCCCAAAGGGCATTCTGGGATTGGTCGCGCGACGCCGCCACGACCTGCGAGCCCTCGTCACCGGCCAGCGCGCCTCGATGGAACGCAGCAGTGCGACGATCGAGCCGCCGCCGGCGCCGCTGAAGGAGGAGGTGAAGTGAGCCTCCTGCGCCTTGCCAAGGTCAGCCGGCATTTCGGCAAGCTGCAGGCCGTACAGGACGTTTCGTTCTCGATGAACGAGGGCGAGCTTCGCGCCGTCATCGGTCCGAACGGCGCGGGCAAGACGACGTTCTTCAACCTCATCACCGGCTTCGTGCCGCCGACGGCGGGCGACATCTGGTTCGACGAGGAGAACATCCGCGATCGTACGGTCGTCAATCGCGTGCGCAAGGGCATCGTGCGCACGTTCCAGATCACCGAGGTATTTCCCGACCTGTCGGTGTACGAGAACGTGCGCGTCGGCGTCGAGACCGCCGCCCGCCACAACGCCCGTCCGTGGCTTGCACGCTCCGCGCGAAACGAGGTGGCGGGCCGGACGGACGAGTTGCTCGACGTCGTCGGGCTTGCCGGCAAGGCGAATCGCACGGTCGGCGAGCTCGCGCACGGCGATCAGCGCGTCGTCGAGATCGCGCTTGCGCTGTCGATGAATCCACGACTCCTGCTGCTCGACGAACCTACGGCAGGCATGGGCGACACCGAAACCGACCACATGGTCGATCTCGTGCGGCGATTGCATGCCGAGCGCAACCTTTCGATCCTGTTCATCGAGCACGACATGAGCATCGTCTTCGGCATCGCGCAGCTCATCACTGTCCTCGACCAGGGACGCGTGCTCGCCGAAGGCACGCCCGACGAAATTTCGCGCAACGAAGCGGTGCGCGCGGCGTACCTGGGGACGCAGGCATGAGTGTCGTCCTCGAAGCGCGCGACGTGCACGCGTACTACGGCAAGAGCCACATCCTGCACGGCATCTCGCTGCGCCTCGACGAAGGCGAGATCGTCACGGTCCTCGGCCGAAACGGCGCCGGCAAGACGACGACGATGCGAAGTCTGATGGGCCTCACCGCCGTGCGCGAAGGCAGCGTGCACATGCTCGGTCGCGACGTGACGCGCGAGCCCGCGTACCGGATCGCACGGCTTGGCGTCGGTTACGTTCCCGAGGGGCGCAAGATCTTCGGCCATCTGACGGTGCTCGAGAATCTCACCGTGCCCGAGGCGCGTCCCGGCGCGTGGACGCTCGAGCGCGTCTTCAAGCTGTTTCCGAGGCTCGGCGAGCGCAAGACGCAGCTTGGCCGGCAGCTCTCGGGCGGCGAGCAGGAGATGTTGTCGATCGCGCGGCCGCTGCTTCTCAATCCGCGCATCATGCTGCTCGACGAGCCGTCGCAGGGTCTCGCGCCCCTCGTCGTTCAGGAAGTGATGCAGGTCGTGCGCGCGATGCGCGACGAGGGTCTTTCGGTTCTGCTCGTCGAGCAGAACGTCCCGCTGTCGCTCGGCATCGCCGATCGCGCATACATTCTCGACGACGGCAAGGTCGTTTACTCCGGCACTGCAGCCGAACTTGCCGCGAATCACGAGCTCGTGGAAAAGCTCGCAGGGGCGACCGCGCACTGATTCTTCCGTGAAGCGATCATGACCTCGTGCGCTTGGCTCGCTCGCCCGCCTGCGAGGAGCCGGTTGGCCCGAGGGCCGGCACTGTCACATTGCCGTAACGTTCCGTCGCCACACTGCGCGATGTCATCAACCAAGAGGACATCGAATGCGAAGCATCACGGCAGGGACGATCATGATGATCGCCGCGACAACGGCGCCGATCGGGGCGCACGCAGCCGACATCACGGGCGCGGGCGCCACGTTCCCGTTTCCGATCTATGCGAAATGGGCCGAAGCCTACAAGGCGAAGACCGGCATCGGCATGAACTACCAGTCGATCGGCTCGGGCGGCGGCATCGCGCAGGTCAAGGCGAAGACGATCGACTTCGGCGCATCGGACATGCCGCTCGCGCCCGACGAGCTGCAAAGCGCGGGCCTCGTGCAATTTCCCGCGATCGTCGGCGGCGTCGTGCCGGTGATCAACGTTGCCGGCATCGCACCGGGCGCGCTGAAGCTGACCGGTCCCGTTCTCGCCGACATCTACCTCGGCAGGATCAAGCGCTGGAACGACAAGGCGATTGCCTCGCTCAACGGCGGCGTCCCACTTCCCGATGAGGCAATCGCGGTGGTGCGCCGCTCGGACG
>DATFCW010000342.1:0-2133 GCA_035252665.1 Casimicrobiaceae bacterium | reverse complement strand
CCGACGGACAGACGAAGACGAGCCTTTTCGGCGGGAAGAAGAAGGTGATCCCGATCAAGGAGGCGGTATGACGCCCGTTCTCAAGGCGTTGGCCGCGCTGCTCGGCTATCCGGGCGGCCCGCTGACCGAAGCGCTCGATGAGATCGGCGCGCTCATCGGCGAGGAGCGCCGCCTGCGCAGGCGCGAACGCGACGCGCTGCTCGCGCTGGTCGACGAATTCGAAAGCGGCGACCTGCTCGACCTGCAGGAACGCTACGTGGCGCTGTTCGACCGCGGCCGCGCGACGTCGCTCAACCTCTACGAGCACCTGCACGGCGATTCGCGCGATCGCGGGCAGGCGATGGTCGATCTCGTCGACGTCTACCACCAGGGAGGCCTGGCGCTGGCGACGACCGAGCTCCCCGATCACCTTCCGGTCCTGCTCGAGTACCTGTCGACGCGACCTGCGGCCGAAGTTCGGCCGATGCTCGCCGACTGCGCGCATCTGCTTCGCGCGATCGGGGATGCGCTGGTCGAACGGCGCTCGAGCTATGCCGCCGTGCTGTCCGCGCTTCTCGTCCTCGCCGGCGAGCGTCCGCTCGACGGCGCAACGGCAGTTTCGGCGGCCGACCACGATGCGTCGCTCGACGAGGAATGGGTCGAGCAACCAGTGCTGTTCGGGCTCGGCTGCGGCGATGCGCGTGATTCGTCGGCGGCCAAGCCCGTCCGCTTCGTCCGCAAGAACGCTTGAAGGGAACGCCAATGGAACCGTCCTACCTGCAGTGGCTGTTGTTCGGCGTCTACCCGTACGTCGCGCTCGCGGTCTTCGTCGTCGGCAGCATCGTCCGCTTCGACCGCGAACAGTACACGTGGAAGAGCGACAGCTCGCAGCTTTTGCGCCGCTCGCAGCTTCGCTGGGGCAGCAACCTGTTCCACATCGGCATCATCGGCATCTTCTTCGGTCATCTCGTCGGCCTGTTGACGCCGCTCGCCGTCTGGCATGCGATCGGGCTCAGCGCGCCGGCGAAGCAGATGCTCGCGATGGTGGCCGGCGGCGCTGCCGGGCTCGCGTGCCTCGCGGGCCTCGTGCTGCTGACGCACCGGCGGATCACCGACCCGCGGATACGTGCAACGAGTCGCACCAGCGACATGGTCGTCCTCGTGCTGCTGCTTGCGCAGCTCGTCCTCGGCCTCTTCTCGATCACGATTTCCGCACAGCACCGCGATGGCGGCGAGATGCTGAAGCTGATGGCCTACGTCCAATCGATCGTCCTGTTCAGGCCGGGAGCGGCGGCGCTCGTCGCCGACGTTCATCCGGTGTTTCGCGCGCACCTGTTGCTCGGCTTCACGCTGTTCCTGATCTTCCCGTTCACCCGGCTCGTGCACATCTGGAGCGGTTTCGCGACGCTCTACTACCTCGTGCGACCCTACCAGGTGGTGCGCTCGCGATGACGACGAGAACCGATTTCGCGGCGGTGCGCGAGCTATTGTCGCAACGCGCGATCCGAGAGGGCCTGTGTGCCGCCGGCGCGCCGCGCGATGATGTCGACGCAGCAATCGAAACGCTGCTGTCACACGACGTCGCCGTGCCGGCCCCGACGGTCGACGAATGCCGGCGCTGGTACGAGCGCCATGCGAGTGCTCATTGCGCGGGCGAGCTCGCGTTCGTGCGGCATATCCTCTTCGCCGTGACCGCCGGCACGCCGATCGAGCCGCTGCGCCGCAAGGCCGAAGCCACGTTACACGAGTTGCGGCGCTCGCCCGAGCGATTCGAGGAGCGGGCGCGCGAGCTCTCCAACTGTCCGTCGGGGGCGCAGGGCGGCGTGCTCGGACAGGTGAGCCGTGGTGAGACCGCAGCGGAATTCGAATCGGCGATCTTCGGAAACGAAGCGATCGGCGTGCTGCCAACGCTCGTCAACACGCGCTACGGATTCCATGTCGTGGCAGTCGATCGCCGCGTCGCGGGACGCCGTCCACCATTTGAAATCGTGCATGCCCAGATCGCGGAACGGATGTCGGAGCTTTCTTGGACCCGCGCGCTTGCCCAGTACGTACGCGTGCTCGCGCGCGAGGCGAATGGGCTGGAATGTGGCGAGGCCACGAATCCACTCGTGCAGTAACGCAGGCAAACGCCTTCGTGGCAGCGCGCAACCC
>DATFCW010000341.1:0-5531 GCA_035252665.1 Casimicrobiaceae bacterium | reverse complement strand
AGAGCTTTGCGGGCAGCACATGGCATTCGCGCATATCGGCAACGTAGCTCGACTTGCGCTCGTGGAAGCCGATGAGGATGCCGCCCTTCTTCGGCACGTCGCGCACCGAGAGCCGCGCGCGGTGGCGGTAGCCCCAGGCAGGTCCCGCGATCGCGGCCAACAGTGTCTCCGCCCGCACCTTGCCGATTCGCGCAAGCGCGTCCTCGAGCGCGCGTTGCTTGGCGGCGATCTGCAATGCATCGTCGGCATGCTGCAACGTGCAGCCACCGCAGACGCCGAAATGCGGACAGCGCGGCGCTACGCGGGAAGCGTTCGGCCGATCGATCGCGACGACGCGCGCAATGTCGTAGCTCGGCTTGCGCCTGACGATGTCGGCTTCAATGCGCTCGCCGGGAAGAGCGCCCTCGACGAACACCGCCTTGCCCTCGGCGTGCGCGACGCCCCGGCCGTCCTGGTCGAGCGATTCGATTGCGAGGTTCGTCATCTCGAGCGGCGCGGATTGTACGCGCGCAAGCGTGATCGTCGCCGGTAGAATGTAGGCATGCAAATCCTCGCGCTCGATACGTCGACGCAATGGTTGTCGGCTGCGCTCCACGACGGGCGTAACGTCGTGGAAACGCGCGAATGCGCGGGCAACGCGTCGTCCACGCGCATCCTTCCCGTCATCGGCGAGCTTCTCGCGCGTGGCGAAACGTCGCTCGCGCAACTCGACGGCATCGCCTATGGCGCGGGACCAGGATCGTTCACCGGGCTTCGCATCGCGTGCGGCATTGCGCAGGGGCTCGCGTTCGGCGCCGACCTGCCGGTGTTCGGCGTGTCGACGCTCGAAGCGCTCGCGCAGGCCGCGTGGCGCGTCCGCGGCTGGTGGCGCGTACTCGCCTGCCTCGACGCCCGGATGCATGAAGTGTACGTGGCGGCGTACGAGCGAAAGGACCATGGCTTCGCGGTCGTTCGCGAAGCGACGGTGTGCAAGCCCGACGAGATCGATGGGAACGCGCTCGATGGCTTCCGCGGTGCCGGCGACGGCTTCTTCGCCTATCGGATGCTCGCGCAACGGCTCGGTTTCGTCGATTGCGATCCGTCGCTCATTCCCGATGCGCGTTCGATCGCGCAGTGCGCGTGGCCACGCGTGGTTGCCGGCGCCGGCGTTCCCGCCGAGCAGGCGCAACCACTTTACGTACGCCAGCGCGTTGCGCTGACGAGCGCCGAGCGTGCCGCCGGGCTTCGCCTCTGATACGCGCGCTTCGCATGGCATCGCTTCCCAAACCCGTCCCGCTTCCGCCGATTCGCTGGCGGCCGCTCGCCGCGCACGACCTGCCCGTCGTGGCAACGCTCGAAGCGCGCATCCATGCCGCGCCATGGAGCGAACGCAATTTTCGCGATGCGCTCGCGGCCGGCTATTCCGCGCGGGTCGGCCTTTGCGGCGAACGCATCGTTGCGTATGGCGTGCTGATGCTCGGTCCCGGCGAAGCGCAACTTTTGAATCTATCCGTCATTCCGGAGGCGCGCCGCAACGGCCTCGGTCGCATGCTGCTCGCGCAGTTCATCGACGACGCGCGACGCCTGGGCGCCGAGCAATTGTTTCTCGAAGTGCGCGTGAGCAACGTCGGCGCGATCGCGCTCTACGAAGGCGCGAGCTTCGTCGCCGTGGCGCGAAGAGTCCGGTATTACCCGCCCGATCGACGCGGCGGCGTGCGAGAGGACGCGCTCGTCATGCGCCGCGACTTGCGCGTCCAGACGATCGCGCCGAACGCGCGATGATTTCGCGTGAAGAAGTATTGCGCGAGCTCGGCCTCGCGCCGATCTGGCGACTGAAACGACGCGAAGCGTCGGTCGATGACGTATCGACGTCGATTGGATCGAGCGGCGTCGATCCGCGTCGTGCACGAATCTCGTCGCTCGCCCGCGACGCGCTCGTTTCCGATATCGCGCAATGCCGCGCATGCCGCCTCTGCACGACGCGTAAGCATACGGTGCCAGGCGTTGGCGCCGCCGATGCATCGTGGATGCTCGTCGGCGAAGCGCCCGGCGCGGACGAGGACGCGCAAGGCGAGCCCTTCGTGGGCGCCGCCGGCCAGTTGCTCGACAACATGCTTGCGGCACTGGGCCTATCGCGAGAAGCCGATGTCTTCATCGCGAACGTGCTCAAGTGCCGGCCGCCGGGCAATCGCACCCCCGAGCCGCTGGAAGTCGCCGCGTGCAGACCCTATCTCGATCGACAGATCGAGCTCGTCGCGCCGTCGCTGATCGTCGCGCTCGGCAGGAGCGCCGCGTGCACGCTGCTCGAAATCGACGCCTCGGTCGCGAGCCTTCGCAATCGCGTGCACCGCTATCGCGGCACGCCGCTCGTCGTCACGTACCATCCCTCCTACCTGCTGCGCACGCCGGGCGACAAGGCGAAGGCCTGGGAGGACCTGCTGTTCGCCCGACGGACGCTCCGCGAAGCGATCGCCTTGCGTCCGCGGCCGTGAGGCCGCATATTCCCGCCCGCGGGCAGTCGCCCACCTTTGACCGGAGGAGGACCATGTTGCGCAAGCTTTGCATCGTGCTCGCGGCCGTCATGGCGATGGCGCTTCAGGGATGCGGCTACAACGACTTGCAACGCCAGGACGAAGGCGTCAAGGCGGCGTGGTCGGAGGTGCTGAACCAGTACCAGCGCCGCGCCGATCTCGTGCCGAACCTCGTCAATACGGTGAAGGGCTACGCGCAGCAGGAGCAGACGGTGCTGACGGAGGTAACCAATGCTCGCGCGCGCGTCGGCTCGATTCAGGTCACGCCGGAGCTCATCAACAATCCCGAAGCGTTCCAGAAATTCGTTCAGGCCCAGAATCAGCTCACCGGCGCGCTGTCGCGGCTGCTCGCTGTTTCGGAAAACTATCCGCAACTCAAATCCGACGCGCTCTTTCGCGACCTTCAATCGCAGCTCGAAGGCACCGAGAATCGCATCGCGGTGGCGCGCAACCGGTACATCAAAAGCGTCCAGGAATACAACAGCACGGTGCGAAGCTTTCCCACGAACCTGACGGCGATGGTCTTCAAGATGCCGATCCGGCCCAACTTCACGGTCGCCGACGAGAGCGCGATCAGCACGCCGCCGAAGGTCGACTTCGGCAAGGGCGCGACACCTGCACCGCCGGCCGTGCCCGCACCTGGCGGAACAGCGCCGGCGCCTGCACCCGGAACGGCGCCCGCGCCCGCGCCGGCACCCAAGTCCTGACGCATCGATCACATACCGAGCGATCGTTGTCGAGATGATTGCGCCGATCGCGCATCTGAACGCGCGCCGTTTGCAACGTGCGCATGTCGCGTTGCTCGTGCTGCTTGCATTCGTCGTCGCGCAATTCGCCTTCGCGCAGGACACGTCGTGGACCGTCGACAAAAGCGGGCTCGCGCCGATTCCCAAGCTTATTGCGCGCGTCACCGACGAGACCAACACCCTTTCGGCAAGCGAGCGGCAGGCGCTCGAAACGAAGCTCGCCGATTGGGAGCAGAGGAGCGGCAATCAGCTCGTCGTGCTGATCGTCCCCTCAACCAAGCCCGAGCCGATCGAGTCGTATTCGATTCGCGTCGCGGAAGCGTGGAAGATTGGACGCAAGGGACAGGACAACGGCGCGATCTTCCTGATCGCGAAGAACGATCGCAAGATGCGCATCGAAGTCGGATATGGTCTCGAAGGCGTGCTGACCGACGTGACGTCGCATCGGATCATCGACGAAACCGTTGCGCCGCTCTTTCGCCAGAACAAGTTCGCGGAAGGCATCAACGCAGGTGTCGATCGCATCATCCAGGTCGTCGGCACCGGTGCGCCGTTGCCCGCGAAAGCGCCGGCACGCGCGCACAGCAACGGCGGCGGCTTCGATTTCGGCACGCTGCTGATTTTCCTTTTTGTCGGCGTGCCCATCGTCGGCGGCATCCTGTCGCGGATCTTCGGACGGACTCTCGGCTCCTTGGTGGGCGGTGGCGCGATCGGCGCCGCGGGATGGCTCATTGCCGGATCGATCGCGATCGGCGTCGGTGTCGGCTTGCTCACTTTCCTCGTGATGTTGCTGTTCAGCGCCGGCAGCGGCCTTGGCGGCGGCATCGGACGTCGCGGCGGCATGTGGATTCCGACCGGCGGATGGGGCGGCGGCGGCTTCGGCGGCGGCTTCTCGGGCGGTGGTGGAGGCGGCGGCTTCTCAGGTGGCGGCGGAAGCTTTGGCGGCGGTGGCGCGTCGGGAGGATGGTGACGATGCATCACGCACATCGCGTACTGCGCCATGCGGTCATCGATCACTTGTCGGTCCGGCGCGCGTTTCCGCCCGCGGCGCTCGCGAAGATCGAGCACGCGATCGCCGCGGGCGAGAAGACGCATCGCGGTCAGGTGTGCTTCGCGGTCGAAGGCTCGTTGCCGGCGCTACGCGTGATGCGCGGGCTCACGCCGCGCGAGCGAGCGCTCGAAGTGTTCGGCTTGTTGCGCGTCTGGGATACCGAGGAGAACGCCGGCGTCCTGCTCTATCTGCTCCTCGCCGATCGCAGCGTCGAGATCGTGGCCGACCGCGGCATCGACCGGCGCGTCGACCAGGGCGCGTGGCAGGCAATCTGCTCGCGCATGGAATCGGCGTTCCGGCAGGGTCGCCATGTCGAAGGGGTGGTTGCGGGCATCGGCGAGATTTCAGCGCTTCTTGCCGCGCACTTTCCGCGCACCGGCACGGTCGTCAACGAGTTGCCCGACAAGCCGGTCGTGCTTTGAGGTGTCGCGACAGCAATCTCGTTCCGATCTGATTCGCTCGGAGATCGCCAAGGTGGCACGAAGCCCGAAGTTTGGCTCGAATCAGAGCCCCTGCGTCGGCTTGTCCATCCCGATCAGATGCAGCGAGTCGAATTGGCGCTGATTCGCGCGATGGCGCCAGATCACGAGCAGCATCGTCGCCGTTACGAACAGCCCGAACAGGATGATGGCCGTGCTGACCGACAGTCCCGCACGCACCATCATCGCGTAGAGCCCGACCATGATCAGGATGCCGATGTTCTCGTTGAAGTTCTGCACCGCGATCGAGTGTCCGGCCCCCATCAGTACGTGGCCGCGGTGTTGCAGCAGCGCGTTCATCGGCACGACGAAAAAGCCCGCGCATGCGCCGATCGCGATCATCAGGAACATCGCGGTCGGGATGTAGTGAACAAACACCATCAGCATCACGATGATGCCCATCAACGCACCAACGGGCAGCGTCCTGACCGACTCGCGGAGCGTGACGAAGCGCGCCGCGGCGATTACGCCGATCACCACGCCGACCATCGCCACGCCCTGAAGCATGGACGCGTGCGACAGGTCGAGCGACAGTGCATGCGCCGCCCAATCGATGACGATCAGTTGCAGCGTCGCGCCGGCGCCCCAGAACAGCATCGTCGTCGCAAGCGAGATTTGTCCCAGTCGGTCGCGCCACAGAAGCGCCGCGCAGTGCGAGAACTCGCGCAGCAGGAAGAGCGGATTCTTGCTCGGCACGCGATGGTCGACGCCCGTATGCGGGATGAACCAGTTGAACACGGCCGCG
>DATFCW010000340.1:0-3637 GCA_035252665.1 Casimicrobiaceae bacterium | reverse complement strand
AGCGTCCCGAGCAGATGCGAAAGAACGCGATGCGGTCACGATGGCGCGGGTCCATGTTGGCCTGGATCTTGAACACGAAACCGGTGAACGGCCGCTCCGTCGGCTCGACCGCGCGCGATGTAGCATCGCGCGGCTGTGGCGAAGGCGCCCACCCGACGAGCGCGCGCAGCACCTCCTGCACCCCGAAATTGTTGATCGCCGAACCAAAGAATACGGGCGTTTGCGTTCCCGCAAGGAAGCGGTCGATGTCGAACGGATGGCTCGCCGTGCGAATCAGCTCGACGTCGTTGCGCAGCGCCGCGGTTTCGTCGGGATAGAGCGCGTCGAGCCGTGGATTGTGAAGTCCGGCCACGATCTCGGTGTCGCTCGCGACGCGCTCCTCGCCGGGCGTGAAGCGCAGCAGGCGCTCGTTTTGAAGATCGAACACGCCGCGAAAGCGCTTGCCCATCCCGAGTGGCCACGTGATCGGCGCGCAATCCATCGCTAGCACCGACTCGATCTCCTCGAGCAGCGCCAGAGGCTCGCGCACTTCGCGATCGAGCTTGTTGACGAAGGTGATGATCGGCGTCGCGCGAAGCCTGCACACTTCGAGCAGCTTGATCGTCTGCGCCTCGACGCCCTTCGCCGCGTCGATCACCATCACCGCGGCGTCGACGGCGGTCAGCACGCGATACGTGTCCTCGGAGAAATCCTGGTGGCCGGGCGTGTCGAGCAGGTTGATCGTGTGATCGTCGTACTCGAATTGCATCACCGAGCTCGTCACCGAGATGCCGCGCTGCTTCTCGACCTCCATCCAGTCGGAGGTCGCATGGCGGGCGCTCTTGCGCGCCTTCACGGTGCCGGCGAGCTGGATCGCGCCACCGAAGAGCAAAAGCTTTTCGGTGAGCGTCGTTTTACCCGCGTCCGGGTGGGAGATGATCGCGAACGTGCGCCTTCGAGCGACGTCGCGTGCGAGATCGGCGGGGAGGACGGCGGTATCCATGGCCAGGGTAAATGCGGCCGAAGGCAGCCAAACAAAAGCCGCCGGTCGAAGCGGCGGCATCGAGCGAATTATACGATCAATTAGGCGCGGCCGCCGATTGCCGCGACGGCAAAACGTCGGGGACGTGGAGCACGCATGCTTCCGGCAGCCGGATCGTGAACACGCTGCCGCGGTTCAGCATGCTTTCGGCATCGATGCGGCCACCGAGCAGATGGGCGAGGCGGCGGCAAATCGCAAGGCCCAACCCCCAGCTGGAGCTTCGCATGGTGCTGCTGGAAAGCTGGCCGTATTCGTCGAAGAGGCGCTCGAGCCTTTCGGGCGCGATGCCGATACCCGTGTCCGCAACCGCGATCAGGACGCCTTCGTCATCGATGTCGATCGACACGCGAACCCCTCCGGCATCGGTGTACTTGATCGCGTTCGTCACGAGATTCGACAGGATGCGACCGAGCTTCGCCCGATCCGTGCAGAGGAACGACTCCGTGACTGGCGCGTCGATGTCGACACGAAGCCCCTTTGCCTGTGCGAGCGGCCGCACGTCGTCGCACTTCTCGGCGACGAGCTCGCCGAGCGCGAAAAAGGTGTCGTGGCGCTCGATGCGTCCCGAGTCGAAGCTGGCGATGTCGAGCAGATCGGACACCGCTTCGAGCAGCGACGATGTGCTGCGCTGCAGCCGATCGATCATCGGCGGCATCTCCGCGACGAAGCGCGGGTCGCTCGCTGAAATTCCAATCGCGTTTGCCGTCAGCTTGATCGCGTTCAACGGCGTGCGGAGGTCGTGCGACACCGACGCCAGAAGGCGCGTCTTGCGCCCGCTCGCTTCCTCCGCTTCGCGCCGGCGCAACTCGAGCTCGGCGCTCTGGCGCGCGATCTGCGCCTCGCGCACGACGAGCTCCGCGTTCGCGGCCTCGAGCTTGCGGTTCTGCTCGTCGAGAAGACGCATCTGCGCTTCGCGTACCTCGACCGAGCGGATCCAGACGTGAAGGATCGCCGCCACCACGAGGATCGCCACAACGTCCAGAACGCGATTGATGAAGTACGGCTCCCGCGGCGAGAAGAGACCGGGCGGGATCTGCAATCCGTAAACGACGAACGTCGTGGCGCCAAGCGCCGCGGTCAGCAGCCACAGGAGCCGGCGACTGCGCGTCGCCGCCGCGAGCACGAGGGGGACGCTGTAGAGCGATGCGATGTCGAGCTCGATCCATGTCGCGAAGTCCGCCACGGCAACGCCGAGCGCGCATGCGAGCGCCGCGACACGGAGGAGATCGCGATCGTGGCGAAGCGACGGAAGCGACGGCATCACGATCCGAACGGCCGCACGCCGATCAGCGGCCCGTGCAGGAAGATGGCGAAGATCATGGCGATCGCGACGCCGGCGACGACGGCGATCGCGTCGTGCGTCACATCGCCGCGCGTGTATGAACCCCCCACGCTCGCAGTTTCGCTGCTTCGCTGCCCACCGGGGGGCGCAATGCGCGCTCGGGGCGGCCCGTCGCGCGCATAGGCGACATGCGCCTCGCGATCGCGGCGACGGCGCGTGGCGAACGTCACGGCCGACCAGACGAGGAACGCCCCGAACAGGATCACGTCGGCGAGCCGGCCGTTCGTGAGCAGATGGCCGAACGCCCACGAGCCGACGCCGAGCGTCATCGGATGCCCAAGGACTTGCCGGATGCGGTTTCGCGGGACATACGCCGACGCGATGAGGACGAATCCGAGCACCGAGAGCGCCGCAGTCGCTTGGCGCATCGATTCGCCGCCGGCCCACAGCACGACGGGGATCTTTCGCGCCATGCCATAACCCCAGATCAAAAGCGCGAGACCGACGATCGACGCGAGCGTGTACGCGCCCTTGTAGGTGCCGATGCCGAGGCGCGCGATATGTCGCTCGCGAAAGCGGGGCGCGAGCACGCCGATCCAATGCGTGCCGAGGAAGACGACGAGGCCGATGACGAGGGCAATCACTACCGTGGCGCGATGCAATCGGCGAGGGCGCGAAGCAGTCCGCCGCCGTCACCCGCGTACGCGCTGCCATGCATGCATGCGAGCGTCGAGGGCCGAAGCCCGGCCAGCCGTTCGAGCATCGCGCGGCTTTGCGGCGAATGCGCGAAGTAATCCATCTGCGCGCGCATCGCTTCGCTCGGGCCGAGAATGTCGCTCGACGTGAGCGCCGGGTGGTTCCTGCCGCCTTGCGTGAAGAGATCGCCGCAGAGGAACGTCGACGTCGACGTTTCCATCATCATCCCGCATTCCCACGCATGCGGAAGATGCGGGGTGTCGAGCCATGTCACGGCGTGGCGTCCGAGGGAAAGCGATTCACCGTCCGCGAGCGCGCGCGGCGGGCGATCGGCATAATCGACGATCGATACCATCGCGGCGATTCGTCCGCATACGGGCTCGGCGCGTGGCGCGACGGCCAGGAAGTCGTTCAGCGCACCGCATTCGTCCGCGTCGAAATGCGAAAGCGCGACATACCGGAGTCGATCGAGCGGCAACACGCGCGCGATGCCTTCGCGGACGAGCGGAAAAAGCCGGCGCGGCCCGGTATGGAACAGCAGCGGCGCGTCGTCGTCGATCAGGTACTGGTTGAAGCTGAACGCGGAGCCGTCGGGGAGATCGATGGCGGTCGCCAGACGATAGATCCGATCGGCGATC
>DATFCW010000339.1:0-2764 GCA_035252665.1 Casimicrobiaceae bacterium | reverse complement strand
AACGATCTTCCGCGAAGCGATCGCCGCTGCCGATCTGTTGCGTTCCGACTGGGGCGTCGAATCGGATCTATGGAGTTGTCCGTCGTTCACCGAGCTGGCGCGCGAAGGCCGCGCGGTCGAGCGCCACAACATGCTGAATTCCACCGCGAAGCCGAAGACATCGCACGTTGCGCATTGCCTTTCGTCGACGAGCGGACCGGTCGTCGCCGCCACCGATTACGTGCGCACGTTCGCCGAGCAGATCCGGCCTTACATCGATCGTCGCTACGTCGTGCTCGGGACCGACGGTTATGGCCGGTCGGATACGCGCGAGAAGCTGCGCGCGTTCTTCGAGGTCGATCGCCACAGCATCACCGTCGCTTCGTTGAAGGCGCTCGCCGACGATGGCACGCTCCCCGCGACGAAGGTCGCCGACGCTATCAAGAAGTACGGCATCGATCCGTCGAAGCCGGCGCCGTGGACAGTTTAGAACTGACCACGCGATGAACACGATCGACGTCAAGGTTCCCGACATCGGCGACTTCAAGGACGTGCCGATCATCGAAGTGCTCGTGAAGCCGGGCGATCACGTCGGCGTCGACGATTCGCTCGTCACGCTCGAGTCCGACAAGGCAACGATGGACGTGCCCTCGCCGGCGGCAGGCACCGTCTCGCGCGTCGCCGTCAAGGTCGGCGACAAGGTAAGCGAAGGCAATGTCGTGCTGACGCTCGAAGCGGAGAACGGTTGGGGGGGCGCATCGCGGCCACGTGGTGACGGCGCCGGCAAGGGCGTGCAGCAAGTCGCGTCTCGCGCCGCCACGACTTCGGCGCCTCCCGCTCCCGAGATCGTGACGCCCGCGCCGCGTGGGGAAAAGGGACGCGCCGACGCGCCGGGAGAAGGCGCGAGCGCGACGCCGCCGGCGGGCGCGACGATCGAGGTTCGCGTGCCCGACATCGGGGACTTCAAGGACGTGCCGGTGATCGAGGTGTTCGTGAAGCCGGGCGATATCGTGAAGCCCGACGATCCGATCGCAACGCTCGAATCCGAAAAGGCGACGATGGACGTGCCGGCGCCAATCGGTGGCGTCGTCGAAGGCGTGCGCATCGCCGTCGGTGATCGCGTGAGCGAAGGCACGCCGCTCGTCACGCTGAAGACGGCGCAGACGGGCGCCGAGCCCGCAAGCCGCGATGTGCCGCCAAGCGCGCCGAGCAATTTCGATCGCGCGGTTCCACCGATCGCCGGCGAGGCGACCGCGAAACCCGCGAAGCCCGCGCGCGACGAACGCGTGCCCGAAGGCGCGACGCGTCCGGTGGAACGTCCCGACGTGCAACCGCAAGCGGGTGCTGCGCCGGGCGTATCGACGCCAGGACATGCCGCCCATGCGTCGCCGTCGGTGCGCAAGTTCGCTCGCGAGCTCGGCGTCGACATCGAAAGGGTGACGGGCAGCGGTCCGAAGGGCCGCATCCTGCACGGCGACGTCCAGCAGTTCGTCAAATCCGTGCTGTCCGCGCCGGCGTCGGCGCTGCAGGCGCCGGCCGGCGGCGGCGCCCTTGCGGTACTGCCATGGCCGCAGGTCGATTTCGCGAAATTCGGCGACATCGAGCGCAAGCCGCGCTCGCGCATCAAGAAGATCTCCGGCGCCAACCTCGCGCGCAATTGGGTGATGATCCCGCACGTTACGCAGTTCGACGATGCCGACATCACCGAGCTCGAAGCCTTCCGCGTCGCAATCAACAAGGAGAACGAGAAGTCGGGCGCGAAGCTCACGATGCTCGCGTTCCTGATCAAGGCTTCGGTCGCGGCATTGCGCACGTACCCCGACTTCAACGCGTCGCTCGACGCCGATGGCGAGAACCTCGTCTACAAGAAGTATTTCAACATCGGCTTCGCGGCCGATACGCCTAGCGGGCTCGTCGTGCCGGTCATCAAGGCTGCCGATTCCAAGGGCGTGCTCGAGATTGCGAAAGAGATGGCCGAGCTTTCCGCCAAAGCCCGCGACGGCAAGCTCGCGCCCGCGGACATGCAGGGCGGCTGCTTCTCGATATCGTCGCTCGGCGGCATCGGCGGAACGATGTTCACGCCGATCATCAATGCACCCGAAGTGGCGATCCTCGGCGTATCGCGCAACCTGACGAAGCCCGTCTGGGACGGGAAGCAGTTCGCGCCGCGCCTGATCCTGCCGCTATCGCTTTCTTACGATCATCGCGTGATCGACGGCGCGGAAGCCGCGCGATTCATCGTCTATTTCGCGAAGGTGCTCGCCGATTTCCGGCGGGTGCTGTTGTAAAAACGGCGCCGTTGTCCGACGCTGCGATGCCGTGATCCGGCGCACCGAGCAAAAGTCTGCAGCATGAAAGCGCGCGAGCCGAAGGTGCAAAGCATCGTGCCGAACGACGCGGTGATGACGCAGCAGCGCCTGCCTTACTTCGTGGGAATCTCCGGTCGAACGGTCGACGCCACGGGACTGTCGATGCACATCGTCGTCATTCCGCCGGGCGCCCGCGCCGAGCCGCATATCCACGTCGGCTACGAGACGGGCATCTACGTGCTCGAAGGCAGCGTATGCACGCGCTGGGGCCCGAACCTCGAGCATGAAGTGATAAGCAGGCCAGGCGAATTTCTGTTCGTGCCGCCTGGCGTTCCGCACGAAGCGATCAATCTGAGCGCCACCGAACCGGCGCGAGCGGTCGTTGCGCGCAATGATGCCGAGGAGCAGGACAAGATACAGCCGTACCACCCGTCATCGCCCGGTGCGGCTTGAGCTCGCGCCATCACGCTCTGGTC
>DATFCW010000338.1:0-5090 GCA_035252665.1 Casimicrobiaceae bacterium | reverse complement strand
GGGGGCGACGCATCGACATCCGGCGGCAATTTTACTCACTTCGACGCCTCCGGGCAGGCCCATATGGTGGATGTGGGCGGCAAGGATGTTACGAAGCGTGTCGCGCGCGCCGGCGGGCATATCGCGATGACGGCGGCGACGCTCGCGATGGTGCGCGAAGGCAGCGCGAAAAAGGGCGACGTGCTTGGCGTCGCGCGAATCGCGGCGATCCAGGCGGCGAAGCGCACGCCCGACCTGATTCCACTCGCACATCCGTTGATGCTGACGCGCGTTGGCGTCGAATTCGATTATCGCGACCAGGGCGTTGCCATCGAGGTGACCGTCGAGACGCATGGTCGCACGGGCGTCGAGATGGAGGCGCTTTGCGGCGTCGCGGCCGGCCTTCTGACGATCTACGACATGTGCAAGGCGACCGATCGCGCGATGCGCATCGGCGAGATCAGGCTGCTCGAAAAATCGGGCGGACGTTCGGGGCATTATCGGGCGGCGTAGCGGCCGGGAGCAGCATCAGGCGCGACGATAAGCTTCCACTTCGATATGCACGAGAGGAGACCACGATGATCCAGATTGCGTTGGCCGGCAAGGCTCTCGGCATCATCGGCATCGTCATGTGCGTCATCGGCGGCATCGCGCGATTGACCGGCCACTACACGATCGGCAGCTTCCCGGCGATCACGCTGTTCGAGGGCGGCACCGCGGTGACGGTCGCGGGCTGCTTCTTCCTGCTCTGGGACCTGGTCACGCGGCGCTGAGCGCTCCGCGCGTTCTGCCAAAGCGGAACGTTCGCGCGATCACCAGTTCCACATCGTTCCGTCCTCGAGCCGATTGACGGGCAGTGCGCTCGGCCGATACGGGTAGCGCGCCGCGAGCGCTTCGTCGATATCCACGCCGTGACCCGGCGCATCGCCGGGATGCAGGTAGCCGCTGTTGAATCGATAGGCATGCGGAAAGACCGCATCGGTTTCCGGCGTGTGCCGCATGTATTCCTGGATGCCGAAGTTCGGGACCCACGTATCGAAGTGAAGCGCTGCGCCCATGCAGATCGGCGAGAGGTCCGTGGCGCCGTGCGAGCCGGTGCGCACCTGATAGAGCTCGGCGAGATGCGCGATGCGGCGAAGGTGCGAGATGCCACCCGAGTGCACGACCGTCATGCGGACGTAGTCGATGAGTTGCTCGCTAATGAGTCGTTGGCAATCGTATATCGTGTTGAAGATTTCGCCGACGGCGATCGGCGTCACCGTGTGCTCGCGAATCAGGCGAAACGCCTCCTGGTTCTCCGCCGGCGTGGGGTCCTCCATCCAAAACAGCCGGTACGGTTCGAGCGCCTGGCCGAGGCGCGCCGCCTCGATGGGCGTCAGGCGGTGATGCACGTCGTGCAGAAGATGCGGATCGAAGCCGAAACGCGTGCGTAGCGTCTCGAACAGCTTCGGCACGTGATCGAGGTACTTGGTCGTCGACCAGACGTTCTCGGTGGCGATCGCGGCGTCGGCGGGCTCGTAGTAGAGCTTGTCTTTCGCGACGCCGTACGTCGAGGGCAAGCCCGGTATTCCGCATTGGGCGCGAATCGCCTTGTAGCCCATCTCGATGTAGCGCGCGACCTCGTCCGCGGTCTCGTCGATGTCGTTGCCGTTCGCGTGGCCGTACACCATGACGCCTTCGCGACTTGCGCCGCCGAGGAGTTGATAGAGCGGGAGCCCCGCGACCTTGGCCTTGATGTCCCAGAGCGCCGTGTCGACTGCGGCGATCGCCGACATCGTGACCGGACCTCGTCGCCAATATGCGCCGCGGTAGAAGTATTGCCATGTGTCCTCGATGCGCGCGGGATCGCGGCCGATCAACGCCGGGATCACGTGATCGGCGAGATAGGACACGACGGCGAGCTCGCGGCCGTTCAATGTCGCATCGCCGACGCCGTGAATGGCCTCGTCGGTCTCGATCTTGAGCGTGACGAAATTGCGGCCGGGGCAGGTGACGATGACGCGTGCGGCGCTTATCTTCATCGAGCGTTGTGGCGGCGCTTCACGCGCCAAAGGTAACCGGGATGGTCGGGTGGCTAGGCCACTTGACCACAGTATAAAGGCGAGACTACCATCGGTCGAGATAGGGGTCGAGAAACCAGTCTGGGGTCAGAGACGAAACTCCCAGAAACAGTCGGATGAACCGAGGCCGCGCCGCGGAGTTTCGTCTCTGACCCCAGACTGGTTGCGTCTCTGACCCCACAGTGGTTTCGTTTTCGCCCCTCACACGGAGCTCGAGCATTGCCCCTTCAGCTCGTCGAGCCGAAACGTCTGTACCGGCAGATCGCCGATCAACTGGCGCGGTTGATCGCGCGCGGCGAATTTCCCGCAGGCGCCCGTCTGCCGGCCGAACGCGAGCTCGCGACATCGTTCGGCGTGAGCCGCGCGTCGGTGCGCGAGGCGATCATCTCCCTCGAGATGAGCGGCCTCGTCGAGGTGCGAGTCGGCACCGGGATCTTCGTGACGCCGCAGCCCGAAGCGGCGAACCGCGCAAGCGGCGATGCAGGACCCGGTCCGTTCGAGCTTCTTGCGGCGCGCAAGCTCGTCGAGGGCGAGATCGCGGCACTCGCCGCGCGAAACGCGACTGCGGCCGATGCAACTGCTTTGCGGCAAAGCGTGACGCGGCTCGCGGGCTTTCACGATGACTTCGCCGCGCGCGAAGCCGAGGATCGTGACTTTCACGTTCGTGTCGCGAAGGCGAGCGGCAACGGCTCGCTCGAGCTCGTGGTGGAAGGTCTTTGGAACCAGCGCGCCGAGCTGTGGGGGCGCCTCCAACGCCATTTCCATACCACCGAGCTTGCCGAGCGCACCGTGCGCGATCACGCGGCGATCGCTGCGGCCATCGAGTCGCACGATCCGATCGCCGCGCGTGCGGCGATGCATCGGCATCTTGGCCGAGTCATTCGCGAATTTCAGCGCGGCGTCGACAATTCGCCGCAACGCGATCGCGAAACTGCGCCGGCACAACCGTCGCGGCGATCGCGAAGCCGGCGCAAGGCCGTCTCATGAATGAAGAACCGGCGCGTAGCGCGCGTGCGCAGCATGTGCCGCACGCTCGGCGTCGAAATCGACGGGCACGTGCCCATCACAGGAGGAC
The DNA here is from genome assembly GCA_035252665.1 of Casimicrobiaceae bacterium. Classification (GTDB taxonomy): domain Bacteria; phylum Pseudomonadota; class Gammaproteobacteria; order Burkholderiales; family Casimicrobiaceae; genus VBCG01. The sequence continues at coordinate 1,976 of DATFCW010000338.1, read as the reverse complement.
GTAGATGAAACGCAGCACGCATCAATTGCATGGGCGCCGCCGCGCGGCGCGGACGCTCGGAGCCGTCGCAGTTGCCACCGCGGCGCTTTTCGCGTTCGGCACGGGAAGCGCATCGGCGCAGGTGGCGATCAACATCGTCGACGTCGCGGGCGATCTTGCGCTTACGCAGGATGCGATTCAGAACTTTGCATCCAAAAATCCGAAGCTGATTTCGAAGGTGACGTTCACGAAGGCGCCTGCGCCCGAGTTGCCCGGCAAGCTGAAGGCAATGCAGGGTGCGGGTCGAAGCGACATCGACATGGTGCTGACCGGCACAGATTTTCTCGCCGCCGGGATCGAGCAGGGATTGCTGCTCAAGATCCTGCCCGATCATTCGGCGAAGTTTCCGAACCTGATGCAGAACTACCAGCCGGCCGCGGCAAAAATGCAGGAGCTCGCAGGCGACTATGGCATCGAGGTCGCCTTCATGCCGGCAGGTCCGCTGCTCGAATACAACCCCGACAAGGTGAAGCAGGCGCCCACGACGCCGCAGGAGCTCCTTGCATGGTGCAAGGCGAATCCGAATCGGTTCATTTATGCGCGTCCTGCGAATTCCGGCCCGGGGCGTACGTTCGTCATGGGGCTGCCGTACATCCTCGGCGACAAGGACCCGAAGAATCCCGCGAGCTGGGACAAGACGTGGGCGTATCTCAAGGATCTCAATAGCTGCATCGAGTACTACCCGAGCGGTACCGGCGCCGTCATGAAGGAGCTCGGCGAGGGCTCGCGCGACATGACCGTGACGATGACCGGGTGGGATCTGAATCCGCGCATCCTCGGCATCGTGCCGAAGTCATTCAAGGTGACGCCGTTCCAGCACATGACGTGGGTCAACGACGCGCACTACATGGTGATCCCTAAGGGTGTTCCGGCCGACCGCGTCGGCGTCATCCTCGATCTGATGGCTTACATGCTGACGCCGCCCGCCCAGGCGCTCACTTACGACAAGGGCTACTTCTATCCGGGACCGGCGGTGAAGAACGTGCCGCTGTCGATGGCGCCGAAGGAAAGCCAGGAGCTCATCAAGGAATACGGACGTCCCGAGTACGACAAGTGGCTGAAGGAATTCCCGCACACCCAGTCGCTGGAGGCGAAGGGTCAGGTCGAGATGTTCCGGATCTGGGACCAGCAGGTGGGGGCTGCGAAGACGAAGTAACGCTCGCGTCCCCTCAGCGGGCCCTCTCCCCGCATGCGGGGAGAGGGTGCGCCTCAAGCTCGATTTATGAAACACGACTTCGACGAACTCCGTCTTGATCGCGTCACGCGCCGTTTTGCCGGCGCCGGCGGCACCGCGTTCAATGCGCTGAACGAGCTCTCGCTCACCGTGCGGCGCGGCGAGTTCATCGCGTTGCTCGGACCGTCGGGCTGCGGCAAATCCACCGCGCTCAACTGCATCGCGGGTCTCTTGCCGCTTTCGTCCGGCACGATCAGCCTCGACGACACGCGCATCGACACGCTGCCCCCCGAGCGTCGCGGCTTCGGCATGGTGTTCCAGAACTACGCGCTCTTTCCGCACATGAGCGTCGCGAAGAACATAGGCTTCGGCCTGCGCATGCGCGGAATGCCGCAATCCGATGTAACGCCTCGCGTCGCGAAGGCGCTTAGACTCGTCCAACTCACCGGCCAGGAGCACAAGCTCCCAGGACAGCTTTCCGGCGGGCAGCAGCAGCGTGTCGCCATCGCGCGCGCGATCGTGATCGAGCCGCCGTTGATCCTCATGGACGAGCCGCTTTCCAACCTTGACGCCAAGCTTCGGCTCGAAACGCGCTCGGAAATCCTGCGCATTCATCGCGAGCTCGGACGCGCGACCATCTATGTCACGCACGACCAGGACGAAGCGCTGTCGCTCGCCGATCGGATCGTCGTGATGAAGGATGGCGTCGTGCAGCAGATCGGAACGCCCGAGGAGGTGTACGCGCAACCCGCGAACATCCACG
>DATFCW010000337.1:0-3413 GCA_035252665.1 Casimicrobiaceae bacterium | reverse complement strand
CGTGAATTCGGCATCGACCCTGCGTCGATCAAACCGGGCCCCGGGCGCGCGCCCTTCGATGCGGCGGCCGCCGACGTGCTCGATCGCATGAAACCCTCGGTCGTCAGCTTCCATTTCGGCTTGCCATCGGACACGCTGCTCGCACGCGCTCGCGCGGTCGGCGCGCGCATCCTCGCGTCGGCAACGACCGTCGACGAGGCGCGGTGGCTTGAAGCGCGTGGCGTCGACGCGATCATCGCGCAGGGGCTCGAAGCGGGCGGGCATCGCGGCAACTTTCTGACCGACGACCTGACGAGGCAGATGGGCACGCTCGCTCTCCTGCCGCAGGTCGTGCGCGCCGTGCGCGTGCCGGTGATCGCGGCCGGCGGAATCGCGGATGCGAAGGCCGTCACCGCGATGCTGTCGCTCGGCGCGATCGCCGTTCAGATTGGCACCGCCTTCCTGTTGTGTCCGGAAGCGACCACCAGCGCCGTGCATCGCAAGGCGCTCGCGAGCGAGGCCGCGCGGCACACGGCCGTGACGAACCTATTCACCGGCCGTCCTGCGCGAGGCATCGTCAACCGCACCATGCGGGAGGTCGGGCCGATCAGCGCGAAAGCGCCGGCGTTTCCGCTTGCCACCGCTGCGCTCGCGCCGCTTCGCGCCGAAGCCGAGCGACGGGGCTCGGGCGATTTCTCCCCGCTGTGGTCCGGGCAGAACGCGAGCGGGTGCCGCGAAATTCCCGCTGCGCAGCTGGTGCGTGAGCTGGCGCGCGCCTGACCGATCGCCGTCAGGTCAAGCGAACGCCGACGTCGTATTGCGCGGCGAAGCCTTCGCCCCTTTCGACGACGTCGAGCACGAGCGCGCGGCCGCGGTTGCGAAACAACCCGTCGCCCGCGTTTCGCATCCGTCGCGAAATGGCGCCCGCGTACGGCGGATGCGCGTGCACGCGATCGGTAAGCGCGTCGTCGAAATACAACTGCGACGTGAACTCCCGGGATCGATCGCCTTGCGTGCGCACCTTGAAATGGATGTGCACGGCGCGGCCGGGATAGGCACCTGGATAGATCGTCGTGAAACGCACGTGGCCGTTCGCGTCGGTGATCTGATAGCCGCGCAGGAACTTCGACCCTTTCGTCCGCATGCCCATGCCCTGCGCGTCCGAATAGCGGCCTTCGGCGTCGCAATGCCAGACATCGACGATGGCGTTCGCGAGCGGTGCGCAGCGGCCATCGGCAAGCGCGGCGATGCGCAGCGTCAGCGCGAGCGGGGTCCCTTGCCGCATGGTGTCGTCCGCGGGATCGCTGCGAATGTCGGAACGCTCGAGACGCTCGTCGACGAAGAATGGTCCCTCGGCTTGCGCGGGCGTCAGGACGCAGGCGGGCGTTTCTGATTGCGGCCTCGTGGCGCGCGTAGACAGGTACGGCGAGCAACGCGGCGGCCGCCGACAGTGCGCGAAGCGCGTTGCGCCGTGATGGGGCGATTTCCTTTCCCTGTGCCATTGGCATTGCTCGCGCGGGCTGCTTGTGCAAGCGTTCGACAAACCCCACGTGCAGACCAGGCCTCGAGTTTAATCCTCCATGTCCCGGATGACGCTGTTTCTTTGGCTCCTGCATGCCTACATCGGCGCACGGTTACTGCCCGACTTGCCGTTCGGCGCCGCGGGCGTCATCGTGGGAACCGCCGTGCTTGCCGTATCGGCATGGCTGATCCCCTTCGGTTTTCGCAGGCGACGCTCGGGTGCCGCGGGCGTGAAGAAGTGGCTCATGTGGGCGGGACTGGTCGCGCTCGGCGCGTTCTCGTCACTGTTCGTTCTCACCGTGTTGCGCGACATCGCATTGCTCGTTGCAGTCGCTGTGGACGCGCTGCGGCCCGGCACCGTTCCTCTGGCCGATCTGCTTCGCGCATCAGCCGTCGCGGTGCCGATCGCGACCGCATTGCTGACGGCGTTCGGCTATGTCAATGCGCGACGCGTTGCGGCGATCAAGACGGTCGACGTTCCAATCGTCGCGCTTCCGCCGGCGCTCCACGGATTCACGATTGCACAGGTCAGCGACATGCACGTCGCTCCGACGATTGCGCGCGGCTACGTCGAAGCGGTCGTCGATGCGGTCAACGGCATCAACGCCGATCTTGTCGCCATTACGGGGGATCTCGTCGACGGAACGGTTGCACAGCTTTCGCGATATACGGCGCCGCTCGCACGCATCGCGTCGCGACACGGAGCGTATTTCGTCACGGGCAATCACGAGTACTACTCGGGCGTTCATCCATGGCTTGGCGAATTGCGCCGGCTCGGCGTCCGCGTGCTGCTGAACGAGCACGTCGTGCTCGAGCACGAAGGCGGCAAGCTGGTCGTCGCCGGCGTCACCGATCCGGACGCCCATCGATTCGATCCGGCGCATCGCAGCGATGCGTCGCGCGCGATCGCCGGTGCACCGAGAGACGCGTTCAAGCTGCTGCTTGCGCATCAGCCGCTGTCGGCATTCGACGCGGTGCGCGCCGGCTTCGATCTGCAACTATCGGGTCACACGCACGGCGGTCAATTCCTGCCCTGGAATTTCTTCGTGCGACTACAGCAGCCGTTCACAGCCGGACTGAAACGCCTCGGCAAATTGTGGGTCTACACGAGCCGCGGCACCGGCTACTGGGGCCCGCCGAAGCGTCTCGGCGCGCCTTCCGAGATCACGCGTTTGCGGCTGGTGCCGGCGTAGGGGTCGCAGACGAGTTTCGCGGCTTTTGGCGAAAGTCGCCTCTGACGTCACGGTGGTTTCCCGCGAAAGCCGTCTCTGACCCCACTTGGTTTTTCGCGCGTAAAGTTCGATTGCCGGCGCATGCGACGCGCATGGGCCGTTCATCCAACCCAAGGAGATCGCGATGGCCAACCCATTCGTCCACGTCGAATTGCATACGAAGGATCTGCCGACGGCACGCAAGTTCTACGAAAGCCTGTTCGGCTGGGACTTGAAGGACATGCCGATGGGAGGCGGCCACAGCTATACGTTGATCGGCGTAGGCGAAGGCACCGGCGGCGGCATGATGTCCGATGCGCAAACGCCGCCGCATTGGCTCGCATACGTTGGCGTCGATGACGTGCGCGCGAAGACTGATCAGGCGAAAAAGCTCGGCGCGACCGTGTTGCAGGACGTGATGGAGGTCGGCGAATACGGGACGATGAGTGTCATTCGCGACCCGTCGGGTGCGGCGATCGCGCTGTGGCAAGCCAAACGTGGCGCGTAACGCGCAAGTCGGAATGAAGGGCGGGACGAGGAACGAGGGGTGAGAGTGGCTTCGGCGAAACGCTTCATTTGGCCACTCTCATCCCCCATCCGTCACCCCCTCATCCCGGTTTTAGCTACTTCGCCCTCCCATACAGGCCAGTAATGGACGCTTTCCCAATCGCGTGCGCGTTGACGACGAATCCGACAACCGGC
>DATFCW010000336.1:0-8052 GCA_035252665.1 Casimicrobiaceae bacterium | reverse complement strand
CTTCACGAAGCCGCTCGACCTCGACGTGCTCGCCGACTTCGTGGGCGATGCGCTCGCGCGCTCGTCCGCCGCCTGATTCCCGCAATGAACATGCGCACGCCGGCGGTATGAGCGCCGCAGGGCCGTCCCAAGGCGCGAATTCCGCCCCCACGGGGGGCAGCGAAGCGGCGAAGCCGCGAGCGTGGGGGCATCACACCGGTATCGGACCGTATCTTGTCGTCCTCGCGGTCAGCGCCGGCCTGTTTTACGCCTCGCTCGGAATCGCGTCCGCCGGCGATTCGCGTCTCGGCGCCGATTTGTGGCCGAAGACGATCCTCGTTCTCGCGATCATCACGTGTGTCTTCGAGATCGCCCGGCGCACGTTGTTCGCAGGCCGCTACGGCAAGTCGGATGCGGGCAATGAAGCGCCGCTGCTCCCGCCAGGTGACGCCGTGGAGCCGCAATCGCCCGCGAATCGCTTCGTTCCCTGGATCGGCATCGCGCTCACGACGGCGTATGTCGTCGCGTTTCCGCTGCTCGGCTATTTCCTCGCAACGCTCATCTACGTGGTCGCATTCGTCTATTTCGGCAACTATCGCCGGCCGCTGCGAGCGCTCGCCATCGGCGTCGTGGCCAGCGTTGCCTTCATGCTGCTTTTCATGCGCGTGGTCTATGTGTCGCTGCCGATCGGCGTCGAGCCATTCGCGCACGTATCGACGCTCTTGATGGGCATCATGGGAATCAAGTAGGAACCAGGGCCCAAGTGGACACGTTCGTTCACGACCTTGGCATCGGCTTCGCGCACGTGTTCGTTGCGTACAACCTGCTGATGCTCACGATCGGGCTCCTGATCGGCATGGCCGTGTCGATCATGCCTGGGCTCGGGCTCGTCATGGGCATCGTGCTGACCCTTCCGTTCACTTACTCGATGGACATCGAGTCGGCGATCATCCTGCTGACCGCGATCTACATCGCGGGTACGTACGGTGGTTGCTTCACCGCGATTCTCTACAAGATTCCGGGCGAGCCGTCCGACGTTCCGTTGTTGTGGGACGGCTATCGGATGAATCTGAAGGGCGAGGCAGCGAAGGCGCTCGGCTGGGCGCTCGTCGCGGCGTTGATCGGCGGCCTCGTTTCGTCGGGCGTCATGGTGTCGCTCGCGGGACCGTTTGCGAAATTCGCTCTGACGTTCGACTCGCCCGATTACTTCGCGATCATCGTCCTTGGTCTCGCGACGGTCGTGTGTCTTGCGACGAGCTCGCTCGCGCATGCATTCATCAGCCTGTTCTTCGGGCTCATCATCGCGACAATCGGCATCGACAGCACGTACGGCGCCGAGCGATTCACGTTCGGCCAGCCGCTTTTGTCAGGCGGGATCAATTACATCACCGTGCTCGTCGGCGCGTATGGATTGGGCGAGGTGTTCACGCGCTTCGGGCGGACGCTGAAAATCGATGCGACGGACGAAAAATCGAGTCGCGTGCGAACGCGATTCCCGGCGTGGCGCGAAATCTGGGCATTGCGCCACACGATCTCGCGGAGCACGGTACTCGGCACGGTGCTCGGGGTCGTTCCCGGCGCCGGTGCCGTCATCACCTCATTCGTCTCGTACGGCATCGAGCGGCAATACTGCAAGCGGCGAAACGACCTCGGATCCGGGATTCCCGAAGGAATCGTCGCACCCCAGATCGCCTCGACCGCCTCGGTGGCTGGACACATCGTGCCGCTGCTCGCGCTCGGCATTCCGGGCAGCGGCGCCACGGCGGTGATCCTCGGCGCGTTCCTTCTGCACGGCGTGCAGCCAGGGCCGCAGATCTTCGTTGCCCACCCGGCTACGGCATACGCGATTCTGGCGTCGCTATTCGTTGGCGTCGTCGGCATGTGCGTGATCGGATTCTTCTGGATACGGCTCGTCGTCAAGGTGCTGACGATCCCGCAACCGATCATCATCGCGATCGTCGTGCTGTTCTGCATCGTTGGCGCCTATGCGGAGCGAAACAACATCGCCGACGTCGGAATGATCCTCGTGTTCGGCGTTGTCGGTTATCTCTTCGATCGCTACGGTTTCCCGATCGCGCCCATGGTCCTCGGCACGATCCTCGGCCCGCTCGCCGAGTCGTCGTTCCTTCGCAGCATGATTCGCTACGAGAACGACTGGACGATCTTCTTCCGGCGCCCAATGAGCTGCACGATGCTCGTGCTCGCGATCATCGCGTTCGGGTTCCCGCTGCTGTCGCGCATATCAAAGCGCCGCCATCCTGCCATCGCAACGCCCGTCGCCTGATTCGGCGACGCGTGAATCGGACTGCCACGCACCCCTACGCGACGACGACCTCGTCCGAGTCGTGCGGCGTCACGTACCAGGTGATCTTTCCCGTTTCGGCATCGTAGCGACGCCGCCGCTGACGCCCCATGTCGCAGCCGTAGACGTGAATCGACACGGATGGCGTGGCGCCCGGATTCTCGACCTTGTGAATGTCGCGGGCGGGCGTGACGACATGCGACGTCTGTCCCTTGTTCGTATGGTGAACGCCGATTTCCTCGAGCCGGGCGAAGTCGGGGCTTTGGCCGTCGTCAATGCGGCGATAACGCGTCTCTTTCTCGCACCCGTCGACGAAGCCAAGAACTCCCCAGCTCAGGTGATCGTGGATGGGCGTGCCCTGTCCCGGCCCCCAGCAAAAGACGATGACCGAAAGCTCGATTCCGCGTCGGTACAGGCAATACTGACCGTATCCCGAGGCAGCGCCTGATTTGCCGCTGGGCGGCCGTCGATACGCATCCTTGAGCCAGCTCGTGTCGGTGCTTGCGACGAGGCGTTCGACGAGCGGCTCGACGCGCTCGACGATCTTCCATTGGTCGCGCTCCGCCGCGACGGTCGCTTCGAGGTCGTGAACGAAATCGCCGAACGGGTAGGAATTGGTCACGACGCGCTCAGATGTCATCCGAAACCTTGCAATAGCAGTACGTGAATTGCTGCGTTGCGCCCGCCGGCGTGTGGTGAATCTCGGTCAGGTGTTGCACCAATCGAAAGCCAAGGCCGAACTCGTCGTGCAGCGCGTCCGCGCCGTATCGCATCACGTCGAGTCCGCTGCATTTCGCTGGGCCTTCCGGACCGAATGTGGCGACGATGACATGACCACCTGGTTTGACGGCCCATGCGACCTGACGCACGTACGCAGCGCGGTCGCTCGCGACAGTCAGGAAATGGAAAACGGCGCGATCATGCCAGACATCGTAGCGATGGCACGCAAATGGAAATGACGTGACGTCGCCGCAAAGCCAGTCGACGTCTTTCGCGCGCTCACCAAGCCGGTCCCGGGCAACCCGGAGGGCGGTGGCCGACAAATCGAGAACGGATAAATCTCGATAACCACGGTCGAGCAGGTCGTCCACCAACGTCGCTTCGCCACCGCCTACGTCGATGATTGCGGCGCTTTGATTCGGAGCCGCGTTCTGGATCAGACGAAGAGAGACGTCGAGATGCCGCGCGTACCAACTGACCTGTTGCGGCAGCTTGGTACGATAGACCCGCTCCCAGTGCTGTCGCGCGTCCATCGGGCGATCTTAGCACCCCGTCACGCGCTGGCCGAGGCGCCGAAAGCGGTGCGGCATCACAACCTCGAAGGAGTTGCAAACGGTGCTTTTGAACGACGATTTGTCCGTACGGGTGGTCGTGCATGCCGCGAAGCTCGATTGGGTACCGAGCCCGGCGCGTGGCGTCGAGCGCCGCATGTTGTTTCGGATCGGCGAGGAAAAGGCGCGCGCGACGTCGATCGTCCGCTATGCGGCCGGCAGTCGCTTCGCTCGCCACGAGCATCACGGCGGCGAAGAATTCCTGGTGCTGGAAGGCACGTTCCAGGACGAGAGCGGCGATTTTCCGCCCGGCACCTACGTTCGCAATCCGCCGGGAACTGGACACGCGCCACGAAGCGAAGCCGGATGCACGATCTTCGTCAAGCTGTGGCAGTTCGGGAGAGATGATCGCGAGCGCGTCGTCCGCCTCCCGGGTGAGGGCCACTGGGCTCCATTGCGTGCCGGCGTACGCTCGTCGGTGGTCCTGTTCGAAGGCAGTGGCGAGCGCGTGATGCTCGAAGACTGGCAGCCGAGCGCCACCGTGGAGTTATCCAACCCCGAAGGACTCGAACTGCTCGTTCTCGCAGGCAGCTTCTCCGAAGGTCTCGAACGACTCGATTGTTTGAGTTGGATGCGGCTGCCTGCCGGCCATCGGTTACGCGCGCACGTCGCATCGGACGGCGCCCGCGTCTGGTACAAATCGGCACCGCTTCTCCACGACGACGTCTGTGCGCTCGACGCACCATTGGACTGCGCGATTTAGCGGCTGCGTCGTAGCGCGAGTCACGAGCGCTACGATCGGTGTTTGACGATAAAGCAATGACCGCAAGCGCCGCCACCACTTTCCCCGTTCTCATCTGGCGAGGTGTCGCCGACGGTGCTTTCAAGCGCTACGACGTGCCGCGGCGCGCGTCGCAAACCGTCCTCGATGTGGTGACGCACGTTCAGCGTCACATCGACCCGTCGCTCGCCTATCGCTATGCCTGCCGCGTCGGCATGTGCGGCTCGTGCGCGATGACGGTGAACGGCAAGGCGCGCTGGACCTGCCGCACGCACGTCGACACCGTCGCAAGCGACGGAACGCTCGAGATCGCGCCGCTATCGCACCTGCCGCTCGTGCGCGACCTCGTCGTCGACATGGCGCCGTTCTTCGACAAGTGGGCGGCGGCGCATGGACAGTTCAAGCCAACGGCCACGCGCTACGACGACTTCGCCAAGGTGCCGCCCGGTTCGCGCGCTCGCCGTGCGATCGACGCGACGGTCGAATGCATCGGCTGCGCGGTTTGTTATGCGTCGTGCGACGTCGTCGGCTGGAAGCCCGACTACCTGGGTCCGGCGGCGTTGAACCGTGCCTTTACGCTCGCGAAGGATGTACGTGACGGCGACGGCATCGCGCGCCTTCGCGCTGTCGCGGGCGATGGCGGTTGCGAAGCCTGCCACACGCACCAGTCGTGCACGAACCGCTGCCCGAAGCACCTTTCGCCGACCGCTTCGATTGCCGGCCTGAAGCGGCTCGTCGCGGAAGCGGCGGTGACCGGAAGGCTCTGATGGAGGCGTCCGTCACTCGCGGCATCGTCGTGGACGATGCGCTGCGAGGCGCGCGTTACGCGGCATGGCGCTTCGTGCTCCAGCGTGGCTCAGCCGCAGTGCTAGCGTTTTGCGTGCTCGTGCATCTCGCCACGATCATCTACGCGATGCGGCACGGCCTGACCGCGCAGACGATCGTCGCGCGCATGCATGCAAGCCTCGTCTGGCCGGCGTTTTATGCGCTCTTCGTCCTCGCGTGCGCCGTCCACGCGCCGCTGGGCTTGCGCGCGATCGCCGACGAATGGCTCGCGTTCCGCGGTCGCGCCGCCGATGTCGTGCTGGCCTTGTTCGCGCTCGTGCTTTTGGGCGGCGGCCTCTACGCGGTGATCTCGCTCACCCGCTAAAGATGCCCGTGCTATCCGCCACCGCGATCCGCCGCAACGATGCGCGCGCCCGCGGCCATGCAGGATTCTGGGCGTTCGTCGTGCACCGCGTCTCGGGTCTCGCGCTGGCGCTGTTCCTTCCGGTGCACTTTTTCGTGCTGTCGCGCGCGCTCACCGACCCGGCCGGTCTCGATGGATTTCTGAACTGGACCCGCCTGCCGGGCGTCAAACTTTCCGAGACCCTGCTCGTGCTCGCGCTCGCTGTGCACCTTGCCGGGGGCGTACGATTGCTGCTGGTCGAGTTCGTCGGCTGGCGTGCCGAGTGGCAGAAGACGGCCATCGCCGTTGCGGCGGGCGTGTCGATCGCCTACGCGCTGCTGTTCGCGCTGATCGCTTGAGACTATCGCCATGACATTGCGTATCGATTCCCAACGCGTCGAAGACGCGGCCAAGGAGCTCTACATCCGAGCACTCAAGAAGCTGCCGCCCGACATCAAGAAGGGCTTCGAGCAGCTCGTTTCACGCGAGACGAATTCGACGGCGCAATCGGTACTCGGCGTGATGGTGAAGAACATCGCGGTCGCCGAGCGTACCGACAACCTGCTCTGCCAGGACACGGGCATCCCGATCTACAACGTGACGATCGGCCGCAACGTCGTCGTCGATGGTGTTGCATTGAAAGCCGCGATCAGGAAGGGATGCGAGCGCGCCACCCGCGAGCACCCGCTGCGCTCCTCCGTCGTGCATCCGATCACGCGCAAGAACGAGCACACATCGTGTGGCGAAGGCATCCCCGTCATCCACATGGACTTCAGCGATGCGTTCGAGGGCGTGCGCATCGAGATGATCCCGAAAGGTTCAGGCTCGGAAAACAATTCGTGGCTGCGCATGGCGATTCCCGCCGAGGGTGTCGATGCGATCAAGCGCTTCGTCGTCGACTGCGTGCTGGACGCAGGGGGCAGGACGTGTCCGCCGACGATCGTCGGCGTTGGCATCGGCGGCACGTCGGATTTGTGCGTGCATCTCGCAAAGCGCGCTGCTACGCGTCCGCTCGGCACGCATTGCGCCGACCCGGAAGGTGCGGCGCTCGAGACCGAGCTCACGAAAGCTGTGAACATGCTCGGCGTCGGTCCGCAGGGGCTTGGCGGCGACGCGACGGCATTCGCCGTGCATGTCGAGCTGGCGGCGACGCACATCACGATGAATCCGGTCGCCGTGAACATGCAGTGCCACTCGGCGCGGCGCGCAAGCGCTCTTCTGACCGAGGCCGGTATCGAGTACGGGTATTGAGATGGCGCACTACGATCTCACGATGCCGGTCTCCGAAGCGGACGTGCGCAAGCTGCGGATCAACGATACGGTCACGCTGCAACGGCGCCTCTTCGGCATTCGCGACGCGACGCACATCGCGCTCTTCGACCGTGGCCGCACGACCCGGCTCGACCTTCGTGGCCATGCGGTAATTCATACGGCGCCCAACGTGCGCAAGGTCGGGAAGTCGGCCGAGTTTCCGGCGGGCTACGCGCCGGTGTGCATCGGCACCACGACGTCGATCCGCGTCGAGCGTTTCACCGAGCCGCTGATGAAAGAGCTCGGCGTGCGGATCATCGTCGGCAAGGGCGGACTTGGATCCGCGTCGCTGGCCGCGTTGCAGAAGTACGGCGGCGTCTATCTCGCGATCATCGGCGGCACCGCGGCGCTCGAGACGACGTGGATCGAGGCGATCGAGGACGTGGACCTCGACGATCTCAATCCGGAGAGCCTCTGGCAATTTCGCATTCGCGATTTCGGCCCGCTGCTCGTCGCGATGGACAGCCATGGCGGCAGCATTTACGACAGCGTCGATCATGCGGCGCGCGATCGGCGTGCGGCGGCGCTCGCGGCGTTGGACGTTCGGAGCTGAACGAAATTGCGAACGAAATTGGTGCCAGAGATGTATTTCCACGATGCGGAAATACATCTCTGGCACCAATTTCGGAATACATCTCTGGCACCAATTTCCACTAATCCCCCTCGATGAACATCCGCCGGTTGCGCACCGACGTCCTGATCCTGGGCGCCGGTGGCGCGGGATTGTTCGCCGCGCTGCACGCGCATCAGGCGAACCCGGCGCTCGACATCACGATCGCCGTCAAGGGACTGCTCGGCAAGTGCGGGTGCACGCGCATGGTGCAGGGCGGCTACAACGTGGCGCTCGCCGCGGGCGATTCGGTAGAGCGTCATTTCATGGATACGATCGAAGGCGGCAAGTGGCTGCCTAACCAGGAGCTCGCCTGGACGCTCGTGACTGGCGCGATCACGCGCATCCGCGAGCTCGAAAACGAGCTCGGTTGCTTCTTCGATCGCAACCCCGACGGGACGATTCATCAGAAGGCGTTCGCCGGCCAGACGTTCGACCGCACCGTGCACAAGGGGGACCTGACCGGCATCGAAATCGTGAGCCGGCTCGCCGAGCAGGTGTGGGCGCGCGGCATTCGACGATTGGAGGAGCATCGCGCGCTCGATCTCACCTCATCGCGCGATGGGGCGCTTTCGGGCGTGCTGATGATCGACATCCGAAGCGGCGAGCCGCTCTTCGTGCAGGCGAAAG